>NZ_QBJB02000011.1:0-112195 GCF_003057675.2 Pantoea sp. RIT413
CAAGTAAGAGAGCCCTGAACACGCGTTCAGGGCTTTTTTACGTCCGCAGAAAGCTCAGAAATGCGTAAAAGCTAACCTTTTTTCAGCCAGCTGACGATAAAGTCTGCGACGTGATCAGGCTGATTGATATCCAGCAGCGGCAGATCCAGCGCCAGTGCTTCATCGCTGGCTACGGCAATAACATATTCATCCAGCAACTCTTCTGCCTCACCTTTTACACCACGCCGCCACAGTGCAATTTTTGTCACTTTCTCATCCCTGAATCCTTCAACCAGTATCAGATCCAGCGCTGCGCTGTTCATCTGTGCTGCCAGATGTTGCAGAGAGGCGGGTTCATCAGGCGTTTCACACATCAGCGCCCAGCGCCGCTCGCTGGCAACCATCACCTGATCGGCGCCCGCTTTACGTAAAACGTAGCTGTCCTTGCCTGGCGTATCGATCTCCAGCTGATGATGAGAATGTTTGATCAAACCGGTCCGCACACCGCGCTGTTTTAACAGCGGTATCAGTGATTTAAGCAGTGTGGTCTTGCCGGTACCGCTCCACGCGGCAATGGCGAGTAAAGGTACGTCCATTATTCTCCCTGCTCCTGTGCCAGATCGTCTGCGGTATTAATATTGCGAAATACCCTCTCATCCTCCTCAAACAGCACTGCGTGACCGCCGCTGGCGCGCAAAAACTGCATCAGACGCCGTTCGCCGCGTGCGAGATACACGGCGAGTTCATCAGCCAGCGCCCGGTTAAGCAGAGCCAGCACCGGATGATCGCGCATGGCTGACCTGACCCAGACCGCCGGCGCTTCTGCGCGCTGTTGCCACAGCCGCAGAACGAAATCCTGAGGTATATAGGGTGTATCACAGGCGCAGAAAACGACCCACTCACTCTGGCTATGGCGTAACCCGCTCAGCATACCTGCCAGCGGTCCGGGCCAGTCAGGTAATGTGTCGGTTATCACCTTACAGCCGCTTAACTGATATTGATCAAGGTGCCGGTTAGCGCTGATCAGCACACTATCTACCTGTGGCTGCAGTCGCTGCAGAACATGCTGATAAAGAGGCTGATTGTGCAGCTGCACCAGCCCCTTATCACGGCCTCCCATACGACTACCCTGGCCGCCTGCCAGAATAACGCCGGTAAATACGGGCATGGTTGTCTCCTTTAATGAACCCGTGCAGTGTAAAGCAGTGTGATGAGGGATCCGCTATGAAAAACCATCGTCTTAACGAACTGATTGCGCTTCTGCAGCCTGCCTGGCAGCAGGAGCCAGAATGTCACCTGCTGGCCTTTTTACACAAGCTGGCGCAGGAGGCGGGCTTTCATGGCCCGTTAAGTGAATTACGCGACGACATATTGATTTACCATCTCAAAATGCGTGATGCCGACAGCACGACAGAAATACCCGGTATCAGAAAAGATTACGAAGCAGACTTTAAAACGGCACTGTTACGCGCACGCGGTGTGATCAAGGCTGACGAGTAGTGCTATCCTTGCGCATCTACTGCAAAGGTAACATACAGGGCCGAAAATGAACGACGCTGCCTTTAATTTTCATACGCTGGATCCGGATGCCATCCTCGATGCTTTATGGGATACCGGGCTGCGGGTGGAGTCAGGCTTAACGGCACTGAACAGCTACGAAAACCGCGTTTACCAGTTCAGCGATGATGAAAACCGGCGCTACGTCGCTAAGTTCTATCGTCCGCAGCGCTGGAGCCGGGAACAGATCCTTGAAGAGCATGCGCTGTCGCTGGATCTGCTGAATGACGACGTGCCGGTAGCGGCACCGCTTACGCTACAGGGCAGCACGCTTAACCAGCATGCCGGATTTATGTTTGCCGTGTTTCCCAGCGTTGGCGGTCGTCAGTATGAAACGGATAACGAAGAACAGATGGAGTGGACAGGACGTTTCCTCGGCCGCATGCATCAGACCGGCTGCCGTAAACCTTTTGTCCGGCGTCCGACGCTGGGTCTTGAGGAGTATATCCTGCAGCCACAGCAGACGCTGGCGCACAGCGAGCTGGTGCCAGCAAGGCTTAAAGAGAGCTTACTGAAGGCGCTGGATAGCCTTTTTATCACGCTGCAGCAGAGCTGGCATACAAAGTGGCAGCCGCTGCGCCTGCACGGTGACTGTCATCCGGGCAATATTTTGTGGCGCGACGGCCCGATGTTTGTTGATCTGGATGACGCGCGCACCGGTCCGGCCGTGCAGGATCTCTGGATGCTGATAAACGGCGACCGGCAGGAGCAGCGCATTCAGTGGGATATCCTGATAGAGGCGTATAACGAGTTCGGTGATTTCGATTTACATGAATTGACACTGATTGAGTCTTTACGCGCCATGCGCATGGTTTATTATCTGGCCTGGGTCGTACGCCGCTGGCAGGATCCCGCTTTTCCGCGTGCGTTTCCCTGGATGACTGACGAGGATTTCTGGCGCCGGCAGATTGCCCTCCTGATTGAGCAGGAGCGACTGTTGCACGAACCCCCATTACGGCTTGGTCCGCAATTTTAATAACGTACTCAGGAGATAGGTTAACAATGAAAAAAATCTGGCTTGCGCTGGCGGGAATGCTGCTGGCATTTAGCGTATCAGCGGCGCAGTTCACCGACGGTAAACAGTATGTCACGCTGCAGAAACCGGTGGCAGGTGAACCGCAGGTCATGGAGTTCTTCTCCTTTTTCTGCCCGCACTGCTATCAGTTTGAACGTGTTTATCACGTCAGCGACGCGGTGAAGAAGAACCTGCCGGCTGAGACCAAAGTGACAAAATATCACGTCGATTTTCTCGGCGGCGATTTAGGCCCGGTGGTCACGCATGCCTGGGCAGTGGCCATGGCACTGGGCGTGGAAAGCAAAGTTACCGCACCGATTTTTGATGGCATTCAGAAAACGCAAACCATCACCGATCCGGCTAGCCTGAAAGAAACCTTTATTAAAGCAGCAGGGATCTCAGCTGGCGATTATGACGCTGCCTGGAACAGCTTTGCGGTGAAAGCGCTGGTTGCGCAGCAGCAGAAAGCGGCTTCTGATGTCAATCTGCAGGGCGTTCCGGCTATTTTCGTCAACGGCAAATATATGGTCAATAACGGCGGTCTCGACACCAGCTCTATGGAGAATTTTGTCGCCGATTATGCCAACGTGGTTAAGTTCCTGGCTGAAAAGCAGTAACGCGCCACCCTTAAACGCTGGCAACGCCAGCGTTTTTTATTTCTTCACCCTCATTTATTCTTTTTCCTGTCTGCACTCTGTAGTGATATCCACATGGACGATCGCGTTTTCAAAATCGCGTTCTGCGTCACGGCAACTTATTAACCTCTTGTAAATAAATAGTTATTATCTGCTTATTATTTTTCTCATGCTAAAAAAATAGCGCCTTATGAAATTTGCGCACAAAGTTATCCACAGAAAGATCGTTGCGATCCACGTTTGATAACCGTGAAAAAAAGCGCCTCTCTCCCGTGTTCATTCAACATTTTTCTCAGGTTGTGGCATCCTTATAAGCCTGAATCTCGCAACGAAGAAACCTTAACACTATGGCGAAAATCGCAGAAAATCCCCTGATTCTGGTAGACGGATCCTCTTATCTCTACCGTGCATATCATGCCTTTCCGCCACTGACCAACAGCGCGGGCGAACCTACCGGCGCGATGTATGGTGTGCTCAACATGCTGAAAAGTCTGTTGATGCAGTATCAGCCCAGCCATGTGGCTGTGGTCTTCGATGCGAAAGGAAAAACCTTCCGCGACGAACTGTTTGAACACTACAAATCTCATCGTCCGCCGATGCCTGACGATCTGCGTGCGCAGATAGCACCGCTGCATGAGATGGTAAAAGCGATGGGGCTGCCGCTGCTGGCTGTATCGGGCGTGGAGGCAGACGATGTTATCGGTACGCTGGCACTGGAAGCGGGCAAACAGGGGCGCAGCGTACTGATCAGTACCGGTGATAAAGATATGGCGCAGCTGGTCACGCCAGAGATCACACTGATCAATACCATGAGCAATACCG
Organism: Pantoea sp. RIT413; assembly: GCF_003057675.2. NCBI lineage: Bacteria > Pseudomonadati > Pseudomonadota > Gammaproteobacteria > Enterobacterales > Erwiniaceae > Pantoea > Pantoea sp. RIT413. The sequence continues at coordinate 4,009 of NZ_QBJB02000011.1, forward strand.
TACTGGGACCGGAAGAGGTTGAAGAGAAATATGGTGTGCCGCCGGCACTGATCATCGATTTTCTGGCGATGATGGGCGACAGCTCCGATAACATTCCCGGCGTACCCGGCGTGGGAGAGAAGACCGCACAGGCGCTGCTGCAGGGGCTGGGTGGTATGCACGCCATTTATGACAATCTCGATAAAGTGTCCGGTCTGTCATTCCGCGGCGCGAAAACCATGGCGGCTAAACTCGAACAGAACCGCGATGTGGCCTTTCTCTCTTACCAGCTGGCGACCATTAAAACCGATGTGCCACTGGAGGTCAGTTACGATCAACTGACGGTAAACCAGCCTGACGTTGAGACGCTGCAGACGCTGTTTGCCCGCTTTGAATTCCGGCGCTGGCAGGCCGATCTGCAGGAAGGTAAGTGGCTGCAGGGTAAAAAGAGTAATGTGCAGGCGCAGAGCGCTCTGGCTGATGAGCCTGAGGCTGCGGAAGCTACCAGCGTGCTCTCCGCGGACGGGTATGTCACTATCCTTGATGAGGCAACCTTTAGCACCTGGCTCGATAAGCTGAAGCAGGCTGAAGTGTTTGCATTCGATCTCGAAACGGATTCACTCGATACGCTTAGCGCCACCATTGTCGGTATCGCGTTTGCTGTCGCCCCAGGGGAGGCTGCCTACCTGCCGGTTGCGCATGACTATCTGGACGCACCCGATCAGCTCGATCGCACTGACGTGCTGACGAAATTAAAGCCGTTGCTGGAGGATGAACGCGCGGCGAAAGTGGGGCAGAACCTGAAATACGATCGCGGCGTGCTGAAAAATTACGGTATTGAGCTGCGCGGCATCCGGTTTGACACCATGCTGGAGTCCTACTGCCTGAACAGCGTTGGCGGCAAGCATGATATGGATAGCCTCTCTGCGCGCTGGCTGAATCACAAGACGGTCACGTTCACAGAGATCGCCGGCAAAGGTAAAAATCAGCTCACGTTTAACCAAATCGCGCTGGAACAGGCGGCACACTATGCGGCAGAAGATGCCGATGTGACGCTGCAGCTGCATCAGCAGATGTGGCCAAAACTGGAGCAGGAAGCGGGCCCGAAACAGGTCTTTACCGATATCGAAATGCCTCTGGTTACGGTGATTTCGCGCATTGAGCGTAACGGCGTGCTTATCGATCAGAACATCCTCGCCAGACATTCGCAGGAGCTGACAACCCGCCTCTCTGAGCTGGAACTGAAGGCGCATGAACTGGCGGGAGAGCCGTTTAATCTCTCCTCCACCAAACAGCTGCAAACCATCCTGTTTGAAAAGCAGGGCATTAAGCCTACGAAAAAGACACCGGGCGGCGCGCCGTCAACCAGTGAAGAAGTACTGGCCGAGCTGGCGCTTGATTATCCGCTGCCAAAAGTCATCCTGGAACATCGCGGGCTGTCGAAGCTGAAATCTACTTACACTGATAAACTGCCGCAGATGATTAATCCGGTCTCAGGACGCGTTCACACCTCTTATCATCAGGCGGTCACGGCGACCGGCCGGCTATCCTCGACCGATCCGAACCTGCAGAACATTCCGGTTCGCAACGAAGAAGGGCGCCGGATCCGTCAGGCCTTTATCGCCGGTGCAGATAAACGCATTGTTGCTGCGGACTATTCTCAGATTGAGCTGCGCATCATGGCGCATCTGTCGCAGGATAAAGGTCTGCTGGAGGCCTTTGCGCAGGGAGAAGATATTCACCGCGCTACGGCAGCGGAAGTGTTTGGTTCCCCGCTGGAAAAGGTCTCAGCTGAGCAGCGCCGCAGTGCCAAAGCGATTAACTTCGGCCTGATTTACGGCATGAGTGCGTTTGGCCTCTCGCGTCAGCTGAACATCGGTGCCGGTGAAGCGAAGAAATATATGGATCTCTACTTCGAACGCTATCCGGGCGTACTGCGCTATATGGAAAAGACCCGCGATCAGGCGGCGTCTAAAGGTTACGTAGAGACGCTGGACGGGCGTCGTCTGTGGCTGCCGGATATCAAATCCAGCAACGCTATCCGCCGCAAAGCCGCTGAGCGGGCGGCCATTAATGCGCCGATGCAGGGCACTGCAGCGGATATCATCAAGCGGGCGATGATTGCCGTGGATGGCTGGCTGCAGCAGCAGAACAGTGATGATGTGAAGATGATCATGCAGGTACACGATGAACTGGTATTTGAGATCCACAAAGACGCGGTAGAGAGCGCCAGCGAGAAAATCCGTCAGCTGATGGAGAGCAGTATGTCGCTGGATGTACCGTTGCTGGTGGAAGTGGGTGTCGGTGATAACTGGGATCAGGCGCACTGATCTAACTCGCTGCCTGTTAAACATTTTTTTGGAAATTAAACTACAGCCGCTGTGCGAAAGTGTGACGGAGCTGGTAAAAATTATGTCAAAAGCTGAAATTGGATCACAAAAAATCCTTTGTCGGTCAGAAAAAATCAGGTAAAGTTCGTCGCGTAGGGTACAGAGGTAAGATGTTCTATCTTTCAGACCTTTTACTTCACGTAATCGGATTTGGCTGAATATTTAGCCGCCCCAGTCAGTTATGACTGGGGCGTTTTTTATTGGGCTTTTTTCACCCGGCAACGCTGCCGTTACTCAGCCGGCTGGTTATCTGCGTCACCTTCACGGGCCGGCTCAAGTTCGCTGAACCAGGTATCCAGTTTCTGACGCACCTTGTCCACGCCCAGCTTTTTCAGCGAAGAGAACATCTCAACCTGCACGTCGCCCATAAAGCCCAGCGCGGCTTCGCGCACCATGTTGAGCTGCGCTTTACGTGCGCCAGAGGCGAGCTTGTCCGCTTTGGTCAGCAGCACCAGTACCGGAATATTGCTGCTTACGGCCCACTCAATCATCTGCTGATCGAGATCTTTAAGCGGATGGCGAATATCCATCAGCACCACCAGCCCTTTCAGCGCCTGCCGCTTCTGCAGATACTCTGCCAGCGCACGCTGCCATTTACGTTTCATCTCCTCAGGCACTTCGGCATAGCCGTAGCCGGGCAGATCCACCAGACGTTTGCCTTCAACCACTTCAAACAGGTTGATAAGCTGAGTGCGCCCCGGCGTTTTACTGGTGCGCGCCAGACTTTTCTGGTTGGTCAGGGTATTAAGCGCACTGGATTTGCCTGCATTTGAGCGCCCGGCAAAGGCTACTTCAATACCCGTGTCGGCCGGCAGATGACGGATATCTGGCGCACTGAGCATGAAGTGAGTGATGTGATAATTCAAAGCAGACAAAATAGACTCCAGCTGATAGATACGGACTAATGGCGCTGATTATACCTGTTATGGCGCAAAAGTACCCGACAGCCGTAGCCCTGACAAATCGTGTAAGAGATCGCCGATTTTTGCTGCCAGTTTTAGCTTAAAAATAAAAAGTTCAATATTTTTTTATTATTATAATACAATGAATTGCGCATTATTTTGCTCTTTTCCCTTTAAAAAAGAGCGAGATCTTACTTGTTGATTTGGCACTTTCGTCTACATTTGGTGTCAGTGCAAGGCAGCACCCATCAGGATGATGCGCTCAGGAGTGTCCGGAAGACCAGGAGCATGGCAGGAGTACGATTCAGGCAGGAATCGGGAATGGACAGGGATTACTCGCAGGAGCGATATGGCGACGGAGCGACCGGGACGTTGAGAGCCGTAAAGGATTTATTCAGAGTTTCCTTCGTACGAAGGTGCGAAATAAGGCGATAGCAAAAGCTATCGCCTTTTTTCTTTGTCTGCTTTCTGCTAGATTTCGCCGCAATTCTATACTGAACTCACCAGGCATCACTGAGACCGGACATCATGAAGCAACCTGCACCCGCCCAGCGTGGCAAACCCGCTGCTAAAGCCAAACGTAAATCGCGTGAAGAACTGAATCAGGAAGCGCGCGATCGTAAACGCGATAAAAAGCATAGCGGCCATAAATCGGGCAGCCGCACCAGCCCGACGGCGCAGAGCAGCGGCAGCGCACAGACTAAAAAAAGCAGCGATGCCCGCATTGGCAGCAAAAAACCGGTGGCGCTGGTGGCTGACGGCAAAACGCAGCCCGTGACAAAAGCGGCACCTCAGCCCAAAGCGAAAGCGCAGAAAGTACGCCTGACGCCTGAAGAGGAGCTGGCGAAGCTGGAGAACGATGAACGTCTCGACACGCTGCTCGATCGCCTGGAAAAAGGCGAGACGCTGAGCGGTGAAGACCAGGCGTGGCTGGATGAGACGCTGGACCGCATCGATGAGCTGATGGAAACGCTGGGGATCGCGCTGGATGATGACGCCGAAGATGAACAGGCTGAAGAAGATATGATGCGCCTGCTGAAAGGGCAGTAATCCCGTTACCGGACGGCATGCGCCGTATCGCATGCCGCGCTGAACAGGTATTCGACAATGTTTTGGCCTGGATCAATTTTAGCGCTGCTGCTCACATGTTATATCCTCTGGTTATTGTTTAAACTACGCCGCCTGTCGCGCCTGAAGTCGCGTTTACGGCGGCGTTCTCTTCACCGCTTCACTGACCCTTCTGCGCGACCTTTCCGGACCACACGCCACCGAAAGAGGTAAGCATGACCGCGCAGCAGATAGAATGGGATCAGCAGCTGGTGGAGAAATACAGCGGCTCAGGCCCGCGTTATACCTCCTATCCTACCGCGCCGGAATTCAGCGAAACTTTTCGCGCCGCAGATTTTGAGCAGGCTGCTACCCGTTATCCTCACCGGCCGCTCTCTCTTTACGTGCATATCCCGTTCTGCCACAAACTGTGTTACTTCTGCGGCTGCAATAAAATAGTGACGCGCCAGCGGCAAAAAGCTGATCGCTATCTGAATGCGCTGGCGCAGGAGATTGCCTGTCGTGCTCCGCTGTTTGCCGGTCGCCGGGTGACACAGCTGCACTGGGGCGGTGGCACGCCGACCTTTCTTGACGGAGCGCAGATAAGCCGGCTGATGGCGCTGCTGCGGCATCACTTCGCGATAACGGATGATGCTGAAATGTCGATCGAAATCGATCCGCGTGAGATCGCGCCAGCCACGATCGATCATCTGCGGACGGAAGGGTTCAACCGTCTGAGCATCGGGATCCAGGATTTTGATCGGGCGGTGCAGGCGCGCATTAACCGGATACAGGATGAAGCGGCCATTGGTGCGCTGGTAAAGCGCGCGCGCGAACAGGGTTTTCGTTCGGTCAGTTTCGATCTGATCTACGGTCTGCCGCTGCAGAGTGCGGAACGGTTTGCGCTGACGCTGCAGCGGGTGATCGCGCTCGCTCCCGACCGTCTGAGCCTGTTCAGCTATGCGCATATGCCGGCGCTGTTTGCGGCACAGCGCAAAATCAAAGCAGCAGACCTGCCCGACGGCGCGCAAAAGCTGCTGATCCTGCAGCAGAGCATTGCCACACTGACCGCCGCAGGTTACCGGTTTATCGGGATGGACCACTTCGCCCGGCCGGATGATGACCTGGCGATCGCACAGCGCAGCGGTCTGCTGCACCGCAATTTTCAGGGCTACACCACGCACGGTGAGAGCGATCTGCTGGGGCTGGGCGTATCTGCCATCAGCATGCTGGGCGACAGCTATGCGCAGAACCGGAAAGCGCTGAATGAGTGGTATGCAGGGGTGGAACAGCAGGGTAGCGCGCTGTGGCGCGGATTAACGCTGACGGAGGACGATCGTCTGCGGCGTGAGGTGATTAAACAGCTTATCTGCAACTTCACGCTCGATTTTGCCGCCGTGGAGGCGCAGTGGCCGATCGTGTTTGAGGACTATTTTGCCGACGATCTGGCACAGCTGGCTCCGCTGGTGGCGGAGGGGCTGGTTTGCTATGAGAGGCGGCGTATAACGGCGACCGGACGCGGTCGTCTGCTGATCCGCTCTGTCTGCATGTGTTTCGATCGCTACCTGCGGCAGAAAAGCCGCCAGCAGCACTATTCCCGGATCATCTGAATAACAAAGGGAGCATACGCTCCCTTGCTATTAACTGAACAGGCTCGCCGTAATGGCGCATACCACAGCAGCCAGCGCAGTCTGCGGCGAATGGGCCACCGCGCTGCCAATGGCTGCCAGATTATGCGCTATTGTCAGCATGACAGATTGCAGCATGATACTTCTCTCCCGATTACCGCGAATATCATACTCACCGGTAACGGTCTGTACAGCCTGTGCGTGCAAAAAATCAGCAGAAGCGCCGCTGATGTCGCAGCGTTACTCCATGCCCAGCTCTTTAAGTTTGCGCGTCAGCGTATTGCGCCCCCAGCCAAGCAGGCGTGCCGCTTCCTGTTTATGCCCCTGGGTGTGACGCAGCGCCGTGGTCAGCAGCGTACGCTCCATCTCCGGCTGCGCTTCAGATAACAGGTTCTGATGACCGGAACGCAGCGCGCGATCGGCCCACTGCGCCAGCAGCGTGGCCCAGCTGTCCGGCAGCGACTGCACCGGACTGTCAGGCGTGACGGATTCAAACAGCTCCGGCGGCAGATCCTGAATCAGCACTTCCTGACCGGCGGCCATGACCGTCAGCCAGCGGCAGGTGTTCTCCAGCTGGCGCACGTTGCCCGACCAGTGCAGGCGGGTCAGCGCCGTTTCCGTTTCCGGATGCAGGATTTTAGCCTCAACGCCCAGCTCGCGTGCGGCAACCTGCAGGAAGTAGCGTGCCAGACGCGGAATATCTTCGCGGCGCTCACGCAGCGGCGGAAGATGTACCCGAATGACATTGAGGCGGTGGAACAGATCCTCACGGAATTTGCCTTCCTGCACGCGCAGCTCAAGGTTCTGATGCGTGGCGGCAATAATGCGCACGTCCACTTTTACCGGCGCGTAGCCGCCCACGCGATAGAACTGACCGTCTGCCAGCACGCGCAGCAGACGCGTCTGCACATCCAGCGGCATATCGCCAATCTCATCAAGAAACAGTGTGCCGCCATCAGCCTGTTCAAAGCGCCCCTGACGGATCTGATTGGCGCCGGTAAACGCGCCTTTTTCATGCCCGAACAGTTCAGATTCAATCAGGTCTTTCGGGATCGCCGCCATATTCAGCGCGATAAAAGGCGCCTTGGCGCGCGGGCTGTGGCGGTGCAGCGCATGCGCGACCAGCTCTTTACCGGTTCCCGACTCACCGTTAATCAGCACGCTGATGGAGGAGCGTGACAGACGGCCAATAATACGGAACACATCCTGCATCGCCGGCGCTTCGCCGATGATGTCGGTTGTCGGGCCGCTGACGGGCTGATTGCGCGGCTGCTGCTGCTCCTGATAGTGGCTGATGGCGCGCTCGACCAGCGCTACCGCCTCATCGATATCAAACGGCTTGGGCAGATAATCAAATGCGCCCTGCTGATAGGCACTGACGGCGGCATCAAGATCGGAGTGCGCCGTCATAATGATGACCGGCAGCATCGGATGACGCTGCTTGATCTGCTTCAGTAGCGCCAGGCCATCCATGCCCGGCATGCGAATATCTGACAATAGTACGTCCGGGGTTTTGCTGGCGAGTGCATCCAGCACCTCACTGGCGCTGTCAAACGTCGCGCAGCTTAAACCGGCTCCAGTGAGCGCGCGTTCAAGCACCCAGCGGATGGAGCTATCGTCATCGACGATCCAGACTATCCCTCGTTGCATAGAAACCTCACTGGCGAATGGGCAGGTAGACCGAAAACTCGGTGTGACCTGGCCAACTGTTAAATTCAATTTTTCCGGAGTGCTGATCGATCAGGCTGCGGGCGATAGAGAGTCCGAGACCGGTACCCCCTTCGCGTCCGCTGACCATGGGATAGAACAGCGTATCCTGCAGCTGTGCCGGTATGCCCGGCCCGTTATCTTCCACATCAATACGTGCCACCAGCCGGTAGCGCGTGCCGTGCAGCGTCAGCTGAAAAGCGGTACGCGTACGCAGCACGATGGTACCGCCCTCTACGCCGAGCGCCTGCAGCGCATTGCGTACGACGTTAAGCAGCACCTGTTCAATCTGGTCAGGATCGTGCGGCAGCTCCGGCAGGCTGGGATCGTAGTCGCGTACCAGCGTTATGTTGTCCGGCAGCTCCATCGAGACCAGCTTGACCACGCGCTCCGCCACCTGATGAATGCTCTGCGTAACGTGCAGCCCCGGCTGCTGCGGGCCCAGCAGACGATCGACCAGGTTGCGCAGCCGGTCTGCCTGCTCGATGATAACGTTGGTGTATTCGTTCAGCGACGGGTCAGGTAGCGCGCGCGACAGCAGCTGTGCCGCGCCGCGCAGGCCGCCAAGCGGGTTTTTAATCTCATGCGCCAGGCCGCGCACTAAATCGCGTGCGGCAACCTGCTGAGCATGCTGGATCTGCTCCTGGCTGAGCCGGCGCTGATTGTCCATCGGCGCCATCTCCAGCAGGATCAGGCCGTCCGGCAGACGCTGCGCGGTCAGCGACATGATGTGCGCGCGTCCATCGACCACCAGCGTGACTTCGCTGTCGGTAAAGCCCTGGCCTGCGGCCAGGCTCTCGCGCATCACGTCAAGATTGAGCGAAAAGTAGCCGGTCAGCTCCGGCAGCGGCGTACCGAACAGCTTACGCGAACTCTGCGCCAGCAGCTGCTGCGCAGCCGGATTGGCATAGTGGATCACCAGCCCGTCATCGACCAGCAGAATACTGTTTATCAGGGAGTTGAGAATCTGCCCTGCGTCGGGCAGTGAGCCAGCAACCATACCACGATCCTCTGCACCAAATGGGTGCACTATAGCGTTTTGGGATGGAAAACTCCCCGATAACGGCAATTTTGCGGTGAAAAAAACCCATCCGGAGATGGGCTAAAGTTTCCACGGCAACAAAAAAACGTTGTCCTCTTTTGCCCGGCCTGGCGGACAAAAGAGGTGAATGGCCATTTAAACGCTGTAGTAGAGTTCAAATTCAACCGGGTGTGGCGTCATGCGAACGCGATCAACATCTGGCTTGCGCAGTTCGATATAAGCATCGATAGCGTCATCAGTGAATACGCCGCCGCGGGTCAGGAACTCGCGATCTTCATTCAGCGCGTTCAGTGCTTCTTCCAGAGAACCGGCTACTTTCGGGATCTCCGCTTCTTCTTCCGGCGGCAGATCGTAGAGATTTTTGTCCATCGCATCGCCAGGATGGATTTTATTGATGATACCGTCGAGGCCAGCCATCAGCAGCGCAGTAAACGCCAGGTATGGGTTAGCCGCTGGATCCGGGAAGCGCGCTTCAATACGGCGGGCTTTCGGGCTGGCAACCACCGGAATACGGATGGAGGCTGAGCGGTTACGCGCGGAGTAAGCGAGCATAACCGGCGCTTCATAACCCGGCACCAGACGCTTGTAGGAGTTGGTGGTTGGGTTAGCCAGGGCGTTAATCGCTTTAGCGTGCTTGATCACACCGCCGATGTAGAACAGCGCGGTTTCAGAGAGGCCGCCGTACTTATCGCCAGAGAACAGGTTTACGCCACCTTTAGAGAGTGACATATGGCAGTGCATACCGGATCCGTTGTCACCAAACATCGGTTTTGGCATAAAGGTTGCGGTCTTGCCGTAGGCGTGCGCAACGTTGTGCACGACATACTTATAAATCTGAATTTCATCCGCTTTTTTGGTCATGGTGTTGAAGCGGGTTGCCACTTCGTTCTGACCAGCGGTTGCCACTTCGTGGTGATGTGCTTCTACAACCAGACCCATCTGCTCCATGGTCAGACACATGGCAGAACGGATATCCTGAGAGGAGTCAACCGGTGGTACCGGGAAGTAGCCGCCTTTCAGACCCGGACGGTGGCCTTTGTTGCCGCCTTCGTACGCTTTGCCAGTGTTCCAGCACGCTTCAATATCATCGATAGCGACGTGTGAACCTGAAGTCGATGAACCGAAACGGATATCGTCAAACAGGAAAAACTCTGGCTCAGGTCCGAACAGCACGGTGTCAGCAATACCGGAAGCGCGCAGGTACTCTTCAGCGCGCTTGGCGATGGAGCGCGGATCGCGATCGTAACCCTGCAGCGTGCCTGGCTCGAGGATGTCACACCGGATGATGAGGGTCGGGTCTTCGAAGAACGGGTCCATCACCGCAGTGGTGGCATCCGGCATCAGCACCATGTCTGATTCGTTAATGCCTTTCCAGCCACCGATGGATGAACCATCGAACATTTTGCCTTCTTCAAAGAAGTCTGCGTTAACCTGATGAGCAGGAATGGTGACGTGCTGTTCTTTACCTTTAGTATCGGTAAAACGCAGATCGACGAACTTAACTTCATGCTCGTTCATCATCGAGAGAACGTGTTCAGCGGACATACTCAACTCTCCTGGAAATGGTCATCTGTTGTCGTGGTGAGAGAACTCAAAATGCCTGGAATGTGTCACGACTACTGACCACCCCTGACTAAGATCCCGGCAAGCTATTCAGCCATCAGGCCACTGTCGTTTGCACTTAAAAAAGATAAAGCGAATTCTGTGCCAACTTTTTTTAAGCGCAATAAATAGCGCTGTGCGGCGCGCTGCGGTGCATCAGCAGCTGCACCAGAACAGACGCATTGCTTTATTATGGTGCAAAACGGTGCGCTGATGGCACTAAAATGGTGCATAAAGCCAGCAGAGTGCAGATATTTGCACCGCTAATGGTGCTAAAAACCAGCAGCGTGAGAATATTGTCGGGAAAACTGTGATCATGTTCAGTATTCCGCTTAATCCGTGTACAATACCGCGTTATTTCTATAATGCCTGAGGCAAAGCTGTGATCGAAAATTTGCGTAACATCGCCATCATCGCGCACGTTGACCATGGAAAAACCACCCTGGTCGACAAACTGCTGCAACAGTCTGGTACTTTTGACGCTCGTACCGAAGCGACTGAACGTGTGATGGATTCCAATGATTTGGAAAAAGAGCGTGGAATTACCATCCTCGCAAAAAACACCGCCATCAAATGGAACGACTACCGTATCAACATCGTTGATACCCCGGGACACGCCGACTTCGGTGGTGAAGTAGAGCGCGTCATGTCCATGGTGGATTCGGTGCTGCTGGTTGTTGATGCGATGGATGGCCCTATGCCGCAAACCCGCTTCGTAACCAAGAAAGCCTTTGCTCACGGTCTGAAACCTATTGTTGTTATCAACAAAATTGACCGTCCAGGCGCGCGTCCTGACTGGGTTGTAGACCAGGTATTCGACCTGTTCGTTAACCTCGACGCGACTGACGAGCAGCTGGACTTCCCTATCATTTATGCGTCAGCGCTGAATGGTATTGCAGGTCTGGAACACACTGATATGGCTGAGGACATGACTCCGCTGTATCAGGCAATCGTCGATCACGTTTCTCCGCCGCAGGTTGAAGCTGATGCGCCGCTGCAGATGCAGATCTCTCAGCTGGACTACAACAACTACCTGGGCGTTATCGGTATTGGCCGCATCAAGCGCGGTAAAATCAAGCCGAACCAGCAGGTTACTGTGATTGATAGCGAAGGCAAAACCCGCAACGCGAAAGTGGGTAAAGTGCTGACGCATCTGGGTCTGGAGCGTATTGACAGCGATCTGGCAGAAGCGGGCGACATCATTGCCGTTACCGGTCTGGGTGAACTGAACATCTCCGATACCATCTGCGACACGCAGAATGTAGAGGCGCTGCCGGCGCTGAGCGTAGATGAGCCTACCGTAACCATGTTCTTTAACGTCAATACCTCACCGTTCTGCGGTAAAGAAGGTAAATACGTTACTTCACGTCAGATCCTGGATCGCCTGAACAAAGAGCTGGTACACAACGTTGCACTGCGCGTTGAAGAGACCGAAGATGCTGATGCATTCCGCGTATCAGGTCGTGGTGAGCTGCACCTTTCCGTTCTGATCGAAAACATGCGTCGTGAAGGCTTTGAGCTGGCGGTATCCCGTCCGAAAGTTATCTTCCGTGAGCATGAAGGCCGCAAGCAGGAGCCGTTTGAGAACGTTACCCTCGATATCGAAGAGACCCACCAGGGCTCAGTGATGCAGGCGATGGGTGAGCGTAAAGGCGACATGAAAAACATGGATCCGGATGGCAAAGGCCGCGTACGTCTCGACTACGTGATCCCAAGCCGTGGTCTGATCGGCTTCCGTAACGAATTCATGACCATGACCTCCGGTACCGGTCTGCTCTACTCGACTTTCAGCCACTACGACGACGTGCGTCCGGGCGAAGTTGGTCAGCGTCAGAACGGCGTTCTGATCTCTAACGGTCAGGGTAAAGCCGTTGCGTTTGCTCTGTTTGGTCTGCAGGATCGCGGTAAGCTGTTCCTGGGTCACGGTGCAGAGGTTTATGAAGGCCAGATCATCGGTATTCACAGCCGCTCTAACGACCTGACGGTAAACTGTCTGACCGGTAAGAAACTGACCAACATGCGTGCGTCAGGTACCGATGAGGCGACGACGCTGGTTCCGCCACAGAAAATGACGCTGGAGCAGGCGATCGAGTTCATCGATGATGACGAACTGGTTGAAGTTACGCCACAGTCAGTCCGTATCCGTAAACGTCACCTGACCGAGAACGATCGCAAACGCGCGTCTCGCGGCGGTAAAGAGTAAACGATACGTTCTGTTATCAGGCCCCGCACTGCGGGGCTTTTTTGTTTCTGTTGCCCGCCTTTTTCCCCGAATGCTCCCTGTTCAGCTACGCTTTTTGCCGCTAGAGTGAATGATCCCGGAAGCACAGAGGAGAGGCGTCATGCTGTACATCTTTGATTTGGGTAACGTGATTGTTGATATCGACTTCAATCGCGTACTGGGCGTCTGGAGTGATTTAGGCCGTGTGCCGCTGGCCACGCTGCAGAGTCGCTTCAGCATGGATGAAGCGTTTGAACAACATGAACGGGGCGAGATCAGCGACCCGGAATTTGCCGAGCGCCTTTGCGAGCAGCTCGATATTGCCCTGAGCTATGAGCAGTTTACCGCCGGCTGGCAGGCCGTGTTTGTCGGCGTTCGCCCGGAGACGCTGGCGATCATGAACCAGCTTCGCGCCCGCGGCGAACGCGTGGTGATCCTTTCCAACACCAACCAGCTGCATTTTGAATTCTGGCCGACGCACTATCCGGAAGTTCAGCAGGCTGCCGATCGCGTCTATATGTCGCAGGAGCTCGGCATGCGTAAACCGGAAGCGCGGATTTTCAGCCATGTGCTGGCGCAGGAGGGTTACACGGCGGACCAGGCCATCTTCTTTGATGACAATCAGGCGAATATCGATGCGGCGCGCGCGCTGGGAATCGAAAGCGTGCTGGTGGAAGATCACAAAACCCTGCCCGCCTGGTTCGCAGCGCGTGGGTAAATGTGATGGCTAACACTCTGCGCCACCGGGCGCATGCGTTCTTTTTGTGGCTGAAACTGCTGTGGCGGCGCATCGACGAAGATAACATGACCACGCAGGCGGGGAATCTTGCCTACGTTTCCCTGCTGGCGCTGGTGCCGCTGGTGGCGGTGATCTTCGCGCTGTTCGCCGCGTTCCCGGTTTTTTCCGACATCAGCGTACAGCTCAAGAATTTTATCTTTACCAACTTTATGCCGGCAGCTGGCGACGTGATCCAGCGCTACCTTGACCAGTTTGTCGCTAACGTAAATAAAATGACGGCGGTAGGCGCGGTAGGGCTGATTGTCACGGCGCTGCTGCTGATGCACTCCGTTGACAGCGCGCTGAACGCCATCTGGCGCAGCAATTCGCCGCGTCCGATGATCTATTCGTTTGCCGTTTACTGGATGATCCTGACGCTCGGCCCGCTGCTGGCTGGCGCCAGCCTGGCGATTAGCTCCTATCTGCTGTCGCTGCGCTGGGTCAATGTCACCGGCGTTACCAGCCTGATCGACCAGGCGCTGCGTATCTTCCCGCTGGTGCTCTCCATTCTGGCGTTCTGGCTGCTTTACAGCGTGGTGCCAACGCGGCGCGTGCCGGGGCGCGATGCGCTCACCGGGGCGGTGGTGGCAGGCCTGCTGTTTGAGCTGGGTAAAAAAGGCTTTGCGCTCTATGTTACGATGTTTCCCTCGTATCAGTTAATTTATGGCGTACTGGCCGTTATCCCGATTCTGTTTCTGTGGGTCTACTGGACGTGGTGTATTGTTTTGCTGGGAGCGGAAGTCACCGTCACCCTGAATGACTATCGCCAGCTAAAGCTGCAGGAACATGAACCATCCCGTGAGGAAACATGATTGCATTAATTCAGCGCGTCAGTGCCGCCAGCGTGGCGGTCGACAACCAGATCATTGGTGAGATTGGCGCCGGACTGCTGGTGCTGCTGGGCGTGGAAAAAGAGGATGATGATCAAAAAGCCCGGCGGCTCTGCGATAAAGTGCTCGGCTACCGTGTTTTCGGTGACGAGAATGACAAAATGAATCTGAATGTGCACCAGGCTGGCGGCAGCGTGCTGGTGGTTTCGCAGTTTACGCTGGCGGCAGATACCCGTAAGGGCATGCGTCCCTCCTTTTCCGGCGATGCCGTACCGGCAGAAGCGGAGCGGCTCTATAACGTCTTCAGCGACTGCTGCCGGGCCAGCGGTATCACAACCGCCAGCGGTCGCTTTGCGGCCAATATGCAGGTTTCACTGGTTAACGACGGTCCGGTCACTTTCTGGTTGCAGGTGTGAGATCGGCAGCCTGGCGGCAGGCAATCGGCCACGCTGGCTCCGAACGGGAGAATCATTTTATGTATCATCTTCGAGTGCCTCAGACGGCCGAAGAGCTGGACATGTATTACCAGTTCCGCTGGGAAATGCTGCGCAAGCCGCTGCGCCAGCCGCAGGGCTCAGAGCGGGATGCCTGGGACGCGCTGGCGCACCATCAGATGGTGGTGGATGAGCAGGGCAAGCCGGTTGCCGCAGGCCGCCTCTATATCAACGCAGAGAATGAAGCAGCTATTCGCTTTCTGGCCGTGCACCCGTCGGTACAGGGCAAGGGGCTCGGGACGCTGGTGGCGATGACGCTGGAATCCGTGGCGCGACAGGAAGGCGCCAAGCGCGTAACCTGCAGCGCGCGCGAAGACGCCGTGGAGTTTTTTGCCAAGCTGGGTTTTATCAATCAGGGTGAAATCACCGCACCGCAGACCACGCCGGTGCGCCATTTTCTGATGATCAAACCGGTGGTGACGCTGGATGATATTCTGCATCGCGCCGACTGGTGCGGCCAGCTCCAGCAGGCGTGGTATGAGCATATTCCCCTGAGTGAGAAGATGGGCGTGCGCATCCTGCAATATACCGGGCAGAAATTTGTCACCACCATGCCGGAGACCGGCAATCAGAATCCGCACCATACGCTGTTTGCCGGCAGTCTTTTCTCGCTGGCCACGCTGACCGGCTGGGGGCTGATCTGGCTGCTGCTGCGCGAACGTCATCTGGGCGGAACCATCATTCTGGCGGATGCGCATATCCGCTACAGCAAACCGATCAGCGGACGGCCCGGCGCCACTGCCGATCTCGGCTCGCTGAGCGGCGATCTCGACCGCCTCGCGCGCGGGCGCAAGGCGCGCGTGCAGCTGGAGGTTGAGCTGTACGGAAATGAAGAGCCGGGCGCAGTATTTGAGGGCGTCTATATTGTGCTGCCTGCGGACCAGCATGGTCCACTCGAAGCGGGTGGCTCCGGCGCGCTGATAAACTGAGGATGGTGCAGCCGATCGCGCGGCAACAACGCGATCGGCCTGCCGTTCTTAATCTGTCTGCCCGTTACGCATGCTCTGCTGCAGCGAGCCGGCGTCCGTGGTAACGGAAAGGTCTGCCGAAATGCCCGGACGCAGCGGCGTACCGGCGCGCAGTGACCCCTTAAGCTGCAGCTGCAGATTACTGTCACCGCTCTGCGTCAGCGCTGGCCAGCCCCAGTTTTCCAGTACGTTGACCGGCACCGCCTGGCCCTTCAGGCTCAGCGTCAGCGGACGTTCGGCGCTCTGGCCTACCGTTGCCGTCGCCTCCAGCAGTCCATTGCCGTTAAAAGCGCTCATTTCTGTTATCTGGATTTGCTGCTCATCTGCCGTCAGCGCTATTGAGGGATGACGCAGATCGGTACGGTTAAAGGTCGCTTCTGCCGCGTTAAGACTCGCTTTGCCCGACCAGATCCCCCACTGATGCGCGCGCGCCAGCAGCAGATTATCCGCAGAGCCGTCCAGCGCCGTCATCTGGAAAGGAAACGCCGGGTTGATATCGATGATCAGGTTACGATTGGCGGTGGCGTGCTTCACCAGCACGCTGTCAAGCCAGGCGGGCAGGGCGGCCTGCCAGCGCTCGCGCCAGTTCTGCGGCAGCGTATACTCCAGTCCGGCCACGGCCAGATCGTCCAGCGTCAGCTGCCGGTTGCTGCGCGTCCAGCTGCCGCTGGCGCGCAGAATACCGTTAACCCAGCGGGAGCTGAACTGCGTAAGTCTGACGCCTTCAGGCGAGAACTCTGCATTAACGATAGGATCATCCAGCGCCAGGCTGCCATTGATAAAGTTGCCGGCATTCATCGCCAGATAGCCTTCGTTACTCTGCCAGTCGCCGTTGCGCAGGGTAATGTCCCGCAGCGTAAGATCGAGGTCGGTGACCGCCCAGTCCGGTCCCTGCAGCCGGGCGTCGGTGACATCCAGACGGTTAATTGTGACCGCAGGGGCCGTCAGCAGCGGGCGCAGGAAATCATTCAGCGATTGGCTGGTCTGCAGACGGATATCATTCAGGCGCAGCTGATCAATGCTCCAGTTACCCTGGTCGTCACGCTCTGCCCGACCGGTCACCGATCCCCGGGCGATATCCGCACCTATCGTGGTGAGCTGCAGGCGGCGCTGCGCCACGTTGCCCTGTAGCAGCACGTTATCACCGGCCAGCCCGTTCAGCGTCAGCTGCGCGGCGCTTATCTGAAACTGTGCGTCACTGCCCAGCATATCGGCGGATACAGGTTTCCATGGAACAATACCGCCATTGACGCCGCGGGCAGAGAGCGGCAGCGCGGTGCGCGGGCTTTCCAGGCGCACATTGCGCAGCTGCAGGCGGTTGGCCTGAACGGGCAGCGTGGTGGATGGCGTCTGATTAGCGAGATTGATCTCCCCTTCATGAATTTCAATGCTGTCAAAATGAAGCCAGTCGCTGAACTGCACCATCGCCAGGCCCAGATCGATGCGTTTAGCCACGACAACCGCAGGCTGGCCATCGTGACCAAAACTGAAATTATCCAGCACGATATGCGAAGGGGAAGAGAAGTTGTGCTCAATTTTACTGACGGAGAGATGCCACGCAGTTTTATCACTTACCCAGCGGCTAAACCAGCCGGCGCCCCACTGTGTCTGCACCAGTACATAACCGATCACCAGCAGCAGCAGAATCAGCAGTAATAGAGTAAGGAAAAACTTGCCCAGGAATTTCATTGCATTCATCCATCGCGATCGTTGTCCGGTCAGTGGTTGTTATGCCTGAATTACCGTTACAGCTCAACCGTCTGGCGAAAAATGCGGATAAATAGCAGGCAGGCGGGCGCCTGCCTGCTGCGCTATTTTTCCTGCGGGAAAATAAGATTAAGCACGATCGCCGTAATACCGCCGGCAGCAATACCGGAAGAGAGCAGCGTTTTCAGCCACTCTGGCGCAAACTGCAGGATCAGCGGCTGCTGAGAGACACCGAGTCCGACCGCCAGCGATAGCGCAATAATCATGATAGCGCGGCGGTTAAGCGGCTCACGGGATACAATGCGCACGCCGGAAGCGGCAATGGTGCCGAACATCACGATAGTGGCCCCGCCCAGCACCGGTTCCGGAATATGCTGAACAAAGCCGCTGACCGCCGGAAACAGCCCGAGAACCACCAGCATCAGCGCCACCACAAAGCCTACATAGCGGCTGGCCACGCCGGTCAGCTGGATCACGCCGTTGTTCTGACCAAAACAGGAGTTGGGGAAGGTGTTAAACAGGGCAGAGACGCAGGAGTTCAGGCCGTTTGCCAGTACGCCCCCTTTCAGGCGCTTCATATAGAGCGGGCCGCTGACCGGCTGTTCTGAAACGTCAGAGGTGGCGGTGATATCACCGATGGTTTCCAGCGAAGTAACCATAAAGACCAGCATCAGCGGGATCAGCAGATTCCAGTCAAAACCCAGCCCGTAATAGAGCGGTGAAGGCACAGCCAGCAGCGGCTGCTCTACCGGTGCCGCGCTCTCCGGCAGCATATCCAGTCCCCACGCCAGTGCATAACCCACCGCCATCGCGATCACCAGCGATGCCACACGCAGATAGGGGTTGCGCTGACGGTTAAGCAGAATAATCACCAGCAGCACGGCACCTGCCAGCAGCAGATTTCCAGGCGCGCCAAAGCTGTGATCGTTCATAGCAGCAAAGCCGCCGCCAATTGAGGTCAGCCCGACCTGAATCAGTGAGAGACCGATAATCATCACTACGATGCCCGACACCAGCGGCGTAATAATCCGGCGTGCAAGATGCAGCACGCGCGACAGCAGCATTTCGGTACAGGAGGCGACCATCAGCGTGCCAAACAGCGCTGCCATCATGGTGGGCACATCCGCGCCACCATTCTTCAGCGCCATACCGCCCATAATCAGCGGCGTAACAAAGTTAAAGCTGGTGCCCTGAATCGACAGCAGCCCGGAGCCCACCGGTCCCCAGGTTTTGATCTGCAGCAGCGACGCTACGCCGGAGGCAAACAGCGACATACTGATGATGTGCTGCGTATCCTGTGCCGGTAGCCCCAGCGCCTGGCAGATCAGCAGTGCCGGGGTGATCACGGCAACGAACATCGCCAGCAGGTGCTGACAGGCGGCAAACAGCGTCTGCGGCAGCGGCGGGCGATCCTCAAGACGATAAATCAGTTCGCTTTTTGTCGTGGCAGACGCACTGGCGGGCGAAAGGGGTTCGGCACGATTAACAGACATGACAGGCTCTCAGTAACAGCAAAGTGGCGATTTTAAACGGTTGCCCGCTGAAAGCAATCGTTTGCATCGCTGCGGCTAATTACCGGCTGGACAATTTTTCAGCGGGCGCGCAGGGCGCGCCTGAAACCGGCCTCTATGCGTGGCTGTAGCGTTCAGTTTCCGGCAACCAGCGCTCAATCAGCGCCTGTGCCTGTTCGGGGTAATATTGATGGATATGGCGCGCCACGCGCTGCACTTCGGGGATCATGGCCTGATCGCGCAGCAGGTCAGCGACCCTGAATTCAGCGTTGCCGGTCTGCCGCGTGCCCAGCAGCTCGCCGGGGCCGCGAATTTCAAGATCGTGCTGCGCAATCACAAAGCCGTCGTTGCTGTCGCGCAGTACCTGCAGGCGACGCTGAGCGGTTTTGCTCAGCGGGGCTTTATAAAGCAGCACGCAGTGTGAGGCGACAGCGCCGCGTCCGACGCGTCCACGCAGCTGATGCAGCTGTGCCAGACCGAGCCGCTCCGGGTTTTCGATGATCATCAGGCTGGCGTTAGGGACATCCACGCCAACCTCAATAACGGTAGTGGCGATAAGCAGCTGGATCTCGTTCGCTTTGAACGCGGCCATTACCGCCTGCTTCTCTGCGGGCTTCATCCGACCGTGCACCAGGCCGGTGCGCAGATCGGGTAATGCCACGCTCAGCTCCTGCCAGGTCGCTTCAGCGGCCTGCGCTTCCAGCACGTCCGATTCATCAATCAGGGTGCAGACCCAGTAGGCCTGACGTCCCTCCAGGCAGGCGCTTTTTACGCGTTCAATAATCTCGCTGCGGCGCGTGTCC
Source organism: Pantoea sp. RIT413 (assembly GCF_003057675.2). NCBI lineage: Bacteria > Pseudomonadati > Pseudomonadota > Gammaproteobacteria > Enterobacterales > Erwiniaceae > Pantoea > Pantoea sp. RIT413. The sequence goes on from NZ_QBJB02000011.1 coordinate 23,618, forward strand.
GGAATGGCAACCGTTGTGACCGGCGTGCGGCCCGGCGGCAGCTCATCGATTGTCGAGGTGTCGAGATCGGCGTAGGCGGTCATCGCCAGCGTGCGCGGAATGGGTGTCGCGGTCATAATGAGCTGATGCGGATGAAAACCCTGCTCTTCGCCTTTTTCCCACAGCGCCAGCCGCTGATGCACACCAAAGCGGTGCTGCTCATCAATAATCACCAGCGCCATGCCGTTGAACTTCACCTGCTCCTGAAACAGCGCGTGCGTGCCCACCACCATCGCCACCTGACCACTGGCGATCGCCGCCTGCTGCGCTTCGCGCGCTTTGCCTTTCTGCTTGCCGGCGAGCCAGCCAACCTCGATGCCGAGCGGCGCAAACCACTGACGGAAATTTGCAGCGTGCTGCTCGGCCAGCAGTTCAGTCGGCGCCATCAGCGCCACCTGTTTGCCGTGGGCAATGACGTTCAGCGCTGCCAGAGCCGCCACCAGCGTTTTACCGGAGCCGACATCGCCCTGTACCAGGCGCAGCATCGGATAGTCATTAGCCAGATCGCGCTCAATCTCTTTTACCACGCGCTGCTGCGCGCCGGTCGGAGAGAAAGGCAGCGCGGCCAGCAGCCTGTCCACCAGCGTATGGCAGGGGGTCAGCGGCAGCGCATGATGACGCTGTGCGCCCGCGCGCACGGCCAGCATGCTGAGATTATGCGCCAGCAGCTCTTCAAGAATTAATCGCTTCTGTGCCGGATGGCGGCCGGTTTCCAGTTCGCTGAGCCGGAGATCGGGCGGCGGCCGGTGCAGCGTGCGCAGCGCATCAGGCAAGCTGATCAGCCCGCCGCTCAGCTCTGACGGCAGCAGCTCAGCGATCGCACAGCTCTCCAGGAGAGTCAGCGCCTGGTCGGTAAGATTGCGCAGCGTGGCCTGACGTATCCCCTCCGTGGTGGGATAGACCGGCGTCAGGGTTTCCTGCAGCTCAACGCCGCCCTGCTCACCCTGAACGCGGTATTCAGGATGGATAATTTCGGCGCCGCGCTGTCCGCGCTTGATCTCACCATAAGCGGTGACGCGGCGACCCGGCGCCAGGCTGTTTTTCATGCCGGCGGTGAAGTTAAAAAAGCGCAGAGTGGCAATCCCGCTGCCGTCACCAATCTGGCATACCAGCATGCGGCGGCGACCAAAGGTGACTTCGCTGTTCAGCACTTCGCCTTCGATGGTGGCCCAGATACCAGGCAGCAGATCGTTAATTTTGTAGAGCTGGGTGCGATCTTCATAGCGCAGGGGCAGGTGCAGCAGCAGATCCTGGATAGTAAACAGGCCGAGTCTGGCCAGCTTAGCGGCCTGGCTGGCGCCGACGCCGGTCAGGGTACTGAGCGGTATGGCATCCAGCAGCCGGCCTTTCATTTCCGACCCGTGGCTTGCATGGCGGACCACCAGCTGGCATCAGCATCGATGCCACCCTGCATGTTGATCTGCGGATAGGGCAGGCCTTTCTGCTTCGCCACGCGGGCGAGAACCGGATAGCCGCCTTCAAACAGCAGACGCTGCTGCTCTTCTTCATCCAGCAGGCTGTGCTTACGCTGATACATGCCGGCATTCTGTCGCTGGCGCTGTGCTTCATACAGAATCAGCGCCGAGGCCACAGAGACATTCAGCGACTGCACCATACCCACCATCGGAATAATAATATCCTGGTCAGCCAGCGCCAGCGCGTCGGCGGTGATGCCGGTTTTTTCCTGACCCATCAGAATGCAGGTCGGGCGGGTGTAATCGATAGCGCGAAAGTCGACCGCCTTGTCTGAAAGATGGGTGGCGAGCACCTGCATGCCGCGATCTTTCAGATGGCGTACCGCTTCCGTAATGTGCGTATGGGTTTTAACTTTTACCCAGCTGTTGCTGCCTGCGGAGGCCGAAACCATCGTGCGCATCCGCACGCTGGGCCAGACGGCGTGAACCTCATGAATGCCCACTGCGTCTGCCGTGCGGATCACCGCAGAGACATTGTGCGGCTTGTGCACCTGCTCCATGCAGACGGTGAGATCGTGCTGACGCAGCGCCAGCATTTCCTGAATTCGGGCAAAACGTTGAGCATTCATGCATTAATTACGGTTACGGTGGACTTTAATCACATCCGGCATCACGCGAATTTTGCGCATGATGTTTGCCAGATGGACGCGGTCGTTAGCAGTCAGACGGATAAAGGCGCTGTAGACGCGGCCATCGCGCTCTTCGGTATTCAGGCTCTGAATATTCGATCCCGCCGTGTTAATGGCGGCGGTCAGGTTCGCCAGCGCACCCTGGTGGTTAAACATATCCACCTTAATCTCCGCCACGAATTCCTGATCGGTTACCTTATCCCACTCTACAGCCATAAACTTCTCGGGCTCTTTCTGGTAGCCACGGATATTACGGCACGATTCATGGTGTACGACCAGACCCTTGCCAGGGCTGACGTGTGCGACAATCGGGTCGCCGGGAATAGGACGGCAGCACTTGGCGAAAGTGATCAGTACGCCATCCGCGCCTTTAATCGGCAGTTTTTTGCTGCGCTTGCTGCTCTGCGCCGCATCCGCAGCGGACTGCAGCAGGTTTTTCGCTACGACCACGCTCATGGCGTTGCCCAGACCAATTTCAGCCAGCAGATCGTCCATGCTGGCGAGCTTCATACGCTCCAGCTCCAGCTGCACGTTTTCTGCCGGTATCTCAGCCAGCTTTTTACTGCCGCCCAGCGCATGGCTCAGCAGACGACGCCCGAGGTTAACGGAATCTTCACGCTTGAGGTTTTTCAGCAGCTGACGGATCTTGGCGCGCGCTTTTGAGCTGACCACAAAGTTGAGCCAGGCAGCGTTCGGGCGTGCGCCAGGCGCGGTGATAATCTCGATTGTCTGTCCGCTGGTCAGCGGCTGTGACAGCGGATAGGGCTGGCGATCGACGCGCGCGCCGACACAGGCGTGGCCAATGTCGGTATGTACCGCGTAGGCGAAATCGACCGGCGTCGCACCAGCAGGCAGCTCAACGATGCGGCCTTCCGGCGTAAATACGTAGATCTCATCCGGAAACAGATCGGATTTAACACTTTCGATAAATTCAAACGAGCTGCCAGCGCTTTGCTGCAGCTCCAGCAGGCTCTGCAGCCATCGCTGAGCGCGGATCTGTGCGGTCGTGCCGCTTTCGCCCGCTTCTTTATAGGCCCAGTGGGCTGCCACCCCCATCTCTGCCATTTGATCCATATCTTCGGTACGGATCTGCACTTCAACCGGCACGCCGTGCGGGCCAATCATGGAAGTGTGCAGGGATTGATAGCCGTTGGCTTTGGGAATAGCGATATAATCTTTGACGCGGCCGGGACGCGGCTTATACAGGCTGTGCATCTGACCCAGCACGCGATAGCAGGTGTCGAGATCTTTCACCACCACGCGGAATGCGTAGATATCCATGATCGAGTGAAAACGCTGCTCTTTGAGGTGCATTTTGCGGTAGATCGAGTAAAGATGCTTTTCGCGTCCGCTGACGCGGCAGGGAATGCCCGCCTCCAGCAGACGCCCGTCAATTTCTGACAGGATCTTCTGAATCATCTCTTTACGATTACCGCGCGCCGCTTTGACCACCTCTTTGATCACCCGAAAACGATTAGGGTAGAGCGCTTCAAATCCCAGCTCTTCCAGCTCTGTTTTCAGATGATGAATACCAAGACGGTGCGCCAGCGGGCTGTAAATCTCCAGCGTCTCCAGCGCAATGCGGCGTTTTTTATCCGGACGCAGGGCGCCCAGCGTGCGCATATTGTGCGTACGGTCAGCCAGCTTGATCAGAATGACGCGGATATCCTGCACCATCGCCATGATCATTTTGCGGAAGTTTTCAGCCTGCGCTTCTTTCTTGTCGCGGAACTTCAGCTTGTCGAGCTTGGATACGCCTTCCACCAGTTCAGCCACGCTCTTGCCAAACAGCTGTTCCATGTCCTGATAGGTGGCAGGTGTATCTTCGATCACATCATGAAGCAGCGCGGCCATCAGCGTTTCATGGTCGAGTTTCATCTCGGCCAGAATGCAGGCCACGGCAACAGGATGGGTGATGTAGGGCTCACCGCTGGAGCGAGTCTGTCCCTCGTGAGCATCACGTGCGACAAGGTAGGCTTGCTTGAGGCGCTTGATTTGCTCCTCAGGCAAGTATTTTTCAATCAGCTGATTGAGGCTTTCAAACAGATACAAGGTTGACCTGCAGAGTGCGGTTAACGACGACCTTCAGCGATAGCGGTAACGGCTTGCAACTCAGCGGCTTCCTGCTCTTGCTGTTCCTGACGATCACGCACATCCAGAATCTGGTTGGTGATCAGGCCTTCTTCGATTTCGCGCAGGGCGATAACGGTGGCTTTATCGTTCTCTTCCGGAACCAGCGGGTCTTTGCCGCCTACCTGCATCTGACGTGCACGACGTGCAGCGACCAACACCAGGTCAAAACGGTTACCAATTTTCTCTACTGCGTCCTGAACGGTTACGCGTGCCATAGGTGTGCTACTCCACAGATGATGAAGAAATGACTGGGCATAATACTGAAACTGAATTCAGACTGCCAATAGTTTGCTGATTAAAGCATCATGACGCGCTTTCTGGCGTCCCATACGCAGACGTTCTGCGCGAATAATGGTTTTCAGATCGGACAGCGCCAGATCGAAATCATCATTAACAATCAGGTAATCGTATTCAGCATAGTGGCTCATTTCCGCCACGGCCTGCGCCATGCGGCGGGCGATAACCTCTTCGCTATCCTGACCACGGCCGCGCAGACGGCGATCCAGCTCTTCGGTTGACGGCGGCAGGACAAAAATACTACGTGCTGCAGGCATTCTGCTGCGGATCTGCTGCGCGCCCTGCCAGTCGATATCCAGAAAGACATCCACGCCGGTGGCCAGAACCTGCTCAATCGCGGCACGGGATGTACCGTAATAGTTGCCAAACACTTCGGCATGCTCGAGGAACGCATCTTCAGCAATCATGCTTTTGAATTCAGCTTTGGAAACAAAAAAGTAGTGCTCACCATGCGCTTCGCCAGGCCGCATGTCGCGGGTGGTATGCGATACCGACACCTGCGTGTCGTAGAGCGGTTGTGTCTTTAACAGCGCCTGAATCAGGCTGGATTTACCCGCGCCGCTGGGGGCGGAAACAATATAAAGCGTGCCTTGAGCCATGGTTATCTTGAATTGAGTAAAGAGCGGAGTCGATTTCCTGCACAGTATACACGGGTTAGGGCCGCCACGCAGCGTTTGCCGCGCAGGTAAGGCAATTCTTTTCTGCGAACAGGCGCAAACCGCGCGGTAACAGAGAGTAAAACGTCAGATTTGTGCGCGAGCGCGATTCCATACTCTGCGCAGGCTACTGGCTATGACCACCGCCGCACGCTTCAATCAGCAAAAAGGAGAGCGGCAATGAAACGATGGCTGTGGTTAGGTCTCTGCCTGCTGAATGCAGAAAGCCGGGGAAAAGCGCTGTGCCCCGTCTGGTCGCCGGTGCGGGCGCAGCAGGAGATAACGCGCCTGCAGGAGCAGCTGCGTCACTGGGACAACGTTTACTACCAGCAGGGGGCGTCGCCGGTCAGCGATGATGACTATGACAGTCTGCTTTCCCGGCTGCAGCAGTGGCAGCGCTGCTTTGTACCCGGCGAACCGGTACATGAAACCGCGCTGCCAGCCAGCCGTGGCGCGCCACATCCGGTTGCGCATACCGGGGTGCGCAAGCTGCGCGACAGGCTGGCGGTTGCTTACTGGATGCAGCATAAATCCGCGCTCTGGGTTCAGCCTAAAGTCGATGGCGTGGCCGTCACGCTGCTCTATCGTCACGGCAGGCTGACGTCGCTTATCAGCCGTGGCGATGGCGTGCGCGGTGAGGAGTGGCGCGACAAAGCGGCGCATATTCCGGCTATTCCGCAGCGGATTGAGACCTCGCTGGCGGAGGTCGTCCTGCAGGGAGAGCTGTTTCTGCAGATGACCGGTCATCAGCAGGCGCGCGATGGCGGAGCCAATGCGCGGGCGCAGGTGGCCGGCGCGATGATGCGGCGCGAGATCGGTCCGCTGCTGAAACGCACCGGGCTGTTTATCTGGGCGTGGCCGGACGGCCCCCCGGAGATGACGGAAAAACTTACGCAGCTGTCGCGCTGGGGCTTTGATCTTGCCCGGCAGTGGAGCCAGCCGGTCAGTGATGAAGAACAGGTTGCCGCGTGGCGCGAGCGCTGGTTTCGCGCCGCGCTGCCGTTTGCCACCGATGGCGTGGTGATCCACGCTGCGCCTTCTGCTGCCGGCCGGGACTGGCAGCCAGGACAGGGAAGCTGGTCCGCCGCATGGAAATATCAGCCTGCCGAAGTCAGCAGCGAAGTGCGTGCCGTTACGTTTTCCGTTGGCCGCACCGGGAAAGTTGCGGTGGTGCTGAACCTGCAGCCGGTGCAGGCAGAGGATAAAACCATCCGGCGTATCAGCATCGGCTCTGTTGCACGCTGGCGCGCGCTGGATGTGATAGCCGGCGATCAGGTCACGCTGACGCTGGCCGGGCTGGGGATCCCGCGTCTGGAGCGGGTGATCTGGCGGGTGGCGGAACGCCACTATCCGGAACCGCCCGCCAGTGATGATTTTCACGCTACCAGCTGTCTGCATATTACGCCTGCCTGTCGTGCGCAGTTTCTTTCCCGCCTGAGCGGGCTGAGCCAGAAAACCGTGCTCGATATTGCCGGTATGCAGCGCAGCAGCTGGCAGCGCCTGGTACAGCACGGTGCGCTGACGCACCTGTTTTCATGGCTGACGCTGACGCCAGAGCAGATTGCCGCAGCGGAAGGCATATCGCCGGCGCGGGCGCAGCGTATCTGGCTCAGTTTCAGGCTTACGCGTCAGCAGCCGCTGCGGCGCTGGATCGCGGCGCTGGGTCTGCCGCTGCCGCGTCAGGCGCTTGCGTCCCTGCCGGATACGCAGTGGGAAGCGCTGCTGGCACGCACCGGGGCGGACTGGCAGCAGCTGCCGGGGGTTGGCGACGTGCTGGCGCAGCGGCTGGTCACCATGCTGCAGACGCCTCAGCTGCGTGAGCTAATCGCGTTTCTGCAGCAGCAGGGCATTCCGGCCGCTCCCTCAGTGTTCAGGATGGGGATAGTTGAAGACCGGCAGGCCGAGACGGAAACGCAGGGCGAGCAGGCGGGCAGCAAAACCGAACAGCAGGGTGATAATGACCACCGCTTCATGCGCCAGCGAGGTTTTCAGCAGCAGGATATAGATCCAGCCAGATGCGAAGGCGATACCGGCATACAGCTCTTTCTGGAACACCAGCGGAATGCGGTTGCAGAACATATCGCGCAGCACGCCGCCAAATACGCCGGTGATGACCGCAGCAATTGCGGCGATGATCGCTGCGTGGCCGGAATCCAGCGCGACCTGCGCACCAATAATCGAGAACACCACCAGGCCCAGCGCATCAAGTACCAGAAACACTTTGCGCAGGTGATTCATCAGCGGTGCAACAAAAGTGGTGACCACCGCTGCCGCCGCAACAATCATGATGTACTCCGGATGCTTTACCCAGCCGAGCGGGTAGTGACCCAGCAGAATATCGCGCACCGAGCCGCCTCCGATTGCGGTGACAGAAGCGATGATAATAACGCCAAACAGATCCATTTTGCGCCGGCCTGCAGCCAGCGCGCCGGTCATCGCTTCAGCGGTAATGCCGATAAGGTAGAGAACAGTTAATAGCATGGGGGGCTCCAGCAGTCTGGCCGGCAAGGCTAAAGCCTCCGCGGCGCAGAGACTATTGAGATTTTTTCAACTGAACGGCGTCAGATTAGAATAGATAATGTGATGATTAAGAAAAGGCAGGCAGGGAAGGGGATAAACAAAATGCGTCAATATTTGTGATAAAAAAATATGATGCGGGGAAGCCTGTTTTCAGACGAGGATCGATTAAATCGCCTGCAGCGCAGAAAAGAAAAAAGCGTGCTGTTAACCAGCACGCGAACGCATCGGACAGATGCCCAGAGCCCACCATACAGACTTGTTGTTATTATCCGTTTCTTGCTCGCACGCTGGCGAATTCTTTCAGGCTAAAACGGTACGCAGGCTGGAACCAGGCGCGACCGTAGTAGCAACAGAGCAGCATTCTGACGGAGACCAGCGCAAGGTATCCCCAGACCGCGCATAGCGCCGACGGCATCAGCCACACCGTAAAGAGTGTTGCCGCCAGGCCCGCTGCTACCGAGGTGATCTCAATAAAAGCGATACGCGTAAACTGCTTTTCCCGCTGCAGGATAGCCCGGTAGTGCTGCCCCTGCGGGATAATAATAAATATTACCGACATCATCTCCAGCATAACCGCAAGATGCGGCTGCTGCGCTATTATAGCGCTATAAATGTCACTGCCAATAAACAATGCTGCAAAAATAAATAAGCCGGTAAAAATACTTCCCCAGTAAAGAACGGACATTTCGCTATTATTAAAGCTTATTTTGCGAATTATTTTATTATTAAAGCCGCGATCGGCAAGTGTATCGATAACCAGCAGAGCCAGTATGGCGATAACCAGCAGGTTTAATTCATTCGCCTGCAAAGTCTGCGCCAGCAGCGTCAATTGTAAAACGCCAATGCCAATAATTTTTGCTGAAGAGAGAAGCGACCATTTGGCGCTGGACAGCTCTCTTTCACGTATCGCCACAGTATGCTCATTATGGTACATGTACCATCACAGTTAAGGAGTTGTACAGAGCAGAAGCGGCACGCCCTGCACCTTAGTGCAGCACATCCTGACGCAATCCTGAGATACCTTTCAGGTTTTGCCATTTATAAATACACTGCAGCAAATGGTGTTCTGAAAATAGCGCAATACCGCAGGCGTTTATTATTTCTTTTGTCTGCACGGTATCTCCTCCGGTACGGAGGAAATCCGTGAGATCGTTATAAAATCCTTTTGTATTATTATAATCCCCGGCCAGCATCCGTCTGGCAATCTCAACGAATTCTTTTTCTGACAACAAAGGATAAGTTGAGCGATCCATGTTTTTCCCTGTTTTTATTATTAAGTCTTGCTGTGTGTGAATACGTTATACAGTTTTTTATTTAATTTAACACCATGAGAAAATTCCTATAAACAAACTTTAGAAATTAATGGTTTCAGACTATGCATTAAAATAGTTAAGCAGCGATGTTTCTGACTAATTAATATTTTCAGGAAACTGTCTTATTTCTCTCAGCGCCTGACCTCCAAATGATATGAATATCTTTTTATATCAATACCTTTACAGGATTACGTCATGCGGTCAGCCAGGAATTTTCCTGTTAACAACGCTTTAGCCTGGCTGGGGATACGGTGCTGAAATCGGAGAAAAAACCACGAAACAGTTAAGGAGTACTGCGCAAAAAAAATGCAGTTTTTTTTGTAATTGCGCCCAGCAATGGCTGGGAAATCAGGATTTATGTAAGCGTTTGATTCTAGTGAGTTAAAAGATAAAGTAATCTTTCCATGTCGGCGCGCAGGGCCGCCACTTCCTGCACGAAGTGCGCATCGGAAGTAAAAGGCTGACAGTAGAGCACGGCCACAAGTTCAGCTCCCTGGCCATTAGCAATCACGCGCATCGGCATGTAGCGCTCTTTACCGCTGCCGTTATCTGTCCAGTAGTCCATAACGCCAAACGGATTATGCGGGGTAAAACGCAGTTTCAGCGAATTCTCTCCGCGCTTTGCCCGCCAGTATTGTCCCTCCTGCACCAGTGTTGCGCCGTTCAGGTCGCTTACCCATTTTGCAAAACAGGTGGGTTGCCAGATGGTTTCATACAGATCCAGCCAGTTACGCGGCACGGTAAGCGTGAGAGTCTGTGAGGGCAGCATAATGCCTCCTGAGGCAGTGTCATTCATAATGAACTCACCCTATCGGAAGCTGACCGGGCTGCCTATGACGCAACAGAAAAAGTGTGGTGCAGCAGAGGTTTTTTGCGCTATGGCCGGTGAAGCCGCGCCGCCGGCAGGAGGATGGCTGTTACGTGAGGGGGCAGGGCAGCCGGCAGCGGATGCTGCCAGCGGGTGGATCCTGATTACCGGAGCGGCAGTCCGCACGAAAGAGGAAATGCATGCGGACCGTTATTGCGCAGATCAGACGTAAAGAGAGGCTTCACCTGGCGGACGCGTTTTGAAACGACGATGCAGCCACAGGTACTGCTCCGGCGCACGCAGGATCTCTTTTTCAATCACTCTGTTCATATAGGCAGCGGCAGCGGCTTCATCTTCATGCGGATAGCCTTCCAGTTCCGGCTGAATGATGAGCTGGTATCCGGTTTTATCCGGATTGCGGATCAGGACAATCGTCAGCATTGCGGGCCGCGCAAGACGCGACAGAACAAAAGTACCGTTCGTGGTAGCGGCTTTCTCTACTGCAAACAGCGGTGCAAATACGCTGCCTTTCGGACCGTAATCCTGATCGGGGGCAAACCAGACGGCTTCGCCCTGCTTCAGCGCCTGCACCATGCCGCGTAGATCGCGACGGTCAATCATCGCTTTATTGGAACGCATACGGCCTCTGGTCTGCGCCCACTCCATCGCCTGATTGTTATGCGGACGATACATGGCCATCATTGGCTGACAGAGACCGGTAATGCGGCCGCCCAGCTCCAGCGACATAAAGTGCACGCCGATAACCATCACGCCGCGCTGCTGATTCTGCGCATTCTGCAGGTTAGCAATGCCGCTGACGTCAAACAGACGACGAACCCGCGCATCTGACCAGAACCATGCGATACCGGTTTCCGCCAGCGCCATGCCGAGCGACTCAAAGTTGCCGGCAATCATGACCTCTTTCTCTTCTTCATTAATATGCGGGAAGCAGAGTTCAATATTGCGACGGGTGATGCGTTCGCGCCGCTTGAGGAAATGGCGCGAGAGTTTACCCGCCGTTGCCCCGAGACGGATCAGAACGGGATAGGGAAGCTGCACCAGCAGCCAGAGCACGGCCAGACCGAACCAGGTAAACCAGTAACGGGGATGCAGCAGTGTGGAGCGAAACTGTCCGGTTTTCTTCATAGCACCTTCATAGGTAGAGTAAATGTAACGCGCTAAGAAGTCGGTCCATGGTTCCTGGTGCGGTACAACTGTAGTAATTACGACCGGCACTTTAGCAAATAGTGCCTTAGGAATTCTGCTAACTTTAGTATCTTTAGGATTGATGGAATTTATGGAACCCGGGACATTACCGGCTGCAGGAAGGATGAGTTTTCTATTAATTGAGTAAAATCAATCAGATAAAATAGCAGTATTAATGCTGAAGATACCGCAGATATGTCAGGACAGGTCAGCAGCAGACACAGCTGTACATCATTGCACGCACAATGCTTACATTGCAAAAGATAAAAAATAGTCTAGCGAAAGGGTTGCTGCCTGAACCTGCTGCTGCGGGCTCAGGCAGAGATGCTGCTGAGGCTGGCAGATGAAACGTTATTCGATGTTCTGAATCTGCTCGCGCATCTGCTCAATCAGCACCTTCAGCTCAATGGCTGAAGCGGTGATATCTGCATTGATCGATTTAGAGGCTAAGGTGTTCGACTCGCGGTTAAACTCCTGCATCATAAAGTCGAGGCGACGGCCGACCGCTTCCTTCTTCTTCAGGATGTTGTAGGTCTCTTTAACATGCGCGTCGAGGCGATCCAGCTCCTCCGCCACGTCAACGCGCTGGGCCATCATGACCAGTTCCTGCTCCAGACGATTATTCTCCAGCTGAACTTCTGCCTCTTCCAGCCGGGTCACCAGGCGTTCGCGCTGCCATTTCAGCACGTCCGGCATCTGCGCACGTACTTTGCTGACTTCCTGCGATACGCCCGCAAGACGCTGCTCAATCAGACTCTTCAGCGCGTTACCTTCACTTTCACGCGCTTCGATAAAGTCATCCAGCGCGCCATCCAGCGCCGTCAGCAACTCAGCATTAATGGCGTCCAGATCCTGCTCCGGTGCTGACATTACACCCGGCCAGCGCAGAATATCCAGCGGATTAATGGCACCCTCATCGCTCTGCATTTTTACCCAGTTGGCAGCCTGCACCAGCTGTTTTGCCAGCGCTTCGTTCAGTTGCAGCTCGCCCTGTGCGCCCGGATCGGCATCAAAACGCAGATGGCACTCAATTTTGCCGCGCGTCAGGCGGGTGCGGATGCGCTCGCGGATCACCGGCTCCAGGCCGCGGAACTGTTCCGGCAGGCGAATATAGGTTTCCAGATAGCGCTGGTTCACCGAGCGCAGTTCCCAGGTCGCGCTGCCCCAGCTGCCTTTGGCTTCGCGACGGGCGTAAGCGGTCATACTGCGGATCATAAGCTTGTACTCTTTCAGGGAATGTTCTGCGCATTATAGCGGCGTGCGGTGCGGCGGGATAGGGATAGCAAAACGCTGCTATGTTTAGAGCAGGCCTACTGATCCTGAGCGAGCATATTACCCGGCGATGATGATGTCCGATCTGTTTCGTACTCCGTATAAGTCTTTTTGCAGCCTGGTGGCACTGCTGCTGCTGGCCGGATGTCAGACTGCACCCGCGCGCCTGCAGCCGATCCCGCAGCACAACGCACCGGTGGCGCTGTGTGGTGCCGGAGAGATGATGATGCAGACCACGCTGTGGCTGAGTGCAGTGCCGGAGCGGGAATGGCAGCCGTTTCTGCGTGAGGAGCTGATGCCGCACTTTGGCGATACGCTGACAAGCTATGACGCCGCAGGAAAGGGAGAAGCGCGCCGGGTTGTAGTGCTGCTCTATCCGCCGGATGTCGCCTTTTCTGCCGTGATTGAGCGCGCGCGCGACCGGTATCGTACGCGCTTTAACGCCAAAACCACTACCCGCATCGATACGCTGGTCTGCGCCGCGGTCCGCTGAGCAGAAAGAGAATCGTCGATCTGCTCCACGCGCGCGGGACAGCTGCGGCTGAAGTCCGTATAATGCGCAGCCAAACTCAAGCAAGCCGGAGAGAACCTATGCGTCCTGCAGGCCGTAGCACTTCTGAAGTGCGCCCCGTTACCCTTACCCGTCACTACACCAGACACGCCGAAGGCTCGGTTCTGGTTGAATTTGGTGAAACCAAAGTGCTCTGCACCGCGACCGTCGAGGAAGGCGTGCCGCGTTTTCTTAAGGGTAAAGGTCAGGGCTGGGTAACCGCAGAATATGGCATGCTGCCGCGTTCAACCCACAGCCGCATGGCGCGCGAAGCGGCCAAAGGCAAGCAGGGTGGCCGTACGCTGGAAATCCAGCGTCTGATTGCCCGCTCGCTGCGTGCTGCGGTTGACCTCGCCGCGCTGGGTGAATACACCATCACGCTGGATTGCGATGTAATTCAGGCGGACGGCGGCACGCGTACCGCGTCAATTACCGGCGCCTGCGTGGCGCTGGCGGATGCGCTGAATGCGCTGGTTGCCGCAGGTAAACTGAAGAGCAGCCCGCTGAAAGGCATGGTAGCCGCTATCTCCGTCGGTATCGTTGGCAGCGAGGCGCTGTGCGATCTGGAGTATGTTGAAGATTCCGCAGCGGAAACGGATATGAACGTGGTGATGATGGAAGATGGCCGCATGATTGAGGTGCAGGGCACCGCAGAAGGCGAGCCGTTCAGCCACGAGGAGCTATTAACACTGCTGGCGCTGGCGCGAGGCGGGATTGAACAGTTGATTCAGGCGCAGAAGGCTGCGCTATCCAGTTGATGTACTAAGGCGACCCCCGGGTCGCCTTTTGTTTATTTGAGGAGTGAGAGATGAAAGCCTGGCAGCGTCAGTTTATTGAATTTGCCCTGAATAAAGGGGTGCTGAAATTTGGTGAGTTTACCCTGAAGTCGGGGCGAAAAAGCCCCTACTTTTTTAATGCCGGCCTGTTTAACAGCGGACGCGATCTGGCCCTGCTGGGGCGTTTCTATGCGCAGGCGCTGGTTGACGGCGGTGTCAGTTTCGACCTGCTGTTTGGCCCGGCGTATAAAGGTATTCCCATCGCCACGACCACCGCCGTGGCGCTGGCCGACCATCACGATCGCGACGTGCCCTACTGCTTTAACCGTAAAGAAGCAAAAGATCACGGTGAAGGCGGTTTGCTGGTGGGCAGCACGCTGGAAGGCAAAGTGATGCTGGTTGATGATGTGATCACCGCCGGTACGGCGATTCGCGAATCGATGGACATTATCAGCGCGCATCATGCCACGCTGGCTGGCGTCCTGATTTCACTCGATCGCCAGGAGCGCGGGCGCGGGGAGATATCAGCGATTCAGGAAGTCGAGCGCGACTATCACTGTACGGTTACCGCCATTATTACCCTGAGCGATCTGATTGATTATCTGGCTGAGAAGCCGGAGATGGCAGACCATCTGGCGAAGGTACGCGCTTACCGTAACGAATACGGTATCTGAAACCGCGCTGCGGCCGCCATCAGTGACGGCCGCAGCATGCGCGCTGATGCACGCCTGGCCCGGCAGGCAAGAGGTTAAATCAGCTGCGCGGCTATCAGCGGCCAGCGGCTGTCAAACTCCGCAGTCGGACTGTAGCGAAACTCAGAACGGACAAAGCGCGACAGCAGGCCTTCACAAAACGCCAGCAGCTGGCTGGCCAGCAGGGCCTCATCTGTCCGGAACCCCTCTCCGTCGCGGATTTTCTTTTCGCGCATTACCTGACGCATCTGCGTTTCAATGCGCTCAAACAGCTGGTTGATACGTCCCTGCAGGCGATCCTGTTCAAACATCAGCGCGTGGCCGGTCAGAATACGCGTCAGCCCCGGATTACGCTCACCAAATCCCAGGATCAGCTGCACAATCAGACGCAATCGTGTCGTGGTCTCTTTTTCGTCATTCAGGATCAGATTGATGCGGGTAATCAGACTCTCTTCGATAAACTCAATCAGACTGTCAAACATCCGTGTTTTACTGGGGAAGTGGCGGTAGAGGGCCGCCTCGGAAACGCCTACGTTAGCGGCCAGCCGGGCGGTGGTAATTCGCTGGGTGCCATCCCCTGACTCCAGCATCTGCGCCAGCGTCTGCAAAATATCTTCGCGACGATTCCTTTTCGCGACTTTTTTCTCTGCCATGACCTTCAACACCCCTGAAATTCATTAAATACAGGCAATACCTGCCTGTCTGCCACAGGTAATTACCTGCAGCGACATGCGTTAACAAGATGGCTAAATGAAGAGTGGTAACTTACTGACGGCCAGAGTGGCCAAACCCGCCTGCACCGCGATCGCTGGTGTCAAAATCTTCGACCAGGTTAAATTCCGCCTGTACCACCGGCACAAACACCAGCTGCGCCAGACGATCGCCCGGCTGCAGGGTAAAGTGCTCCTGACCGCGGTTCCAGACTGAAACCATAAGCTGTCCCTGGTAGTCAGAATCGATCAGGCCGACCAGATTACCGAGCACGATACCGTGCTTGTGGCCCAGGCCGGAGCGCGGCAGGATCACCGCGGCCAGCGTCGGGTCAGCGATGTGGATGGCGAGGCCGGTTGGTACCAGGGTAGTCATACCTGGCGCGATCTCCAGTGCCTCATCAAGGCAGGCGCGTAAGTCGAGACCTGCAGAACCAGAGGTGGCGTAAGCGGGCAGCGGAAAGTCGCTGCCAACGCGCGCATCAAGAATTTTAACGTCTATTTTTTTCATCATAACGGCTGACTATCTCGTCTATTAACTGTTGGCCAAGGAGCGACTTATCGCTGAGCGGTAAGCGTTTTTCTCCCTCCTGCCAGAAAAGGTGAAGCGCATTGGTGTCGCTGTTAAAACCCTGACCCGCCTGCGCGACATCGTTAGCGCAAATCAGATCCAGATTTTTCCGTACGCGTTTTTGCCGCGCGTATTCTTCCACATTCCGGGTTTCGGCGGCAAATCCCACCACGTAGGGACGATTCTCCTGCAGTGCCGCCACGCCGGCGACAATGTCCGGATTCTTCACCAGCTGCAGCGTGACGTTATCGTCGTCACCCTGTTTTTTCATTTTTTCAGCTGCAACGGTTGCCGCGCGATAGTCCGCCACGGCGGCACTGGCAATAAAGATATGCTGCTGGCCGATTTGCGCCATGACCGCCGCCTGCATCTCCAGCGCGGTCGTCACGTCGATACGCTGCACGCCGGCGGGGGCGGCCAGCGTGACCGGACCGGAGACCAGCGTGACGCGCGCACCGCGCCGGGCCGCGGCGGCGGCTATCGCGTAGCCCATTTTGCCTGAGCTGTGGTTGCTGATATAGCGCACCGGATCCAGCGCTTCGCGGGTCGGACCCGCGGTAATCATGATACTGAGATGCTGCAGATCGCGGGCTGGCTCGGCCCACTCAAGCGCATGCGCCACAATCGCCAGCGGATCGAGCATACGGCCTGGTCCTGTGTCACCGCACGCCTGGCTGCCGCTATCCGGTCCCCAGATCATGACGCCGCGCTGCTGCAGGCGCTGCAGGTTCTCCTGCGTAATGGCGGCACGGTACATCTGCTGATTCATCGCCGGTACCAGCGCCAGCGGCGCGTCGCTGGCGAGACAGGCGGTAGTCACCAGATCGTTAGCCATCCCGGCAGTTATACGGGCGATTAAATCAGCCGAGGCGGGAGCCAGTACAATCAGGTCAGCCCATTTCGCCAGCTCAATATGGCCCATCGCGGCTTCGGCAGCGGGATCGAGCAGGTCATCAAACACCGGGTAGCCGGAGACCGCCTGCAGACTGAGCGGGGTAATAAAGGCGCGGGCTGCGGAGGTCATCATTACGCGCACCTCGGCGCCGCGATCGCGCAGACGTCGCACCAGCTCCGGCGCTTTATAGGCAGCGATACCGCCGCTGACGCCCAGCAGAATTTTTTTCCCGGCTAATCCAGTCATGTTGTTTGCCTCAACTTAACGCATGATGCCGCGCCCGGCGCAGCAGACAGGCCAACTTTATCATAAAACCGCCCGGCCGCCTGTTCACCGACCGTGCCCTTTGCGAGGCATCTCTGAAAAGAGAAATGCAGC
Organism: Pantoea sp. RIT413; assembly: GCF_003057675.2. Lineage (NCBI taxonomy): Bacteria > Pseudomonadati > Pseudomonadota > Gammaproteobacteria > Enterobacterales > Erwiniaceae > Pantoea > Pantoea sp. RIT413. Next base: position 40,538 of record NZ_QBJB02000011.1, read on the forward strand.
ACTGGCATCGCTGACCGCCAGCGCGCATCCTGACGCTCCGCCACAGGGAGTAGCGCAATGAAGAAACTGGCACCACGGGAAAAACTGATACAGGCGGGCGCAGAGTCGCTGGATGATGCCGAGCTGCTGGCGATTTTTCTGCGCACCGGTACGCGCGGCATCAGCGTTATGACGCTGGCGCGGCAGATGCTCAATGAGTTTGGCTCACTGTATCGCATCATGACCGCCAGCGAGCGAGAACTGAGCCTGATTAAAGGCGTTGGCCGGGCAAAGCTGACCCAGCTGCACGCGATAGCCGAGCTGGGACGGCGTTTTTTTGCCAGCCAGCTGGCGCGTGAAAATGTGATGGAGAATCCGCAGGTCACACGTCACTATCTGCAAAGCGTACTGGCCCATGAGAAGCGGGAGATTTTCATGGTGCTGTTTCTTGATAACCAGCATCGCGTATTGCAGGCGCAGAAGATGTTTTCCGGCTCAATCAGCAGCGTGGAGGTTCATCCGCGCGAAATTGTGCGGGAAGCGCTGAAAATTAACGCTGCAGCGGTGATTCTGGCGCACAATCACCCTTCGGGACACGCCGATCCGAGCCGTGCCGATCGGGAAATTACCACCAAAATTGCCCAGGCCTGCGCGCTGCTGAGTATTCGCCTGCTGGACCATCTGGTGATCGGTCACGGCGAGTTTACCTCATTCGCTGAGCGCGGCTGGCTATAGTTTTACGCCTCAATCGGGCAGAAATGCGGCGTTTTTGCGCGATCCGGAGGGATCTTTATCTGTTCGGGACTTGAGCACTTGAGCTGAGCGGCGTATACTACGCCACCTTTGAGAATCTCGGGTTTGGCGTTTGGGCCAGCTTAGCGGGTTCACATGGAACTCGCCTGGCGGGCTAAGGCCTGACGAGGCGGCCAAAACCTATGTTTTTAAAGCTCGAGCTGATTTGATTTTTGGAGAATAGAAATGTCACGAGTCTGCCAGGTAACTGGAAAGCGTCCGGTGACCGGTAACAACCGTTCCCACGCAATGAACGCGACGAAACGCCGTTTCCTGCCGAACCTGCACTCTCACCGTTTCTGGGTTGAGAGCGAGAAGCGCTTCGTTACTCTGCGTGTATCTGCTAAAGGTATGCGTGTTATTGATAAAAAGGGCATCGATACGGTTCTGGCCGAAATCCGCGCCCGTGGTGAGAAGTACTAAGGAACTGAATCATGGCTAAAGGTATTCGTGAGAAGATCAAGCTGGTTTCCTCTGCTGGTACAGGTCACTTCTATACCACCACGAAGAACAAGCGTACTAAACCTGAGAAACTGGAACTGAAAAAGTTCGATCCGGTTGTACGTCAGCACGTGATCTACAAAGAAGCCAAAATTAAGTAATTTTGGTGTTCTTGCGAAAAACCCGGCTCCGGCCGGGTTTTTTGTTTGTGCGCTATGTCAACACGTTGAGGAGATGCGATGCCTGAATTACCTGAGGTAGAAACCAGCCGACGCGGTATTGAGCCTCACCTGGTGGGGGAAACCATTCTGCACGCTATTGTGCGCAATGCGCGCCTGCGCTGGCCGGTTTCCAGTGAAATACACGCGCTGAGCGATCAGCCGGTACTGAGCGTGCAGCGGCGGGCAAAGTATCTGCTGCTGGAGCTGCCCCATGGCTGGATCATCATTCATCTCGGCATGTCCGGCAGCCTGCGCATTCTGCCCGGTGAACAGCCGGCAGAAAAGCATGACCATGTCGAGCTGGTCATGAGTAACGGCAAAGTGCTGCGCTATACCGATCCGCGACGTTTTGGCGCGTGGCTCTGGAGCGCCGATCCGGCGGGCAGCAGCGTGCTGGCCCATCTTGGACCGGAGCCGCTGAGCGACGCCTTCAGCAGTGACTATCTGTTTACCCGCTCGCGCGGCAAGCGTACCGCCATCAAGCAGTGGCTGATGGACAATAAAATTGTGGTCGGGGTGGGCAATATTTACGCCAGTGAGTCGCTGTTCACCGCCGGTATACTGCCGGATCGGGCAGCGGGAAGCCTGAGCGAGGCGGAAGCGACGCTGCTGGTGGACACGATAAAAGCGGTGCTGCTGCGCTCCATTGAGCAGGGAGGCACCACGCTGCGCGATTTTTTACAGACCGACGGAAAGCCTGGCTATTTTGCTCAGCAGCTGCAGGTTTACGGCCGCGCTGGCGAACCCTGCCGCGCCTGCGGCACGCCGATCCTCAGCGGCCGGCATGGACAGCGCAGCACCTTCTGGTGTCCGCACTGCCAGCACTGATCACGGCTGCTGCAGTCTGGCCAGCAGCGCCTGATGAATGACGGCAGGCAGGAATGCCTGTACGTCACCGCCGTGACGCGCCACCTCTTTAACCAGCGATGACGACACAAATGAGAAGCCCTGCGACGGCAGCAGAAACACCGTTTCCAGCGCGGGCAGCAGATGGCGGTTCATCTGTGCCAGCTGTGATTCGTACTCAAAATCAGCCACCGCCCGCACGCCGCGGACCAGTACGTTCGCCTGCTGCGTCCGGGCAAAATCAGCCATCAGCTCATTAAAGCCCACGACCTCAACGTTAGTCAGGTGCGCTGTGGCCTGACGCGCTAAATCGACGCGTTCGTCCAGCGTAAACAGCGGTTTCTTACCGGGGCTGGCAGCAATCGCCACGACCAGGCGATCAAACATGCGGGCCGCGCGCGTGACAATATCAAGGTGTCCGAGCGTCATCGGGTCAAACGTGCCGGGATATATCGCTTTCGTACTCATACGCGGCCTTGTGCAGAAGTATGGTGCAGCGCCCAGAGCGCGGCATATTTATTGAACGTGTACTGTGCGTTAACCACTGCCAGGATCCAGCCCTGCTTCCCGTCAAGAAAGCCGGCGCGCAGCAGCAGCGTTTTAGCAAACGCCCCCAGCGTATGGGAGAAAATAGCGAACAGGCCGCAGCGCTTGCCGCGCTGAAAGCGCTCCTGCGCCCAGGCTTCGGCATAGTTCATCTGCTTACGCTGAAACGTTATCAGATCGCGGCAGGTGAGGTGCGCCAGATCGCCAGGCAGCGCCACCACGGGCGCGCCCTGCGTCTCCAGCGACTCATGCACCAGATTGTCGTTATAGCTGAGATGGCGCGGATAGAGACGCATCACGCGATCCGGATACCAGCCGCTGTGACGCATAAAACGGCCGAGGAAAAAATTGCTGCGGCTAAGGCTATAAACCGTGGCAGAAGGCGGCTGGCACAGCACCTGCTCAATTGAGCGGCGCAGCGCCGGAGTCACGCGCTCGTCAGCATCCAGCATCAGGATCATCTCTCCGGTAGCGAATGCCTGCGCGCGCTGGCGCTGCTTGCCATAGCCTGCCCACGGCAGCGCTTCATACACCTGCGCGCCCTGCGCCCGGGCAATCTCAGCAGTGGCGTCACTGCTGCCCGAATCAAGCAGGATAATTTCATCGGCCCAGGCAACAGATGCCAGCGCGTCAGGCAGAAGTTCAGCTTCATTCCGGGCGATCATCACGACCGAAAGACGTTGGCGTTGTGACATAAATTAGTGTGCTCGCGGTGGCAGATGAGGCTCCAGCAGCTGCAGCAGGCGCTGCAGCGCGCCCTGATTCTGATGCAAAACCTCAACGGCGTGACGGCCATAATAGCGACGATAGTCATCATCCTGCAGCAGATTGGCGACCTCTTTCTCCAGCGCAGCGGCGTCGCTGACCGTGATCAGCCCCTCTGCCTGCTGCAATTTGGCGCAGATATCTTTGAAGTTCCAGGTGTGCGGCCCCATCAACACCGGGATGGCATGAGCAGCAGGTTCGAGCGGGTTATGACCGCCGCGTTCAACCAGACTGCCGCCGACAAAAGCGAGGTCGGCAATGCCATACAGCAGCATCAGCTCGCCCATGGTGTCGCCAATCACGACCTGTGTGGCGGCGGAAGGAACCGCACCGCTGCTGCGCAGCATAAACGTAAAGCCGCGCTTTTGCGTCAGATGGCACGCATCCTTAAAGCGTTCCGGATGACGCGGCACCAGGATCAGCAGCAGATCGGGAAACTGCTGCAGCAGCTGGCGGTGGGCATCCAGCACGATGGCCTCTTCACCTTCGTGAGTGCTGGTGGCAATCCACACCGGACGGCGCGATGCCCACTGACGCCGCAGCGTAACGGCTCTGGCCGCCAGCTCTGGCGTAACGGAGATATCAAATTTCAGGCTGCCGGTGACCGCCAGGTGCGACCGTTTCAGGCCCAGGCTGAGAAAGCGGTCGCCATCTTCGCTGTTCTGCGCCGCGATAAGCGTGATGCTCTGCAGCAGATCGCGCATAAAGCCACCCAGCTTTTTATAGCCGCGGGCGGAACGCTCAGAGAGACGGGCGTTGGCGATGACCAGCGGAATCTCGCGCTGGTGCAGGATGCGAATGATATTTGGCCACAGCTCGGTTTCCATGATGATCACCAGACGCGGATCAACCGTATCCAGAAACCGGTTAATGGCACCGGGCAGATCGTACGGCAGGTAAACATGGTGCACATCTTTACCAAATGCCGACTGCGCGCGCTCTGAGCCGGTGGGCGTCATGGTGGTCACGGTGATGGGCAGTGACGGATAGCGATGGCGCAGCGCCCGCACCAGCGGTACTGCAGCCAGCGTTTCACCTACCGATACTGAATGCAGCACGATACCGTGCGGCTCAACCTTGCCGGTGCAGTAGCCATATCGCTCAGCCCAGCGTTTACGGTAGGCCGGCGCTTTGCGACCGCGCAGCCACAGGCGCAGCCAGATAAATGGCTGAATCAGATAGAGCAGGGCGGTATACAGGGTCGTCATAGTTATCGTTACGACATATTCGCGTCAAAAAACCGGAGAAAGGCGGCATACTATCAGAAATTCACCGCCTGCTCACATCACTTCGTCAGCGCTGGCTCAGCACGCGCTGGTAGAGCGAGGTCAGCGCATCTGCCAGCCGCTCAGGCCCGTAAGGTTCCACCCGGCGGCGGGCGGCGGCGCCCATACGGTTGTCATCTGACAGGGCAGGCACCGCCAGCACGGCCTCTTTTAACGCGCGAATATCCAGCGCGTCGCAGACAAAGCCCTCTTCACCCTGGCGGATAAACTCGGCTCCGCCGCAGCCAGTGCTGGTGATCACCGCCAGTCCGCAGGCCATGGCTTCCAGAACCACATTCGGAAACGGATCGTACAGCGTTGGCAGCAGCAGCGCATCGGCGGCGTGATAGAACGGCTGCACATCCTGCTGAACGCCGGCAAAGCGCAGGCGGTCAAGACAGTTAAGCTGGTTTGCCAGCTGCTGATAGCGCGACAGCTGTTTATCCTGACCGACCACAATCAGATAGCGATCGGTTTGCGCCACCGCTTCAATTGCTGCTTTCAGCCCCTTGCGCTCAAACCCGGAGCCGACGTAGATCATCACGTGCGCGTCCTGCGGCAGCCGCAGCTGATGGCGCGCCGCATGGCGCAGGCTGGATGTCGCGGGCTGAAAGCGTTTGCTGTCAATGGCATTGTGGATCACGTGAATATTGCCGGCATCCAGCGTGAAATGGCGCAGGATATCCCGCTTCACCATCTCAGAGTTGCAGATCACCGCTTTGAGTGACGGGTCGTTAAACATCTCCGCTTCAGCCTGCAGCACATAGCGATGGTACGGGCTGAGCGCTGCGCTCAGACGCTGCCACGGGGAAACAATGCGCGCCCGCTGCTCTAACCAGACCCGATGCACGCCGTCGCCGGCACGAAAAATATCGCACCCGGCGATGCGCTCGTGACTCTGAACAAGGTCAAACTGCTCCCGCTCCCAGCAGGCGCGCGCTGCACGTGCAAAACCGCGTTCGCGGGAGATACGGCCAAACTTTGCCGGGTTGCAGATATGCAGATGCCAGGCGGGATTGGGCGCGCCCTGCCAGCTGCGGGTAATGATATTGAGATCCAGCTGCTCGCTATCCAGCGCTTCCAGCGCGCGTGAAATAAAGCGTTCGGCCCCGCCGTCCGGGCGATATTTCTGCCGGACGATAGCCAGACGTATTTTATTCATGCAAATAGCTCCTTGCGGCGGTCAGCACATCGGCGACCGGAATCGCGGAAAGATAGCGCTGCTCCGTGCGGGTGTCGATCGAGTCGGGCGACGGCAGCGGTGCATAATCACCTGCCCAGATCACCCGGTTATTATTGCCCCACGGGCGCCAGTGCTGCAGCTTTGTCGGTCCGAACAGCGCCAGGCAGGGCGTATCCAGCGCCGCGGCCATATGCATCGGCGCAGAGTCGACACCAATAAAGAGCTGCGCCGCGTCGATTAGCGCGGCCAGCTGCGGCAGCGACAGCTGGCCGGCAAGGGATACCACGCGTGAGGCGGAGCAGAGCGACTGAATATGCGCTATCATCGCCAGCTCTTTTTTATCCGGCGCTGCCGTCAGCACCAGGGTATGCCCTTCATCAGAGAGCGCCGTGATCAGCTGCGCCATCTTTTCATCGTCCCAGCATTTAAATACCCAGCGCGACGTAGGCTGCAGCACAATAAACGGCCCGGCGATCTGCTGCTGCGCCAGCAAAACATCTACTTTCTGCCGATCGGCTTCGCTGAAATGCATCGACGCGACTGCATTTGTTACGTCGATTCCGAGCGGAGCCAGCGCGCTCATATTCTGTTCAACCGTATGCAGCTGATGATGCCGGGTGGTAGGGACGCGCTGATTGTGGCACCAGCGCCAGAGGGCGTTGTCGCGTTTGCGATAGGCAAAGCCGATGCGCACCGCAGCACCTGACAGGCCGGTAATAATGGCGCTGCGCCACTGGTCGGCGAGGTTGATCACCAGATCGTAGCGGCAGGCGCGAACGGCGGAGAGCAGCGCCAGTTCATGGCGCAGTTTCTGCAGGCTGCCCTCTTTTTTCCAGCTGCGATCGATAATATGCAGCTGGCGAATTGCCGGATGCGCTTCCAGCATCGGCCGGGTTTCTTTATAGAGCAGCACATCGATATGTGCATCAGGATAACGCGCGCGCAGCGCATTGATGACAGGCGTTGTCAGCAGCATGTCACCATGATGGCGCAGTTTGATCACTAAAATAGATTGTGGTGTGAACCGGGCTGGAATCGGGCTTGCCATACTTATTGATCTCAGGATTCAGTGAGCCGATTGTAGGGCAAACCCGAAAGGGGTTAAAGCGAGCAGTGGTGCTTATTTCTGGCGCCAGCGATAAATGCGGCTCAGCCACAGCAGCAGCTGATACCACTGTTTCAGGCCGCGCGCATTGCGCAGCATACGTTTATGCGTCCCTGTACTGAACAGATCCGCCAGCATCGCCTGCCGTGCTTCCGCTTCAGGCTCGCGCCGGATAGCGTGACAGACGCTGAGCGCTTCATGCGTGATCTGGTAGTGAAATGCCGGATAAATGCGGATATGACGGCGATAACGCTGGTTCAGCTCTTCCAGCATCCGGGCAATTTTCAGATAGTGACGCTGATACTCTACGTTGCGCTGGCCGGTGCGTTTACGGTTGCTGATGGAAGCGTCATGCATGTAGTAGCGATAGAGCACGCGATCGGTATAGCGCACGCGCGTGGCGTTAAACATAAATTCCGTGGTCCAGGGAATATCCTGATGATGCAGTCCCGGCTCAAACAGCAGATTGCAGCGCGTAATCAGCTCACGGCGATAGATGCCGAGCCAGACAACATGCATGTAACGCCGCGTTTTGAGCGCGGTGTTCAGCCACTCAGGTCCGCTCAGCACAGCGGTGCTGGTGAGACGATCGTGAGGAATAAGCGGTCTGGTACGCTGGCTCGCTTTGAAATACCACTCGGCGTTGCACTGTGCTGCGTCAAGTCCATCACGCTCTGCCATCTCCGTCAGCGTCTGATACATCGCCGCATCCATGGTGTCATCGGCGTCGGGAAAGCTGACGTACTTACCGCGCGCGATCGCCAGGCCGGCATTTCGCGCCCGTGACACGCCGCCGTTGGCCTGATGGATCACACGGATATGCGGATAGCGCGCAGCGTAAGCGTCTGCCTGCTCGCCGGAGCCGTCAGTTGAGCCATCATCGACGATGATGATCTCAAGGTCGGTCAGCGTCTGAGCTAACAGCGCCTGAAGGCAGGCAGCAAACTCAGTGCCGGCATTAAACATCGGGATGATAAGGCTGAGTAATGGCGTGGAATGTTCTGGCTGGGCTGTCATGAGGTCATTTCATTGTTTCGGCGCGCCAGACGCTGCTGCTGTCGGGTGCGAATAAAATCGTGGATATCACTCAGCTTACGCTGATCCAGGTTGAAAAGCTGTTCAACCGGATGCGCGAATTTATATTGCGCATCAAATACAAAAGAAGAGGGCGCGATATGGTCAGGACCAATCAGCAGTATATCGCCCAGCGGCCTCTGCTCTTCTACGCAGCAGGGACCATAAATCAGAATCACCGGTACCTGCTGTGCATCAGCGATGTACACATTGCCGGAATCGGAGGCGATATAAAAATCCATTTCGCCGATAACGGCCGGCAGCGCTTCCAGCGACACTTTCCCCACCAGACTGATCAGGTTGTCGCGATGCCCGGCTGTTTTGAATAGCTCCTGAACGCGCGATTGTTCATTTGGCGCACCAAAAGCAAAAAAGGTGCAGTGAAGATCGCTCAGGTGGTCAAACAAACGCTGCCAGATAGCTGGCGGAATGGTTTTAGCCTGATTACCGGCGGTCACACTGATACCGATACGCGTTCCCGCGCACGCTGTGATCTCTGCGGGCAGGGAAGCAGGCTGCCATAGCGGCAGCGTCGCGTGTTTGGGGTAGCTCTCTTTGGTGAAAGAGCGATCGGCCAGCTTCAGATAGTTTTCCAGCGTCAGCGTATTTTTTTCATGCTGCACTTCGCCGCTTGCGGTGTAATAGAAGATGTTCTGATATCCCTTGCGGCGATAGCTGGACAGAAACTGCTTATTATCCGCATTGCAGCAGGCGGCAATAAACAGATTCAGGTTGGTCGGGTGCAGCAGATAAACGTTGTCGTAGCGATTGAGCAGATGCCAGACTAACCTGAGCTTTTTCAGCAGGCCAGAACGATACTCTTCGATATACCAGATGTGTTCAAGGGTAGCGTCATTGCTGGCGAGCGGCGCAACGCTTCTGCTCAGCAGCGCATCGCTTTTCCCGAGGTGCGTGAGCAGCGGAGTGATATTAATAAAATCGCCAATTTTGGCGGTCTGAATGACCAGGTTTTTTCCGCTACGCGTCCGGAACAGCTTCATTACCCATTTAATCGGGCAAAAAATGATAAATATAATAATGTAGGTCAAGCAATTATCCCCATATTCTGGCCGCATCCCACCGGGGATTTATTAATTCGAAACATGGCGTGCCGTTGAAAATGATGTTTCTGTTACAGGATCCAGCTGCAGATATTGCTGACAAATAGTAGCCAGACTATAAATGCTCAAATCGAGGTGCTGCAAATCGGGGGGGCTGGCATACACATCGCGCATTTTTTCTGCCAGCGACGCGGCGTTCAGATCGGCCAGACAGCGGGAGAGCGGGCCAGTCAGAATCTCAGCCGGGCCACCGGGGCAGCGTGTACTGACCACCGCCGTGCCGCAGTGTAAAGCCTCAACCAGCACATTGCCAAACCCTTCGCTATCTGAACTCATAACCAGCATCTGAGCATGGCGGATCCACGGATAGGGGTTTTGCTGAAAGCCTTCGAAGCAGACGCGCTCTGAAATTCCCAGGTCCCGTGCCTGCTGGCGTAACGCCTCCAGGAGTTTCGCGCTGCCCTGACCCAGCAACACCAGGGGAGCCATTATGCCGCTGCGTGCATAGGCCTCAAGCAAGCGGTCCTGACGTTTCGCCTCATGAATGCGTCCTACGTGGACAAGGTAATTCTGGCCGGCCAGCGGGCAGGGCCCGGCCGCCAGCTCGTCGAGCCGATCGAAGTCGAAAGGATTGAAAATAACGCGGGTCAGGCGTGGCCTGACGCCGACATTCTTTATCAGATCATCGATAACATATTGCGACACGCCGACCAGCTGACGCCCCTGATAGACATAACGTATTTTTAGCTGCTTTAACCAGCGGGAAAAACCTGTTTTACGTCCCAGATAGGAGGCAGAAAAGACGCCGTGCAGGCAGTACCAGGTTTTAGCTGAATCAAGCGATCGGGCTCGCCTGACAATGCGATCGGTTTTGTGCAAGTGGGAAAAGATTAAACTGAACTTGCCGTTCAGCGCTTCACTCTGGCGTACCGCCTCATCCAGCAAGCGCGCACGGCGTACGGTTTCTGTCATTTTTCGCCACGGGCGGACGCTGTGATCGCACACCACCTGATAATCCACGCCTGCAGGGATAGGGTAATCGCATATTTTTCGCAGAGAGAAAATCGAGACACGATGTCCCAGGGAAATAAAACCCTCAGCCAGCGTTAAGACGACTTTTTCGGCGCCGCCGCCGGGCAAACCATCGATCACCATTAAAATGCGTTTCGACAAATTATCTACCTCTGCCTGCCTGTCAGCCTGGTGGTGAAACTGATCTATTATCTTTCCGATATGAGTACGTTTATCGGCAAATGAACGAATGCTGTAAAAAGTCTGCCATAACTGCGCGCGGTAAGCAGCTAAAGATAAATCCGCCCTGCTTTTTATTCACGCTATTCTGGTTTAATCAGAGCGCTGCTCCCTGACCCGGCCAGCGGCGCTGGAAAAGTTTGCGCCTGCCACAGGCGGTGCGTACCATAGTGATAATAACAGTGAAATATACCGGACAAGTTATGGAAAAGCCTGCCTTTTTGATTACCCTGGATACGGAAGGCGATAACCTGTGGCGCAACCGCAGCGGAAAGGTGACAACGCATAATGTCAGCTTCCTGCCCCGCTTTCAGAGGCTGTGCGAAAAATATGGCTTCAAACCCACCTGGCTGACGAATTACGAGATGGCGAGCGATCCTGCCTATGTGGAGTTCGGACAGGATCTACTGGCCCGCGGACAGGGGGAGATCGGTATGCATCTTCACGCCTGGTATAGCCCGCCGGAATATAAACTGACGCAGGATGACTGGCGTTATCAACCCTATCTGATTGAGTATCCTGAGTCCGTTTTACGCGATAAGGTCGCCTTTATGACGGCATTGCTGGAGGATGCATTTCAGCAAAAAATGACCAGTCATCGCGCCGGTCGCTGGGCCTTTAACGAAGTTTATGCGCAGGCTTTAATCGATAACGGTTATCTGGTTGACTGCTCCGTGACGCCCCGGGTCAGCTGGCGTAATTCATCCGGCGCCCCGCAGGGGAGCGGAGGAACCGACTATAGTCATTTCCCCGATCGCGCTTACTATATAGACACCAGCGATATCTCAAAGCCGGGTAACAGTTCGCTGCTGGAGTTGCCCATGAGCATTCAGTATCGCTATGGCGCGATGACCAACCAGTTTAAAAAGGCGTGGAATCAGCTGCGTGGCAAGCCGCGTGGTCCCTCAGTTAACTGGCTGCGCCCGACCGGCGGCAACCTGAATGAAATGAAAAAGGTTGCTGCGCAGACGCTCGATCAGGGCAGTGATTACATCGAGTTTATGCTGCACTCCTCTGAATTCATGCCAGACGGCAGCCCCACGTTTAAAACGGAGGCGGACATCGACAGGCTGTACGACGATCTGGAGCAGCTGTTTATCTGGCTTCAGCCGCGTGTACAGGGAATGACGCTGACAGAGTATGCCTTGCATAAAAAAGCTCATGCACGCTGATGCGTTTCAGATTTGCGCTTTCTGAACCGGCTCTTCAGGTATAGATTACTAATGCTATTGAGAAGGTATGGCTGGCAGAAATAGCTTTCTGCCAGCCATATTTTATTTTTCTTGCTTAGGAAGCACTACTGCTAGCGGTATCCAGAAAAGAATCCACATTTCTGCTGGTCCGCTGATAACAAACATTCCCTGAGTCGAGATAAACACCAGTGAAAATATATAGAGTGCAGCCTCAAGCTCTTTGCCATGACGAAACTTCTTATATGCCTGCAATAGAGCGCTGGCAATAACGACAAACAGGAGCGCTAATCCTGCTAAACCGCCCTTAAGAAAAGCCGCAACATAAACACTATGTGTAGTAGCTATATGCTGTCCAACACTATTTACGAAGCGCAATTCTTTATCAAACCCCCACCCAAAAAATGGATGAATCATAGACTCTTTAATACCATGCTCCCAAATGCCGAAACGAATAAAGCTTTGTTTGTAAGATGCAATTATTCTTAGCCAAAACTGATGGCCATAATCAGTGATAAAAAAGAATATGCAAATTGAAATTAAAATAAAAGTGATATATATAACGTTTTTTATACGGTACTTTCTATAATTAGCCAGCGTGACAGCAAGAGCTATCAGTAATGAAAAAAACGGTCCTCGACTTTGTGTTAAAATCAGACCAATAAAAAGGAGTGCACACAGGAAGTAAATCCATTGCTTACCTGATTCACGAGCCACAATAAGGCCGCTCAAAATTCCTATAGCAAAATACCCCCCTAAATCGATAACGTTAGAAGGGGCTGCAAAAAAAGCATGTTCAAGCCGATTGGATAGTAAAGTACTTTTGTTAACCATAAACAAGATTAACACCAAAAGAATAAGGCTTGCGGAAAAAATTATTGAAAAAAACGTCACTGCTCCATGTTTTTTTATTATATGGTTGCAGATGTACAGAACAAAAAGCAGATAGAAAGAATGTTTTAATGTAGAGAAAAAGTTTGAAGGATTACCTGACCAAAAATTGGACAGGCTGTAATAAAACAGGAAAATTCCCACGAAAATATAGGGTCGCCAGTTGATTTTCTCCAGCGCCGTGTTTTTCCTTTTTAAGGAAAATATATATAAAGCCATTGAGATGAAAGATATATAAAATAAATTGTTTATTTTTCCGATGTCAGTAAAAATGACAAGCAAGAAAATAAAAGACATAAAAGAGAAAGAAGCGATTCTCTCCAATAAGTTATTTTTTTGTGAAAAGTTCATTTAGTCTTGCCTTTTTAAAAATAGAGTCGCTCAATCCGCTTTTCATTGATAGGTTATATACTGTTATGCCCTTTTTCTGCAGACCCTGGCTGGCCTTACAAAAAGCAGGTTTTATTAATTTTTCAAAGTTCAGCTGCAGGGAACTTGGCTGCTTATCATTTTCGTTTTCATAGAATCTGGGCAGGGAAAAATTATTCATATCTACACCCGCTAAAAATATCCTTGTAGCTCCCAACCACACCGCTACCTGCAATGCCCAATAGGCTACTGTCCCGGCATCGAATATTCCTTTTCTGATATCCCATGAAAAACCAGTTTGCGGGCTTGCAGGATAGATATCGAACTCTGGATATTTTCCATAAACGGTAGTGTAATCTTCTGGGTTAACCTTTTCCTGATAAATTTTATAGCTAACATCTTCAATGATCGTTAAACCGCAGCGTATATCTCCACTGCTTTTTTTGAGGAGTAAATCATTCAGGCAGTGCAGTGTTATTAACAATGTTAACTGAGTGTCGTTAATTATCTTCTCGATAATATCGAACCTGTTCTTTATGAAATCCCTGTCCACAATAATATAAAAACTAAAGCTTATCGCTTTTCGCAATTCATAAGCCCCATTTACCCCAATAAACGTCGTGTTGCTTAATAATGTAAAATCTGTATCTCTGACCGATGGACCTGTGGCAACGATTGTTACATCCGTTGTTGCAGCTTTTAGTGCAGAGTCCAGTGGTTTTATATTAATTTCTCTTTTTTTCCAAAAGAGCTGACTAATGTGCCCTTCCGGAGCACGTTTGATGGAGAAATGTGGCCACAAATTTTCGTTATGCCTTAGGCCTCTGCTGTGCGTATAGCGATATAATTGTTTAAAAAAAGATCGCATCTACAAAATTTCCTTCAGCTTATCAATAACCTGACTTGCTGCGATATCCTGCATAGAATCATTCTTACCGATCAGCGCATGCTGGTTTCTGCCGTAACCGCCAATCAGACCCGGATCGGTGGGACCGAACAGCGTAATATTGGGTCTGTCCAGCGCGGCGGTCAGATGGCTGAGCCCGGTGTCGACGGAGACCACTGCGCGCGCGCCTGCCAGCTGCTGCGCCACCTGCTCCAGCGTCAGTTTTGGCAGGACTTCTACATGGGAAAAGCCCTCTGCCAGCCGCTGTGCACGCTGCTGTTCATGTATTGCACCCCACGGCAGCCTGATTTGCAGGCCGGTGGGCTGCAGCAGCCTGATCAGCTCACGCCAGTGCGCTTCCGGCCAGTGTTTATTGTCGCGGGTTGTGGCGTGCAGAAACACCAGCCAGGAGGGGGCTGCTTCGATCCGGGGAGTCAGAAAATGTGCCGCGATGGCGTAATCGCCCTGGGTGGCAGGCTTTTCATAGCCCAGACTTTTCGCAAACAGCTCACGCGTGCGCTCAACGGCGTGCTGCTGCTTGCTGACCTCATGGCGCCTGTCGTACCACCAGCTCGCAAAAGGCTCACGCGCGCTGCGGCTGTCCAGACCATGCTTCGTGCCGGTTGCCAGACGCGTCACCAGGGCTGCGCTTTTAATCAGGCCCTGTGCGTCAATAACCACATCATACTGGCGCGACTGCAAATTGCGCTTAAACGCGACGCGCTCTTCGCGCTGCTGACTGCCAAACCAGTGTTTGCGCCAGCGACGGATTGCAACCGGCAGGACTTTATCTACGGCAGGATGCCAGCCGGGGATCTGAGCAAAATTCTCTTCTACTACCCAGTCAAAGCGGATACCTGGCAGCGCCTGCATGGCGTCAGTAAGCGCGGGTAGCGTATGGAGAACATCTCCCATCGAAGAGGTTTTAACGATTAAAACGTGCATGTCTGCTCCTGCGCCGGCTGTAGCAGCGCGCTCAGGGTCTGATGCACGCGCGCAGGGGTAATGTCGATCAGGCTCTGATGATAACCCTCAGCGGCATCGCCTTTACGCACTTTGTGATAGCCGCTGATTAGCCGGATAACGCGGGCCTGACGGGAAAGCGGCGGCGTGAAATCCGGGCTGCTCGGGCCATACAGCGCGACCAGCGGCCGGTTGAGCGCTGCCGCAATGTGCATCAGACCGGAATCGTTGCTGACCACGGCGCGACAGTGGGCGAGCAGGATCACGGCCTGCTCCAGCTGCGTCTCACCCGCCAGATTTTTGCCGTGCGCACGCAACGGCTCAGGCAGCGCCTGCAGAATCGACTCGCCGGTGTCGCGATCTTTGGCTGAGCCAAACAGCACGACCTGGTAGCCTTCTGCGATCAGCTGTTCCGCCAGGGCAGCATAGTGATAATGCGGCCAGCGTTTCGCCGGTCCAAACTCTGCTCCCGGACAAAAGCCGATAACCGGACGATCGGTGGAGAGGCCAAACTGCGCAGCCGTCATGCGCTTTTCGTCGTCCTCTACGCGCAGCTGCGGCCATAGCAGCGGCTGTGGCAGCTGCTGAGCGGAGGTTACCGGCGTGTCATACGCCAGGGCAACATAGCGCTCTACCATTAGCGGAAACGCCGCTTTGTCCAGTACCCGCACATCATTGAGCACGCCGTAACGCATTTCACCGCGCCAGCCGGTGCGGCGCGGTATGCCGGCGAAAAAGGGGACCAGCGCCGATTTAAACGAGTTCGGCAATACGTAAGCGCGATCGTAACCGCTGGCCTGCAGGGTTTTGCCGAGACGACGGCGTTCGCCCAACGCCAGCGCGCCGTGCCCCAGCGGCATCGCCAGCGCCTGATTCACTTCCGGCATGCGTGACAGCAGCGGGCGGCACCACGCGGGTGCCATCACATCAATGACCGCATCAGGATGCGCCACCTTGAGAGTGCGATAGAGACTTTGCGACATCATCATATCGCCGACCCAGGAAGGGCCAATAACCAGAATTTTCATCGCTGATGCGGGTGTCCTTATGCGTTGCGATTCAGCCAGGCCATGTACTCGCCCACGCCCTGTGCGACAGTTTTAAATGGCTTGTCATAGCCCGCTTCACGCAGTTTTGTCAGATCGGCCTGGGTAAATGCCTGATAGCGTCCTTTGAGTTTATCCGGGAAAGGAATGTACTCAATCTGGCCCTGCTGATGGAATTTAAGCACGGCATCAGCCACTTCCTGGAACGATTCCGCGCGTCCGGTGCCGCAGTTATAGATACCGGATACGCCGTTCTCCCAGCACCACAGGTTTACAGCCACAACATCATCTACATGGATAAAATCACGGCGGAAGCTGTCGCTGCCTTCAAACAGCTTAGGGTTCTCGCCGTTGCTGATTTGCGTATTCAGATGAAACGCCACGCTGGCCATACTGCCTTTGTGCCCTTCGCGCGGACCATACACATTGAAATAGCGGAAACCGCACACCGGCGAATCCGCTTCAGGCAGAATCTGACGCACGTAGTGATCGAACAGCATTTTTGAATAGCCGTAGACGTTCAGCGGCTCTTCATACTGACGTTCTTCGATAAAGTTCTCATTGCGGCCACCATAGGTCGCGGCAGAGGAGGCGTAGAGAAACGGGATCTCGCGCTCAAGGCAGAAATGCAGCAGATCTTTAGAGTACTGATAGTTGTTATCCATCATGTACTTGCCATCCCACTCGGTGGTGGCGGAACAGGCACCTTGATGGAATACCGCTTCAATCGGCCCCAGATCTTCGCCTGACATGATGTAAGAGAGAAACTCCTCTTTATCCATATAATCAGCGATATCCAGATCCGCCAGATTGACGAATTTGGTGCCATCTTTCAGGTTATCCACGACCAGAATGTCGCTATGACCGCGATCGTTAAGCGCTTTAACGATGTTGCTGCCAATCATGCCAGCGCCGCCGGTAACGATAATCATATGCTTAGCCTTTAATCAGTTAGGGTGAAACAGAAGGTTTCACGCACGAATACTCATTATCATAACATTTCAGCCCTGTCCGGACAGCCAGATGCGTGAGGCGTATCGCACAAACGCTGACTACGGCGTGAACTATGCTGCAAAACGAACATTTAACTGGCTGAAATATCGTCTGCCTGCTATTTGCTCAGTAAGATGCTCCGGTAATTTGCGATCTAAGGAGCAGAATCATGTCCAATCAGTTTTATTCGCAAATCCGTCAGCAGCTTGAGACAACGCGTCAGGACGGATTGTTCAAACAGGAACGTCGCATTACGTCAGCCCAGCAGGCGGAGATCAGCGTTGATCACGGCACGCCGGTCATTAACTTTTGTGCCAATAACTATCTCGGTCTGGCGAATCATCCGGCGCTGATTCAGGCAGCGAAAGAGGGTATGGATTCCCACGGCTTTGGTATGGCGTCGGTGCGCTTTATCTGCGGTACGCAGGATACGCATCAGCAGCTGGAGCGTAAGCTGGCTGACTTTCTTGGTATGGAAGCGTCTATTCTTTTCTCCTCCTGTTTTGACGCTAACGGCGGCCTGTTTGAGGCGCTGCTGGGTCCGGAGGATGCCATTATTTCCGATGCGCTGAATCACGCCTCCATCATTGATGGCATACGCCTGTGTAAGGCGCAGCGCTATCGCTACGCCAATAACGATATGCAGGCGCTGCGTACCTGTCTGCAGGAGGCGCGTGATAAAGGTGCCCGGCATATCGCGATCGCTACCGATGGCGTGTTCTCTATGGATGGCGTGATTGCCAATCTGCAGGGGATTTGCGACCTGGCGGAGGAGTTTGATGCGCTGGTCATCGTCGATGACTCTCATGCGGTGGGCGTTATCGGCGCAGCAGGGCGCGGCACGCATGAATACTGCGACGTGATGGATCGCGTTGATATCCTCACGGGAACGTTAGGTAAAGCGCTGGGCGGTGCCTCCGGCGGCTATGTAGCCGCGAAAAAAGAGGTCGTGGAGTGGCTGCGTCAGCGTGCTCGTCCCTATCTGTTTTCTAACTCGCTGGCTCCGGCAATTGTCGCGGCCTCGCTGCGGGTGCTGGATCTGCTGAGTGAGGGTGACGGTCTGCGCCAGCGGCTATGGGATAACGCGCGCTTCTTCCGGGAGAAGATGACCGCGGCAGGCTTCACGCTGGCCGGCGCCGATCACGCCATTATTCCGGTGATGCTGGGTGAGGCTAACGTGGCGCAGCAGTTTGCCACGCTGCTGCAGCAGGAAGGCATTTACGTCACCGGCTTTTTCTATCCGGTGGTGCCGCAGGGTCAGGCGCGCATCCGCACGCAGATGTCTGCCGCTCACACGCAGGCGCAGCTGGAACAGGCTATCGCCGCTTTTATCCGCGTCGGCCAGCGGCTGGGCGTGATTGCTGCAGGAGCAGAAAAATGAAAGCACTTGCCAAACTGAAAGCTGAAGAGGGGATCTGGATGGTGCAGGATGCACCGGTGCCGGAACCGGGTCATAACGATCTGCTGATTAAGATCCGTAAAACCGCTATTTGCGGTACGGATATCCACATCTACAACTGGGATGAGTGGTCGCGTAAAACCATTCCGGTCCCGATGATCACCGGACATGAGTATGTCGGTGAAGTGGTTAGCATGGGACAGGAGGTGAAAGGCTTCGCCATTGGCGATCGCGTTTCCGGAGAGGGGCATATTACCTGCGGCCACTGCCGTAACTGCCGGGCAGGGCGAACGCACCTGTGCCGCAATACGGTGGGCGTGGGGGTCAATCGCCAGGGCTGCTTCGCGGAGTATCTGGTTATCCCGGCATACAACGCGTTTAAAATTCCCGATAACATTTCTGACGAACTGGCAGCCATCTTCGATCCGTTCGGCAACGCCGTACATACCGCGCTGTCATTTGATCTGCCCGGTGAAGATGTCCTGATCTGCGGCGCCGGGCCAATTGGTATTATGGCTGCCGCCGTCTGCAGGCACGTAGGTGCCCGTCACGTTGTGATCACTGACGTGAATGAATACCGTCTGAGTCTGGCTCGCGAGATGGGCGTGACCCGTGCGGTTAACGTGGCGCAGGAAAATCTGCGCGACGTGATGCAGGATCTCGGTATGACCGAAGGATTTGATGTCGGACTGGAGATGTCAGGCGCACCGGCAGCTTTCCGCACGATGCTGGAAACCATGAACCACGGCGGACGCATTGCGCTGCTGGGCATTCCACCCGGCGATATGTCGATCGACTGGAATCTGGTCATATTCAAAGGCCTGTTTATCAAAGGTATCTATGGCCGTGAGATGTTTGAAACCTGGTACAAGATGGCGGCGTTAATCCAGTCCGGACTGGATCTTACGCCGGTGATCACCCACCGCTATGACATCGACGCGTTTCAGCAGGGGTTCGATGACATGCGCTCCGGACGGTCAGGGAAAGTGGTGCTGAGCTGGGATTAAACGGACTCCGGCCCGCAGGCCGGAGTAGTATCAGCCGCGTTTTTTCTCTTCATCCGTCAGGTAGCGTACTTTGCGCGTATAGTCCTGACCTTTAAACTGCAGCGGCTGCGCCGGGTCCTGCAGATACTTCTGCCATTCGCTTAACGGAAAACCGCCGTGTGCGCCAATGACCTCAGGCGGAATGACCGCTGCCGTTCCGCCGATGCGCTTGGAGACCGGCCAGTTTGCCCACTCGCCCAGGTTAACCGTAACCAGATCGAGCATATCCAGCAGCGCAGAGAGCGGCAGCTGATCGGTGGGGGGCTGATTATCATTCATCAGCTCCCAGGTATCCTGAAACAGCGTCAGCCACAGCGGGCAGATACGCTTCCAGGTCTGACGCGTGGCGGCCAGATAAGCGCCGTTGACATGGTCAACCAGATAGGGCCGGATGGCGGGTTTATAGTAAGCCGGGATCTGCTCCTCAGCCGCGTTTTCAAGTTTGGCAATCATTCTGCCTTCTCTGAAGCTGGAGTAAAGATGGCCTTCACGCAGGCTGAGGGCAGGATCTTTAAGCAGGTTGAGGTCAGAGTCGATCATCAGAACCGCGTCACCGCTGGCCTGCAAAGGCGCCTGCAGTTTGATCAGCCGGCTGCGGTAAATCTGTTTATAACGGTAGCTCTCTTCACGGTGCGGAATGGTCAGCGTGGCAACGCGCGTCTTTGCCGGCAGCTCACCAAATTGTGTCGCGGGCTGGTCGCTGACGATAACAATCTCCGTGACGCTGGTGGCAAAACGGCTGGCAAAGCAGGCGCTGAGCAGCGCTTCTTCAATATAGTCCTCACCCGCACACGGGATCACCACGGAGGTGACAGGAGTCTTGCCCTGCACGCGACTCTGGCTGTAGGGAATATTATGCCGCGCGCGAATATGGCGGAAACGTTTATTAAAAAAATTAAGCATGACTCTTTTCCTGAATAACATTAGCCAGAACCGTTTCTACGCCCTGAATATAGTTTTCAATAGCGTAATGTTCGCGTACCTTTCCGGCAGCCGTGTCGGTTAATTTCTGACGTAATTCTCTGTTCTCCCACAGAGCGATCAGCTGCTGTGTCAGCTCTGCAATATCACCATATTCAAACAGCAGACCGGTCTGGTTGTGTTCAATCAGCTCAGCTGTCCCGGTTACCCGCGATCCGATAACGGCAGTATTGACCAGCATCGCTTCAAGCACCACGCGGGGTAAGCCTTCACTTTGCGAGGCCAGTATGAACGTGTCGAACGCGGCCAGAAAATCCAGCGCATTATTTTTAAAACCGGTGAAAACGATGCGGTCAGCAATCTGCTCTTTTTCTGCCAGCTGTGCAAGGTTAGCCTGTTCCGGACCGGTACCGACAATCAGCATTTTCCAGTCAGCGTGAGGGTAAAGGCGGTGAAACCGGCCCAGTGCGCTCAGCGTATGGTGATTGGCTTTACGCGCTATCAGTGACCCAATAGAGCCAAACACAAAGGTTTCCGGGGCAATCTGCAGCGCCTGACGAACCGCGGTACGATCGGGTAACGGCTGGTGGATATCGATGGCATTGCTGACGGTATGACAGAGATGCTGATGGACACCATGACGCTGCAGCGTATGACTGACACCGTGCGAAACGCAGATAATCGCCTCACAGTCCCGGTTCAGCATCGCGACCAGCTGGCGATTCAGTACCGGGTCAATACGGCAGTGCTGAACCACCGGAATATTAAGCGGGCGGGCTGCCAGATAGCCTTCAGTGTTGGTACTGGGCTGATTATTCATATAAAGCAGGTCAAACTGCCCGGCTTGCAGAAGCGCGCCAATCTTGTGCGCGTTCGGGATAATACGCCATCGGCGATCCACAAAATGAATCGCTTTTTTTCTGCTCTCTTTGCTGAAAAAAAGCAGCGTGCGGACTATTTCTTTGCTGATTTTTGCCCAGAGAGGTTGTCTGCGCTGCGGAATAAACGTCACCGGAATCGTTAACGATCCAAGAATTTGCTCAATGGTTTCGTTATTGCCGCGCGAATAATTATGATAAAAGCAGCAGGTAATATCGAACTGGTTACGATCGATCCGCTTCAGTAATTCCAGCATGCTATTCGTGCCGCCGCCCCACTCGCGACCATTATCAAGCAGTAGAATTTTTCGTTTATGCGGCGTCATTCCTGCTGATGTCCTTGTTCTGTGCCGTGAGTTTTCCGGCAAGAGTATAAACTTTCTGGCTGCAATGTGAATGTCAGCGGTGCGGTGGCCCACACCGCTGCTTTAAAACAGCGCTTTCAGTTTGAGCATGAAAGGGTTCTGCATCAGGCCTTCGCCGATAATTTCCACTGCCCGCTGCTGCGGCACTGGCGCGGCACTGACTTTACAGATGGCAGGCGCGCGGAAGCGCACGCTGGCGGGTTTAGCCGGAGAGGCTGCAGCAGGTTTTGCGCTGTGACGCAGCGGCTCATTCAGCAGCTGTCCTGGCGTAACCAGCGTAATATCAGCCGGAAGGGAAGGCAGCATCTGCTGCAGCACGCGCACTGTTGTCGGGTGCGGATGGCCGATAGCGATAGCAAACCCGTCCCGCTGTGCCAGCTTAACCGCCCGGGTAAACTGCTGTCGTACCATCGCTTCATTTTGATTATCATCAAGAAACACGCGGCGTTTCACGACTTTGACCTGCGTGCCCTGCGCCGCTGCAACGGCCTGACTATTGCCGATGGTCATGCTGTCGAGAAAATAGTAGTTGTAGTGATTCAGCACCTGCATCACTTTCTGCATGCCGGGCAGGCTGGAGGTCATTTTACTGCCCATATGATTGTTCAGGCCAACCGCGTAGGGAACTTTACCGCTGGCTTCACGGATAATGCGGGCGATTTCGTCGCTGCTCATCTCCGGCGTCAGGGTATCTTTTTCCAGCGGCTGTTTGCTGAGCGGCGCCATCGGCAGGTGAATCAATACTTCATGACCGCGCTGATGGGCTTTGGTTGCCATCTCACGCGCATGCGGGGCGTTGGGCAGTACGGCAACAGAGATGGCTGCCGGCATCGCCAGCACTTTGTTCTCTTCAGTGGGACGGTAGCCAAAATCATCAATGACAATCGCTAATTTTGCCGCCTGCACGCTGAAACTCAGAAGCGAGCCGCATAGCAGAGCGGGTAACGTTCGGGATAAAAACAGCACTTATCTTCCTAACCACGGTAGTGGGTTAACAGCTTTGCCCTGACGGCGGATCTCAAAATAGAGTGACGGCGTACCGCGGCCGCCACTGGTGCCTACCAGCGCCACCGGCTGACCAGCTTTGACCTGTGCACCGACGCTTACCAGTGCGCTCTGGTTATAGCCGTACAGGCTCATATCGCCTTTACCGTGCTCCAGTACCACAACCAGCCCGTAGCCCTGCAGCCAGTCGGCCATCAGTACCCGTCCATCCGCAATCGCTTTCACTTCGGTGCCTTCCGGTGCGTCGATTACCAGTCCTTTCCAGCGTAGCTCACCCTGCATCGCCTCACCGAAGCGGTGTTCAATTCTGCCGCGTACCGGCCAGAAAGCCTGGCCGCCTGCGCGCCCCAGTCCGCCGGTACGCGCCATCAGCTCACGCTCGCTCTGCGTGGGGGCATAGCTGGAGCCTTTCGCTTTGGCCTGCGCCTGACGCTGGCGCACCTTCTCGGCTTCACGCGCCTCGCGCTCGGCCCGCTGACGCGCTTCGCGCTCTGCTTTGGCAATTTTATCCTGCAGACGGCTTTCGTTCTGACGCATTTCAACCAGGTCTGCCTGATCTTTTTCCAGCGCGTTCTCCAGCGCGGAGAGGGTCTTTTTGCGGGCGGCGCTGGCGTTTTCCAGTTTGCTTTGCTGCGCCTGCTGCTGAACGAGCAGATTTTTTTGCTGCTGCTGTTTGCTCTGCATGGTCAGACGCTGCTCAGCCAGCTGCTGCCGGGTCTGCCGCAGCTCATCGATATTTTTTTGCCGCGCGGCGTTGAGGTAACCAAAATAGGCCAGGATGCGTTCACTGCGCTGCGCTTCTGCGCCGCCCAGCAGCAGCTGTACACCATTATGCTGCCCCTGGCGAAAAGCGGCGTCGAGCTGCTGCGCCAGCAGGCTTTCCTGCTGCGTCTGCTGCTTTTCAAGGCGGGAGATAGAGGCGGTAAGCTGAGCAACCTCTTTGTCGAGCGTGCTTAAGCTATTGCGCGTTTCGCGTAGCTGACGGCTCGCCTGGGCAATAATCTTCTCCTGACTCCGGAGCTGATCGAGCAGTTTACTGCGCTCAACTTTCTGAGCTTTAACGCTCTTCTCTTTTTCCGCGATACTTTGCTGAATGGTTTTTAGCTGCGCTTTATTGTCGTCAGCGCTGTAACCCGTAACAGGCAGCAAAAAAATACCCGCACACAGCAGGCTGAGGGAGAGGGGGGACCAGCGGAATACCAGCTGAGAAGCCGGGCCGTTGTAATGAGTCCTTGTAGGTGTAATGCGCGCTTTTCCCTTCATAGTTGATAATTATTCCACGATGAACAGCCGCTTACCAGTTATCCCGGCCAGCTTTTAGATTACGAAACGTGTCGCTTTAAAGCTTAGCGCGATAAACATTGTCTGAATTTTGCGATTAAAACATTTTTTTTGGAAAATGACGCACAAATCGTATCTCTGCCCGCATCGCGACTGTACATGCGAAGTGGCGCAGGTATACTCAGAACCCTTGTTTTAGCTTATAAGCCCGGTCTGGAGTCGTTACCTCTCATGCAAGAAATCATGCAGTTTGCAAGCAATCACCCCATCCTTAGTCTGGCATGGGTCGTTTTACTTATTCTGGTGATTGTGACCACCGTTAAAGGGATGTTCTCTAAGGTAAAAACCATCAGCCGTGGCGAAGCGACCCATCTGATTAATAAAGAGAACGCGGTGGTAGTAGACGTGCGTTCACGCGACGATTATCGCAAGGGACATATTTCCGGCGCGGTTAACGTAGCAGCAGCAGATATTAAAAAAGGCAGCTTCGGCGAGCTGGAAAAGCACAAGTCGCAGCCCATAATTGTGGTATGTGCCACCGGTCAGAGCGCGGGCGATTCAGCAGCAACGCTGAGCGCAGCAGGCTTTGAACATGTCGCTGTCCTGAAAGATGGCGTCAGCGGCTGGAGTGGCGAAAACCTGCCGCTGGTTCGCGGTAAATAATCATCTGAGGTATTCCGCATGGCTAATGTTGAGATTTACACCAAAGTAACCTGCCCATACTGCCATCGTGCAAAGGCGTTACTGGATCAGAAAGGCGTTTCTTATCAGGAGATCCCTATCGATGGGGACGCAATGAAACGTGAAGAGATGATCCGGCGCAGTGGCCGCACCACGGTGCCGCAGGTTTTTATCGACGCTCAGCACATCGGTGGTTGTGACGATCTCTACGCGCTGGACGGGCGTCAGGGACTCGATCCTCTGCTTCAGGCTTAACTCTTCTGCACTGATAATTATCACTTAAGGACTTAGTAACATGTCAGAACAAAGCACCAACGAAATGCAGTTCCAGATCCAGCGCGTTTATACCAAAGATGTCTCTTTTGAAGCGCCAAACGCACCACAGGTTTTTCAGAAAGAGTGGGAGCCGGAAGTCAAACTGGATCTGGATACCGCCTCTTCTCAGCTGGCTGATGAAGTGTATGAAGTGGTGCTGCGCGTGACGGTAACCGCAACCGTAGGCGAAGAGACCGCATTCCTGTGCGAAGTACAGCAGGCGGGTATCTTTACCATCAGCGGTATTGATGGCACGCAGATGGCGCACTGCCTTGGCGCATACTGCCCGAACATTCTGTTCCCTTACGCACGTGAGTGCGTGACCAGCCTGGTTTCACGCGGTACGTTCCCGCAGCTCAATCTGGCTCCGGTTAACTTCGATGCGCTGTTCATGAACTACCTGCAGCAGCAAGGTGAAGGCGAAGCGCCACGTCAGGATGCCTGATGACAACAGATAACGCGTCTATCAGCGTACTCGGTGCCGGCTCGTACGGCACCGCTCTCGCTATCACGCTGGCTCGCAACGGGCATCCGGTTCTGCTCTGGGGCCACAATCCGCAAAGCGTCGCCCGCCTGCAGGCTGACCGCTGTAACACCGCTTTCCTGCCCGATGTTCCTTTTCCCGATAATCTGATCCCTGAAGCCGATCTCGCCCAGGTGGTTCGCGCGAGCCGCGATCTGCTGGTAGTAGTACCGAGCCATGTTTTTGGCGACGTGCTGCAGCAGATTAAACCTTACCTGCGTATCGATTCCCGTGTTGTCTGGGCTACCAAAGGCCTGGAAAAAGAGACCGGCCGTTTGCTGCAGGACGTTGCGCGGGAGATCCTGGGCGACGCTATTCCGCTGGCGGTAATTTCCGGGCCTACTTTTGCCAAAGAGCTGGCCGCCGGTTTACCTACCGCTATCGCACTTGCGGCGACCGATGCGGAGTTTGCTGACGATCTGCAGCAGAAGCTGCACTGCGGCAAAAGCTTCCGCGTTTATAACAACGCCGATTTTACCGGTGTTCAGCTGGGCGGGGCCGTTAAAAACGTTATTGCTATCGGTGCCGGCATCTCAGACGGTATCGGCTTCGGCGCTAACGCACGTACCGCACTGATCACCCGTGGCCTGGCAGAGATGAGCCGTCTGGGCGCGGCGCTGGGTGCCGATCCGGTAACGTTTATGGGCATGGCAGGACTGGGCGATCTGGTGCTGACCTGCACCGATAACCAGTCACGCAATCGCCGTTTTGGCATGATGCTGGGTCAGGGCGAGAGCGTTGAAGAGGCGCAACGCATTATCGGACAAGTTGTAGAAGGCTACAGAAATACCAAAGAAGTCAAAGCCCTGGCAGCGAGAATGGGCGTTGAAATGCCGATAACCGAGCAGATTTATCAGGTACTGTATTGCGAAAAAACGGCGCGAGAGGCAGCATTAAGCTTACTGGGTCGTGCAAGGAAGGACGAAAACAGCCCGGGCTAGAGCAGGATGCTCAGCACACCAACCTGTAGCGCCTCTGCGGCGCTTTTTTATGGGAGTAAACAGCAATGTCGTCTGAAGAGTTAGAACTGGTCTGGAACCATATCAAAGCAGAAGCCAGAGCGCTGGCAGATTGCGAACCGATGCTGGCCAGCTTTTATCACGCGACTTTGCTGAAACATGAAAATCTCGGCAGCGCGCTCAGCTACATGCTGGCGAACAAGCTGGCGAATCCGATTATGCCTGCTATCGCTGTGCGTGAAATTGTTGAAGAAGCGTATCGTCAGGATCCGGAGATGATTGTCTCAGCGGCCTATGATATTCAGGCCGTACGCCAGCGCGATCCGGCAGTAGACAAATACTCTACGCCGCTGCTCTACCTGAAAGGCTTCCATGCGCTGCAGGCCTATCGTATTGGCCACTGGCTGTGGAAAGAGGGTCGCCGCGCGCTGGCTGTCTATCTGCAAAATGAGATCTCCGTTTCCTTCGCCGTTGATATTCACCCGGCGGCCCGTATCGGGCGCGGGATCATGCTGGATCACGCTACGGGTATTGTGATCGGCGAAACGGCCGTAGTAGAAAATGATGTCTCTATCCTGCAATCCGTTACACTGGGCGGGACCGGCAAAACCAGCGGCGATCGCCATCCTAAAATTCGCGAAGGCGTTATGATTGGTGCCGGCGCTAAAATCCTCGGCAACATAGACGTAGGTCGCGGAGCAAAAATCGGTGCCGGCTCGGTGGTACTGCAGCCTGTTCCCCCGCATACCACCGCCGCTGGCGTTCCGGCGCGCATTGTGGGCAAACCCGCCAGCGATAAACCCTCAATGGATATGGATCAGCATTTTACCGGCGCCGGTTTTGAATACGGTGACGGGATTTAATCTCTGATCAGCGCGCCGGCGAAATCGAGCTGGCGCCACGCTTCATACACCACCACTGATACGGCATTGGAGAGATTCATGCTGCGGCTTTCGGCGCGCATCGGGATGCGTATCTTCTGTCCGGCAGGCAGGGCGTCAAGGATTTCCGCGGGCAGGCCCCGGCTTTCCGGGCCAAACAGCAGGTAGTCCCCGGCCTGATAGCTGACGGCGCTGTGTGCTGGCGTACCTTTCGTGGTCAGGGCAAACAGACGCTGCGGCGCCTCAGACGCGAGGAAAGCGCTGTAGCTGGCGTGTTTTTTCAGCGCGGTATATTCATGATAATCAAGTCCGGCGCGGCGCAGCCGTTTGTCATCCCACGCAAAGCCAAGCGGCTCAATCAGATGCAGCTGAAAGCCGGTGTTAGCGCACAGGCGGATGATATTACCAGTGTTGGGTGGTATTTCAGGTTCGAATAAAACAATGTTCAGCATAAGGCCCCCGCAATCAGGGGCCGAAGCATAACAAATTACTGGCGGGCAGAGTATAGCGGGAGCCAGAGCGTCAGGCGCAGCCCGCCCAGCGGGCTGTTATCTGCTTTGACCCAGCCGCGGTGCTGCTGTACGGCCGTCTCCACAATTGCCAGCCCAAGCCCGGTGCCGCCAGACTCGCGATCGCGCGCTTCATCAGTGCGATAAAACGGGCGGAAAATCTGCTCGCGATCTTCTTCGCTTACGCCCGGACCGTCATCATCCACGTGAACGGTAATGCCCTGAATATCCACCGAGAAGCTCACGCTGATGTGTGAATCAGAATAGCGCAGCGCATTGCGCACGATGTTCTCCAGAGCGCTCTCCAGCGCATGCGGGTTGCCATACAGCGGCCACGGGCCAGGCGGATAGGGCACTTCCATGGTTTTACCCATCTGTTCCGCTTCAAAGCGCGCATCCTCCAGCACGCCGTTCCATAGCTGGTTTGCTTTCATCGCCTCGCTGACCAGGGCGTTTTTATGCTGGGTACGTGACAGCACCAGCAGATCGTTGATCATGCCATCCAGCCGCTGCGCTTCGGTCTCAATGCGCTGCAGCTCTTTCCCTTCGCCATGACGACGACGCAGCAGAGCCGTAGCCAGCTGGAGGCGCGTCAGCGGAGTGCGCAGCTCATGGCTGATGTCGGACAACAGGCGCTGCTGGGCAGTCATCATGCGCTCAAGCGCGCTGACCATCTGATTAAAACTGGATCCGGCCGCCAGAAACTCCTGCGGACCTGACTCCAGTTCAGGATGCTGACGCAGATTGCCGCTGGCCACTTCATCCGCCGCGTATTTCAGCTTGCGCGCCGGTCGAGCCAGGCTCCATGCCAGCCAGAGCAGCAGCGGAGAGCTAATCAGCATCGTGACAATCAGCAGCAGCAGCGGCCGGTCGAATAACAGGTTGATAAAATCGAGCTGAGAACTGGTGGCTGGTCGGATCAGATAGAGCTGATAGTTATCTTCACCGTCGCGTACGGCAAAGGGACCAACCATCTCAACGCGGCCATATTTTTTCTTCTGCGGGTGATCGGCGTTATCTGACTGACCGATAAAGTTGCGGATCACCTGCATTTCATTGTGCTGTGCGCCGATGACCCGGCCTTCACTGGTGACCAGCAGCAGGCGCTGACCCGGCGGCGCCCATTTGTCGATAGCGCGAAACAGCCGGCGCCACCACATCAGGTCATTAGGCGGATCCTGAGAGAGTTCCGCTTCCACATGCTGCTCAATCATGGTGCCCTGCCGCTGTTCGCTTTCCATCAGAGCGGTCATCTGACGCGAATCGAGCTTGGGCACCATCAGGACCAGCATCAACACCAGCGCCAGCGTAAGCCAGAAGATGGCGAAGATGCGGGTCGTCAGACTGCCTATCATGATGCAGAAACCATCAGATAGCCGCGTCCGCGCAGCGTTTTGAACCATGGATGGCCATCACGACGCTCAGGGAGTTTGCGGCGCAGGTTGGAGATATGCATATCGATGGCACGGTCAAAGGGCGTCAGGCGTTTGCCAAGCACTTCCTGACTGAGATGCTCGCGCGATACCACCTGGCCAAGATGCTGCGCCAGCAGGTAAAGCAGCGTGAACTCGGTGCCGGTGAGATCGAGCGTTTCGTTATCGAAGCTCGCCTCCTGGCGCCCCGGATTCAGACGCAGGCAGTCGACTTCAAGCGTCGGCGAACTGGTATCGTGCTGCTGTTGCTGCTGCTCGCTCCAGTTTGAACGACGCAGGATCGCACGAATACGCGCCACCAGTTCACGGTCGTTGAACGGTTTAGGCAGGTAGTCATCCGCCCCCAGCTCCAGCCCCAGAACGCGATCCAGTTCGCTGCCGCGCGCGGTCAGCATAATGACCGGCGTCTGATGCTGCTGACGCAGCTCTTTCAACGTATCGATACCGTTTTTCTTCGGCATCATGACATCCAGCAGCAGCAGGTCAACAGAGCTGTCCAGCAGAGTAAGTGCCTGCTCTCCATCGCTGGCTACAATGACTTCAAACCCTTCCATTTCGAGTAATTCTTTAAGCAGCGAAGTTAATTCGCGGTCGTCATCTACCAACAGGATTTTATTCATTTTTTATTGCCCTCCGCAGGCAAAATACCGTGTTCCCACACTGGCAATCCAACGCTTTACGTAGTTTTACACCCCCTGACGGTTGTTTGCAGCTGCCGCCGTAAACTGGGTCTCGTTGAATCGCAAAACAGAGCAAACCGGGAGTAAACGATGCGCAACTTAACCGTCATCGTCATTGCTTCAGCGATGGTTCTTAGTCACGCCAGCGCAGTTGCAGCAGAGACGACAGCGATTGAAGAGATGCATCAAAACGGCGGCTTGACGACAGGCAGTATGACGCAAAATCCGCAAAGTCACATGTTCGATGGTATTGAGCTTACCGAACAGCAGCGGCAGCAAATGCGGGACCTGATGCAGCAAGCACGTCATGAGCGCCCGGTGTTAAGCGTTCAGGATATTGAAACTATGCATGACCTTGTCACTGCAGACAAATTTAACGAATCGGCGATCCGCCAGCTGGCTGAAAAACAGGCCCGCGCGCAGGTTGACCTGCAGGTTGAGATGGCCCGGGTTCGTAATCAGATGTATCACCTGCTGACACCTGTGCAGCAGGCAGCGTTAAAAAAGAATCATGAACGCCGGCTGAATGATGTTCGTCGGTTCTCAGGATTGCAGTCGTCGTCATCGCTGCAAGCAGTGAGTAGCACCAGTAGTAACCAGTAACATAGTATCCCTGTTTTTCCTTGCCATAGACACCATCCCTGTCTTCCCCCGCCATGATGGCGGGGTTTTTTTTGCCCGCCGTATGCCGTTGCCGGTGAATAGCGCATCGCAGACGCAGCTCTGCCGGACTGATGATAAACTTGTTTTCAGTTAAGGCGGGCACGCGCATCTGTTTAATAGGGCGAAACATGGATTCTGAGTACGCAACACTGGTCCGGCGCGCTGCGCTGGCCGCTACCTCACTGGCGCTGGCGCTGCTGCTGGTCAAGATTTTTGCCTGGTGGTACACCGGATCGGTCAGCGTGCTGGCGGCACTGGTGGATTCGCTGGTCGACATCGCCGCCTCGCTGACCAATCTGCTGGTGGTGCGTTATGCGTTGCAGCCCGCCGACGATGATCACACTTTCGGCCATGGCAAAGCAGAATCGCTGGCGGCGCTGGCGCAGAGCATGTTTATCTCCGGCTCCGCGCTCTTTCTGTTTCTGACCGGCATTCAGCACCTGGCAAAACCGGAAGCGCTGCGCGCGCCGCTGGTCGGCGTTGTCGTAACCATTGTTGCCCTCTTTTCCACGCTGGCGCTGGTGGCTTTCCAGCGCTGGGTTGTACGGCGCACCCGCAGTCAGGCGATTCGCGCCGATATGCTGCACTATCAGTCAGATATCGTTATGAATGGCGCGATTCTGGTGGCGCTGGGTCTGAGCAGCTACGGTTTTGCGCGTGCTGATGCGCTGTTTGCGCTGGGGATCGGCGTCTATATCCTCTATAACGCGCTGCGTATGGGATATGAAGCCGTGCAGGCGCTGCTGGATCGCGCGCTGCCGGAGCAGGAGAAGCAGCAGATTATTGCACTGGTGACACAGTGGCCTGGCGTATGCGGCGCGCATGCATTGCGTACCAGGCAGTCAGGGCCGACGCGGTTTATTCAGCTGCATCTGGAAATGGAAGATGCGCTGCCGCTGGTTCAGGCGCATCACGTTGCTGATGAGATTGAACAGGCGCTGCGCCGGAAATTTCCAGGTTCTGACATCATTATTCACCAGGATCCCTGCTCGGTCGTACCGGAACATCAGCAGGGCTTTTTCCGCTTTTAGCTTTTCTAATTCAGGCGCTTATATGTTAAAAATGACAAAACGCTAACAACTCTTTAAAAAATTAGCGAAAACTTGTCTGACCTGAATCAATTCAGCATTGAGCCTTTGATATACTATCTGCAACTATTAAGCCCCACGTTCGGGAGCAGGCATGACCCGGTCGATCGGCGGGAATAATCCTTAGTTTTGAACAATCCAGAGGTTGTCATGATCAAAAAAATCGGAGTACTGACCAGTGGCGGCGACGCCCCGGGCATGAACGCAGCCATTCGCGGAGTTGTCCGTTCCGCCCTGAGTGAAGGCCTGGAAGTTTTTGGTATCTATGACGGCTATCTGGGTCTGTATGAAGATCGCATGATCAATCTCGACCGCTACAGCGTTTCTGACATGATTAACCGCGGCGGCACTTTTCTTGGCTCGGCGCGCTTTCCTGAGTTCCGTAATGAAGAGGTACGCCAGGCAGCGATCGAAAACATGAAGAAGCGGGGTATCGACGCGCTGGTGGTGATTGGTGGTGACGGCTCCTACATGGGTGCCAAACGGCTGACTGAGATGGGGTTCCCCTGCATCGGTCTGCCAGGCACCATCGATAACGATGTGGCCGGGACTGACTACACCATCGGTTATTTCACCGCGCTGGAAACGGTGGTGGAAGCGATTGACCGCCTGCGCGATACCTCCTCATCGCATCAGCGTATCTCAATTGTGGAAGTGATGGGCCGCTACTGTGGCGATCTGACGCTGGCCGCGGCGATTGCCGGCGGCTGCGAATTTATTGTGCTGCCGGAAATCCCGTATACCCGTGAAGAGCTGGTTGAAGAGATTAAGGCGGGCATTGCAAAAGGGAAAAAGCACGCCATCGTGGCGATTACCGAGCACATCTGCGATATCGACGATCTGGCGCGCTTCATCGAAGAAGAGACAAAGCGTGAAACCCGCGCCACCGTGCTCGGACATATCCAGCGCGGCGGCGCGCCCTGTGCTTACGACCGCATTCTGGCGTCGCGTATGGGCGCTTACTCGATTGAGCTGCTGCTGCAGGGCTATGGCGGCCGCTGTGTCGGGATCCAGAATGAGAAGATGGTGCACCACGATATCATCGACGCGATTGAGAACATGAAGCGTCCGTTCAAGCGCGACTGGCTCGATACGGCGAAAAAGCTCTACTGATCTGCATGCAGGCGCGATCCCGTTCGCGCCTTTTCCTCTTTTTTATATTCCTGCAAGTTATAACTGCTTATTTTTAATTCTTTAATCCACTGTTCGCTTTGTGTCACTCTTGCGGCATAACCTACGCGGGAGAGCAGGAAATGAATAAGTGGAGTATCGGCATCACCTTGTTACTGGCATCGTCTGGTGCGCTGGCAAAGGATTATCAGCTGTTAAACGTCTCATACGATCCGACCCGCGAACTGTACGAACAATATAACAAGGCCTTCAGCGCCCATTACAAGCAGGAAACCGGTGATAACGTGGTGATCCGTCAGTCGCACGGCGGTTCCGGCAAGCAGGCGACCTCCGTCATCAACGGTATTCGTGCCGATGTGGTTACGCTGGCGCTGCAGTCCGATGTGGATGCGATTGCTGAGCGCGGCCGTATCGACAAAAACTGGATCAAACGCCTGCCGGATAACTCTGCGCCCTATACCTCCACCATTGTGTTTCTGGTACGCAAAGGCAATCCCAAAAATATTCATGACTGGTCAGATCTGACTAAGCCTGGCGTATCCGTGATCACGCCAAATCCGAAAACTTCCGGCGGTGCCCGCTGGAACTATCTGGCGGCATGGGGCTGGGCGCTTGATCAGAATCAGGGCGACCAGGCTAAAGCGCTCGCTTATGTGAAAGCGCTGTTTAAAAATGTTGAGGTGCAGGATTCCGGTGCGCGCGGCGCAACCAATACGTTTGTAGAGCGCGGAATAGGCGACGTACTGATCGCCTGGGAAAACGAAGCGTATCTGGCGGTAGAAAAACTGGGTAAAGATAAGTTTGAAATCGTGACGCCAGGCGAGTCTATTCTTGCAGAGCCAACGGTTTCTGTAGTGGATAAAGTGGTCGACGCGCAGGGTACACGCAGCGTGGCGGAAGCTTACCTGAAATATCTCTACTCGCCGGAAGGCCAGACTATCGCGGCGCAGAACTTCTATCGTCCGCGTGATGCAGAGGTCGCGAAGAAGTTCGCCAGTACCTTTGCACCAGTAAAACTCTTCACCGTAGATGAGAAATTTGGCGGCTGGAGTAAAGCGCAGAAAGATCACTTCGCCGACGGTGGCAGCTACGATCAGGTTATGAAGCCCTGATTACTCACTATGAGCGATAAAAAAGGTCAGCTTTTAGCTGACCTTTTTTTGTATAAAAATCGATATATGATAGTCATCACGCTGTGTAACTGATTAAAATAAGACCATTTCATCAGTAGCTAAGGGATTGATTATGAAAGAAAGGAATCGGTTTTTATCAGGCCTGGTGTGGAGTCTGGTTATCATTATTGTCATGCTGAGCATAGCCATTTTTTATTACTACCGGAATGGCGAGGCGCTGTGGCGGATTGTAAGCGAACAGTGTGTGCCCGCTATGGCGCAACACAGCAAACCAGCCCCTTGCAAAGAAGTTAATCTCCGGCAGGGTCATGTTATCTACAAAGATATTAAAGGCCCGCATCATTATCTGTTGATGCCCATCGAAAAAATATCTGGTATGGAAAGTCCGGTGTTGCTGGACCCGGACACGCCCAACTTTTTCGCGGCTGCCTGGCAGCATCGCGATCTGCTGGTTCAGGGCAGTCAGCCAGTCAGCGATAGCGCATTTTCTCTGGCGATCAATGCGCAGTATGGACGCTCTCAAAATCAGCTGCATATCCATCTCTCCTGTCTGCGTCCGGAGGTGCGTCAGCTGCTCGATAGTCAGGCATCTCACCTGCATGACGCGTGGCAGCCTGTGACAATAAACCGGCATCGCTATCTGGTTCGCGCAATCTCTGAAGCACACTTGTTCAATCAAAGTGCGTTTATCCGTCTGGCGAAAGAAGTGGCAGGGGCGCGCGAAAAAATGGGGCACTATGGGATGGCATTGACAGCATTACCGGATGGCCGATTAGCGTTGCTGGCGCTGGAGCGTAACTGGCTGATGCTGAATGGTGGATCGGCAGGCGAACTCCAGGATTATCAGTGTCAGCTGCTCAATAAGTAAATGTACAAAAAAGGCGGCCGTAAGGCCGCCCTGAAACAGGTTATAAAAAAGCTTATGCTTTTTTCGCTGCTGACGCCGCTTTTACGATTACGGCAAAGGCGTCTGCTTTCAGCGATGCGCCGCCTACCAGCGCCCCGTCGATATCGGGCTGGGTAAAGAGTTCAGCCGCATTTTTATCGTTTACTGAGCCGCCATACTGAATAATGACCTGCTGTGCGACAGCGGCATCTTTCTTCGCAATATGATCGCGAATAAATTTGTGCACCGCCTGCGCCTGCGCTGGCGTGGCCGACTTGCCGGTGCCGATAGCCCAGACGGGTTCATAGGCGATGACTGCACCTTCAAACGCTGCTGCGCCCTGAGTTTCCAGCACGGCATCCAGCTGACGCGCGCACACTTCTTCGGTTTTGCCTGCTTCATTTTCCGCTTCGGTTTCGCCGATGCAGAGTACCGGCACCAGACCTGCCTCTTTCAGCACCGCAAACTTCTTCGCGATAAATTCGTCGCTCTCTTTGTGATAAGTGCGACGCTCAGAGTGACCGATGATGATGTACTTTGCGCCGATATCTTTCAGCATCTCTGCGGAGGTTTCACCGGTGAATGCACCTGAAAGGTTAACATCGACATTCTGCGCGCCCAGCGCAATGTGGCTACCGGAAATCGCATGTTTTGCCTGATCCAGATAAATTGCCGGTGGAGCAATCGCTACACCACAGCCGTCCACGCCTGACAGCGCGGTACGCAGACCTTCAATCAGCTCGCCGGTCATCTGCTTGCTGCCATTCAGTTTCCAGT
The DNA here is from genome assembly GCF_003057675.2 of Pantoea sp. RIT413. Taxonomy (NCBI): domain Bacteria; kingdom Pseudomonadati; phylum Pseudomonadota; class Gammaproteobacteria; order Enterobacterales; family Erwiniaceae; genus Pantoea; species Pantoea sp. RIT413. The sequence goes on from NZ_QBJB02000011.1 coordinate 75,959, forward strand.
TACCCATAACCAGTGGATGTCGCATTCGTTCCTCCGCATTACGCGATTCATGAAATAGCGCTGCCGTCATGGCAGCGATGTCTGCCAGACAGTATAGAGATCAAAAGGGGCGCTGGCTTTGCTTTTCGTCACTTCTGCCTGCGATATCAGGGAGTAGCCAGCGTGAGCTTAATCGGCTCTACGGCAAACGTCAGGCCCTTGTCGCCATTGTCAGCCACCACAAAGCGCAGTGCGCCCTCCGTGCGGCTGAAATAGCGAACGCCTTTGCCGGCGCTCAGTAACGCGTCCAGCTTCTGGCGTCCCTCTTCGGGCGAGAGTCCCGGCACGAAATAGCGCAGCAGAGCGCTCATATAATTCATCGCCTGCAGCTGAGCCTGCTTCATCTCCGGACCCGGCACCGGCAGCCAGGTGATCTGCAGCGTTTTAATCTTTCCGGTGCCCTGTTCCAGCGCGGTGGAAGAGTAAAGCGTTTCGCTGATTTTGCTGGCTGCGCGCGTCAGATGGCTCTTGTCATCACGATTGTCTATTGCACGATATTCCAGCAGCGGCAGTGCAGGATTAGCCGCGTTATAGCTTTCACGAAACTGCGCGATCGTCATATCAAACGCAGGCGCGCCCGTCAGCAGATAAGGCGCCACCGGCAGATGCGCACTGCGATCGGGTGGCGGCTCGTCTGCCCGGGCGGGAGATGACAGCGCGCAGCTAAGCAGCAGCGCGGCTGACAGTTTCTTCATTGCATCGGCCCTGAATCATTCACTTATGGCAGATTAAAACGGGTTTTACCGCCGAAAGTCAAAATCCGCGCGGTGAAAAGCGTGGCGGGATGTTACGGCATCCTTACCAGTAGTGTTCGCTGGTCATGTGGCCCGGCTTGCGTTTGAAATGTTTGCGCATATCGCGGCTCTCTTTCAGCAGCTGCTGGGTATCGCGCACCATCTGTGGATTACCACACAGCATAACGTGGCTGCTCTCTGCGTCGAGCGACAGACCCACGGCACGCTCCAGCTCACCGCTCTCAATCAGCTGCGGTACCCGGCCCTGCAGCGAACCCGGGCTGTTTTCACGGCTGACCACGGTCTGAATCTGCAGCTTGCCCGCATACCGCTGCTGCAGCGTCTGCATCAGCGGCAGAAAGCTAAGGTCGCTGGCATAGCGCGCAGCGTGAATCAGGACAATATGGTCAAAGCGATCCAGACCTTCGCCCTGCTGTAAAATTGACAGGTAGGGGCCGATGGCGGTGCCGGTCGCCAGCATCCACAGGGTGCGGCAGTCAGGGATTTCATCCAGGGTGAAAAAGCCGGCTGCCTCTTTGGTCAGCATGACGTGATCACCCGGCTGCAGCGCCTGCAGGCGCGGACTGAGTTTACCCTCCGGTACGGTGACCAGATAAAACTCCAGCAGCGGATCGTCGGGGGCGTTAACGTAGGAGTAAGCGCGCTGCACGCGCTCACCCTCTATTTCCAGCGCCAGTTTGGCAAACTGCCCGGCGATAAACCGATCGATAGGGGCAGTAACGCGCAGGCTGAACAGCGCGTCGGTCCAGTTTTTCACCTCTTTAACTTCTGCATTAATCCACTCGGCCATAGGTGCTCCTGTTGAATTCTCCCGGTTATCGCTATCTTTACCAGCCCGCTCTGCGCTTGTCAGCCCGGCGGCGGCGAAAGCGCTCTTTGCGACAAATCCGCCGCACAGATCACTACCTGTAGCAACCTGTTTACAGTCTGGTACAGGAGGTTGACGGCTGGCAACCTGGCTTCCTGCAGCTCAGCTCTCGATTTGCCACGTAATCCTGATATTTTTGCCGCCATTACTGCCGGCGAACCCTGAGTGCTGCCGGCGCGTTCTTTTTTCAGGCTGATATTTTGTTCCATGCAGATCGATAAAACTCAAAACCGTTTTCTGTTATTCATGCTGATTGTGCTGGTGGCCGTGGGTCAGATGGCACAAACCATTTATGTGCCCGCTATGGCAGTGATGGCAGAAGCGCTCAACGTGCGCAGCGGCGCAATGCAGCAGGTCATGGCGGCCTATCTGATCACCTATGGCGGATCGCAGCTGATCTACGGCCCGCTCTCGGACAGCGTCGGACGTCGCCCGGTGATCCTTACCGGCATGACGATCTTTGCCTGTGGTGCGCTGATCGCGCTGTTCGCCTCATCGCTGCAGATGCTGGTGCTGGGCAGCGCTATCCAGGGGCTCGGCACCGGCGTTGCCGGCGTTATGGCGCGCACGATGCCGCGCGATCTGTATGCCGGAACCGCGCTGCGGCGGGCCAACAGCCTGCTGAATATGGGCATTCTGGTGAGTCCGCTGCTGGCACCGGTAATAGGTGCGCTGCTGACCCGGCTGATTGGCTGGCACGCCTGCTTCGCCTTTCTGCTGCTGCTGTGCCTGGGCGTTACGGCATCTATGGCGCGCTGGCTGCCGGAAACCCGGCCGGGCGATGCACCGGCTACGCCTTTTCTGCGCCGCTACGCCACGCTGCTGAGCGACGGCAATTTTATCCGTTATCTGCTGCTGCTGGTGGGCGCGCTGGCGGGCATCGCCGTCTTTGAAGCGAGCTGCGGTGTGCTGATGGGCGGCGTACTGGGACTGGATGGCCTGACCGTCAGCATTCTGTTTATTCTGCCTATTCCGGCCGCCTTTTTTGGTGCCTGGTTTGCCGGCCGGGAAGAGACCTCCTGGCATACGCTGATGTGGTATGGGGTAAACAGCTGCCTGCTGGCTGGCCTGCTGATGTGGATCCCGTCATGGTTTGGCGTAATGAATATCTGGACGCTGCTGGTGCCGGCGGCGCTGTTTTTCTTCGGTGCCGGCATGCTGTTCCCGCTGGCAACATCGGGTGCCATGGAGCCTTACGCCTGGCTGGCGGGCAGCGCCGGAGCGCTGATTGGCGGCCTGCAGAACCTGGGCTCAGGAGTGGTTGCGTGGCTCTCTGCCCTGCTACCGCAGCACGATCAGTCCAGCCTTGGCCTGCTGATGTTTGTCACGTCGCTGGTGATGCTGCTGTGCTGGTGGCCGCTCTCACGTCATCCCGAGAGCGGCAAGCAGACGGTTACAGGATAAACGGGTGCAGCGCCGTATCCTTGCGATCCAGATAGTGGATCGACTGGATGCGGCGAATGGTACGCGACTTGCCGCGTACCAGCAGCGTCTCGCTGGTGGCGATATTGCCGTTACAGGTAATGCCCTTCAGCAGATCGCCGCTGGTGATGCCGGTGGCCGCAAAAATCACGTTGTCGTTGCGCGCCATCTCATTCAGCGTTAACACGCTGCCCACCGCAATCCCCATTTCCGCGCAGCGCAGCAGCTCCTGTTCGCCCAGCCGGCGATTCTCTTCGCTCTCTCCTTTAACCTGATGCCGCGCCAGCAGGCGTGCCTGCATGTCACCATCCATGGCGCGGATCACGGCTGCCGAGACGACGCCTTCAGGCGCGCCGCCGATGCCATACAGCACATCGACTTCACTGTCAGGCATACAGGTGAGGATCGACGCGGCCACATCGCCATCGGGAAAAGCAAACACGCGCACGCCGAGCGCCTGCAGCTGGGCAATAACTGCGTCATGGCGTGGCTTCGCCAGAATGGATACCGTCAGCTGCGCGAGCGGCTTACCGAGCGCAATGGCGATATTTTTAAGATTGGTTTCCAGCGGCAGACTGAGGTCGATAGCGCCGCGCGCTCCCGGTCCGACGATCAGCTTCTCCATGTACATATCTGGTGCGTGCAGAAAGCTGCCTTTATCGCCGACTGCCAGCACCGCCAGCGCGTTAGCCTGGCCCAGAGCGGTCATGCGCGTGCCTTCAATCGGATCGACCGCAATGTCCACGGCATCACCCTGACCGGTGCCGACCTGCTCGCCGATATAGAGCATCGGCGCCTCATCAATTTCGCCTTCACCAATAACGATGCGGCCATCAATGTTGATGGTGTTGAGCATAATGCGCATGGCGTTAACGGCGGCACCGTCGGCCGCATTTTTATCGCCACGCCCTAACCAGCGATAGCCAGCCAGCGCTGCCGCTTCAGTGACACGGGAAAATTCAATTGCGAGTTCGCGTTTCATGGTTTGCACCTGACAGAAAAACAGGCGGGCAGTGTAGCACAGCGGTAAAAGCGAGAGAGGGGGAAACCCGCGGCACGGACCGCGGGCAGGGGGTTACTTACGCTTCATCTTCCCAGGCTTTGGCACGGGCAACCGCTTTCTGCCAGCCCGCGTAGCGCAGGTTGCGTTCAGTGGTTTCGATGCCAGGGCGGAATTCGCGTTCCACGACGGCTTTAGCACGCACCTCGTCCAGATCGTTCCAGAAGCCGACGGCCAGGCCTGCCAGATAGGCTGCGCCCAGCGCCGTGACCTCACGCACTTCCGGACGTTCAACGCGGGTGCCGAGAATGTCAGACTGGAACTGCATCAGGAAGTTGTTCGCGACTGCGCCGCCATCAACGCGCAGCGACTGCAGGCGGGTGCCGGCGTCGTTCTGCATCGCTTCCAGTACATCGCGCGTCTGATAGGCGATCGACTCCAGCGTCGCGCGGATAATGTGGTTGGCATTGGCACCGCGCGTCAGGCCGAAGATAGCACCACGGGCATAGGGGTCCCAGTAAGGCGCGCCCAGGCCGGTAAATGCCGGCACCATATAGACGCCGTTCGTATCTTTAACTTTCAGCGCAAAATATTCTGAATCGGTGGAGTCGTTGATCAGCTTCATTTCGTCGCGCAGCCACTGAATCGAGGCGCCGCCGATAAATACGGCACCTTCCAGCGCATAGTTCACTTCGCCACGCGGGCCGCAGGCGATAGTGGTCAGCAGGCCGTGGGTAGAGGTTACCGCTTCAGTACCGGTATTCATCAGCATAAAGCAGCCGGTACCGTAGGTATTTTTCGCCATGCCAGGCTGTACGCAGAGCTGGCCATACAGGGCCGCCTGCTGATCACCCGCAATCCCGGCGATCGGAATACGCGTGCCGCCTTTACCGCCAATGTTGGTCTGACCATAAATTTCAGAAGAGCCTTTAACTTCCGGCAGCATTTCGCGCGGAATGTCGAGGATCTCCAGCATGCGTGCATCCCACTCCAGCTTGTGGATGTTATACATCATGGTACGCGAGGCGTTGGTATGGTCAGTGATATGCACACGGCCCTGCGTCATCTTCCAGACCAGCCAGGTATCCACGGTACCAAACAGCAGCTCGCCGCGTTTCGCACGCTCGCGTGCGCCTTCGACGTGATCGAGGATCCATTTCACTTTGGTGCCGGAAAAGTAAGGGTTAATCACCAGACCCGTGGTGTGCTGGATATACTCTTCCAGTCCCTCTTTCTTCAGCTTATTACAGTAGTCAGCGGTGCGCGGATCCTGCCAGACAATGGCATTGTAGATAGGTTTGCCGGTCTCTTTATCCCAGACGATGGCGGTTTCACGCTGGTTAGTGATACCGATAGCGGCGATCTGATCGGAGTTAATGTCAGCGTGTGCCAGCACTTCCACCAGCGTTGAGCTCTGTGAAGCCCAGATATCCATCGGGTCATGCTCAACCCAGCCCGCTTTCGGGTAGATCTGCGTGAACTCACGCTGTGAAACAGCAACGATGTTGGCGTCATGGTCGAGTACGACGGCACGGGAGCTGGTAGTACCCTGATCGAGCGCGACGATATATTTTTTATCTGGCGTAGTCATAATAATGTCCTGATGATTAAGAGTGAAACTTACGCTTTACGCTGTTCAGCGCGCGCTACAGGTTTTTCTGTTTTGCTGGTTTCTGCGATATTTACCGGCAGGTGGCGACCAATCAGCGCACGATAGCTAAAGGCACCCAGACATGCACCCACCAGTGGACCAAACACAGGCACCAGGAAGTAAGGAATATCTTTACCGCCGGTGAAGGCTACGTCACCCCAGCCAGCGATAAAGGCAAACAGTTTTGGTCCAAAGTCACGTGCCGGGTTGAGCGCAAAGCCGGTCAGGGGACCCATTGAACCACCGATAATAGCAACCAGCAGACCAATCAGCAGCGGCGCCAGCGGGCCGCGCGGTACGCCGTTGCCATCGTCAGTCAGCGCCATGATAACCGCCATCAGTACGGCTGTGATCACCATCTCTACCAGAAACGCCTGACCGACCGTGATGTGCGGATTAGGATAAGTAGAGAAGATACCCGCCAGGTCGAGGCTCTGCACGCTGCCACGCACCATTTGATGGCTCGCTTCATAATCGAAAAACAGATTGTAATAAAGGCCGTATACCAGTGCAGCGGCACAGAAGGCGCCGGCAACCTGCGCCAGAATGTAAGGTAAAACTTTACGCCCTTCAAAATTAGCAAACAGGCAGAGCGCCACGGTGACCGCCGGATTGAGATGCGCGCCGGAGACGCCCGCACTCAGATAGACAGCCATCGAAACAGCCAGACCCCAGATGATGCAGATTTCCCACTGACCGAATGCCGCACCGGCCAGCTTCAGCGCAGCCACACAGCCCGCGCCAAAAAAGATAATCAAACCGGTGCCGAGAAACTCGGCGATACATTGACCTTTGAGTGTGTTCGTTGTCTGACTCATAATGGAATTCCTGAAGCGAGGTTAAATGTTATCAGTTTTTGTTCTCAATCCCTGAGTCGCCCAGCGCTAATGTAGGGTTGATGTGAATTTATCGTTAACGAACATAAACGAGAAATAGCGAAATTGAATTCTGTGTACTGCGTCATAAAAATGCGCGTTTTCGCGTCTTTTACCTTTCTTTAAGGCCAATTAATCTGTCTCTTAACGCACTTAGCGCATCATGACTGGCAACGGGTTTATTTTTTAAGCATTAGCTGAAAAGTGTTACAGACTGGCCGCCAATGCCCCGTGCCGCTGGACTTGCCGGGTTTGGCTACATACAATCGGGACAACATGGCTGTATGCGTCTTTATTGAGGCAGCTACAGCTTCATCAACGCCTTGCGAGTTTTAGGAGAGGTCAGAACGATGTCATTTGAAGTATTTGAGAAACTGGAAGCGAAAGTACAGCAGGCGATTGATACCATCACGCTGCTGCAAATGGAAATTGAAGAGCTGAAAGAGCAGAACAATACGCTGAAAAACGAAGTGAGCCAGGCTTCCGGCAATCAGGACGCGCTGGCGCGTGAAAATCAGCATCTGAAGGAAGAGCAGCATGTCTGGCAGGAACGTCTGCGGGCACTGCTGGGAAAAATGGAAGAGGTTTAAGCACCTGCGCTTAAACCTGCGGGTGCTCAGGCACCCGTTTTTGTTTGCGGTTTACTCAATATCAAGCGCATCTTCTGACAGAATGATGCCCGTGTTATCCGCATAGAGATGATCGCCGGAGAAAAAGGTTACGCCGCCAAAGTTTACGCGTACGTCGCTCTCACCAATGCCTTCACCGGCCGCCCCAGCGGGGATAGCAGCAATCGCCTGGATGCCAATTTCCAGCTCTTCCAGTTCATCAACCTGCCGCACCGAGCCGTAAACGACCAGACCTTCCCACTCATTTTGCGCCGCAAGCCGCGCCAGCTGGGCATCCACCAGCGCACGACGTACCGAGCCACCGCCATCTACCAGCAGCACTCGTCCACGCCCGTTCTCTTCCAGCAGGTCGTAAAGCAGGCCGTTGTCTTCAAAACATTTGACTGTGGTAATCTGCCCACCGAATGAGGTGCGTCCACCGAAGTTGGAAAAAAGTGGTTCAACCACATTCACTTCTTCATGGTAGATGTCACAGAGTTCAGATGTATCGTATTTCATAAGGATGCCGTCTGTTTGCCACAGGAAAGATAAGTATATCGCTATCTGAAGAGTGTTGGCAAAATCATCACCGGCAAAAAGCAGCGCCGCATCAATATGCTGCGCAAAAAAATGCCCGGCGCAGTGGCCGGGCAGCAGAAACGATCAGAAGGGTGTTACAGGATGAAGCGGCTGAGATCTTCGTCTGCGACCAGTACATCCAGATGCTTGCCGACATACTCAGCGTCGATGGTAATGGACTCACCGTGGCGATCGCTGGCGTCATAGGAGATATCTTCCATCAGACGCTCCAGTACAGTATGCAGGCGGCGTGCACCGATATTTTCAGTGGTCTCATTAACCTGCCAGGCTGCTTCAGCAATCCGGCGGATACCATCCTCGGTGAAGTCCACATTAACGCCTTCCGTACCCATCAGCGCTTTGTACTGCACGGTGACGGAAGCGTTAGGCTCAGTAAGGATGCGCTCGAAGTCGTTCACGGTCAGCGCCTGCAGCTCAACGCGAATCGGCAGACGACCCTGCAGTTCCGGGATCAGATCGGACGGGCTGGCTACCTGGAATGCGCCGGAGGCGATAAACAGGATATGGTCGGTTTTAACCATGCCGTGCTTGGTCGAAACGGTACAGCCCTCAACCAGCGGCAGCAGATCGCGCTGCACGCCTTCGCGTGAAACGTCCGGACCAGAAGACTGGCCGCCGCGCTTACAGATTTTGTCGATCTCATCGATAAACACGATACCGTGCTGCTCTACCGCGTCGATAGCGTCCTGCTTCAGCTCTTCCGGGTTAACCAGTTTTGCCGCTTCTTCTTCAATCAGCAGCTTCATGGCATCTTTGATCTTGAGCTTGCGCGGCTTCTGTTTCTGACCGCCCAGGTTCTGGAACATGGACTGCAGCTGGCTGGTCATCTCTTCCATGCCCGGAGGTGCCATGATCTCTACGCCAGCAGGCGCGGCGGCAAGGTCGATCTCAATCTCTTTATCATCCAGCTGGCCTTCGCGCAGTTTTTTGCGGAAAGACTGACGCGCAGCTGATGGCTCGGCGTTCTGCTCTGGCTGGCCCCAGTTGTTTTTAGCCGGTGGGATCAGCACGTCGAGAATGCGCTCCTCGGCCATCTCTTCAGCACGATATTTATTCTTTTCAATCGCCTGGCTGCGCACCATTTTGATGGCGGAGTCGGTCAGATCGCGGACAATCGAATCGACCTCTTTACCAACATAGCCAACTTCGGTGAATTTTGTCGCTTCAACTTTAATGAACGGGGCGTTGGCCAGCTTCGCCAGACGACGGGCAATTTCGGTTTTACCGACGCCGGTCGGGCCAATCATCAGGATATTTTTCGGGGTCACTTCGTGACGCAGCTCTTCGTCAAGCTGCATGCGGCGCCAGCGGTTACGCAGCGCAATGGCAACCGCTTTTTTAGCGCCGTCCTGGCCGATGATAAAGCGATTAAGCTCGCTGACAATCTCGCGTGGAGTCATCTCAGACATGATTCAGGTCCTTACGCCTTAGACGGTAATTCTTCGTAGTTAATATTATGGTTGGTGTAGATACAGATATCGCCGGCGATGTTCAGCGCTTTCTCAACAATATCGTGTGCACCAATGTCGGTATTTTCCAGCAGCGCGCGTGCCGCTGCCTGGGCGTAGGGGCCGCCGGAGCCGATCGCTATCAGGTCGTTTTCCGGCTGAATAACATCGCCGTTACCGCTGATGATCAGCGAAGAGTTCTCATCCGCTACCGCCAGCAGCGCTTCAAGACGGCGCAGCATGCGATCGGTCCGCCAGTCTTTTGCCAGCTCAACCGCGGCTTTAACCAGATGACCCTGATGCATTTCCAGCTTACGCTCAAACAGTTCAAACAGGGTAAAGGCGTCGGCAGTGCCGCCCGCAAAGCCCGCAATCACTTTATCGTTGTAAAGACGACGCACTTTTTTGACGTTGCCTTTCATTACGGTGTTGCCAAGCGTTGCCTGGCCATCACCACCAATAACGACCCGGCCGTTGCGTCGTACACTTACTATTGTTGTCACGGGCAGACCCCTTGTTGCAGTTGAAAAAAGACACCGCGCACCCGGCGCGGCGTATCATGCAAACAGATATGGGGTGGGTTAAGAAGGTTTCAACCCCTCAGGGCGATGGGGTTTGTCTTAATTCGGCTACGCCTGCTCCCGGCGGTAGAGTGAGGCCGGGAGCAGGGCTCAGGCTATCAGGGCAGGGCGAGCGGAATACAGCTGCCGTGACCGGAACTGTGCAGCCGCTTCACGGTACTGTCAGCTTTACTCCGATCTTTAAACGGACCAATCACCACGCGATTCCAGCCGCCGCCGGTCGTGATACGGCTTTCAAAACCTTCAAAAGCGAGACCGGCGCGCACAGATTCCGCCTGATCGCTGCCTTTAAAGGAGCCACACTGCACCATCCAGCGCTGTGTGGAGGCTTTCTCTTCCGGCTTCACTTTGGTGGTTTCTGGTTTTGCCTGCTGTACCGGTGCCGGTCGTTCAGCCTGCTGCTGCTGCTGGCGCTGCTGAGCCTGCAACTGCTGCTGACGCTGCTGCTGTGCCTGTATCTGCTGCTGACGTTGCTGTTGCTGCTGTTGTCGTTGCTGAGTCTGCTGCTGCAGCAACTGCTGCTGCTGTGCCTGTATCTGCTGCTGACGTTGCTGCTGCTGTACCTGCTGACGCTGTAATGTCTGCTGACGCTGAGCCGGCGTCTGCTCGTTCCACGGCACTTCGTTCAGCTGCGTAGGCTGCTGGCGCATATCCGCCTGCATCTGCTCCAGCAGCTGGCGCTGTTCATCGGTCAGCTGCGTCTGCGACTGCACTTCGCCGCCGGCTGAAGGCTCAGTCGGTGAGGGAACCGTAATTTGCCGGTTTTCCAGCTCTTTGATGTATTTCCAGCGCTCTTCCGGCTTGGGCGGCAGGCCATTACCACTAACTTTATGATTCGGGATAACCGGCGTATCTTCTTTTTTATGGTGCGCGATGAACCATAAACCACCGGCAAAAGTGACCAGTACTGCGGCAGCGAGCACTACCATCAGTTTCGATATACCCGATCCGCCTTTGCTTTTTTTGCTGCTGCTGCGACCGGCGGGTTTTTTGCGACGCGTCCCTGTTGAACGCCCGCGGCCTACATAATCTCTCTGTGCCACTTTCGTCCTGATACCTTCAAAATGCCTGCGGGCGTAGACCCTGAACAGTGTGAGTTGCAGCCAGCCTGGCTACAGCTTGAAAAATGACGGGTATAAATGAGGTGTAAACCGCCCGGCAATGAATGCGCCATGTTACTCAAGGGTGCGAACTTTGACCAGCAGAGTCTGCCTTCAGAATCTGCTGAAAATGTGCAGTGCGGCACGTGTGACCTAACGCTTTTTAGCCGGTGCTGTACTGCCGCGCACGCGCAGTTCTGCATCCAGCAGGCGCGAACCATTATTTACCCGCTTGCCCTGCAGCTCATCCAGCAGCAGCAGCATCGCTTCGCGGCCAATATCAAAGCGCGGCTGCGCCACGGTAGTCAGGGGCGGTTCGTAATAGCGCGCCAGCTCAATATCATCAAAGCCAACGATGGAGAGATCCTGCGGAATGCGCATCCCCAGTTTGCGCGCCTGATTCATGGCACCCAGCGCCATCAGATCGCTGTGACAGAATAGCGCTTCCGGGGGCTGCGGCAGACTCATCAGCTGTTTCAGGGCGCGGGCACCGGCTTCAAACGAGAAATCACCGCGTACGATAAACATCGGTTCAACGAGGATGCTGCTGCGGCGCAGCGCCTGAATATAACCCTGCAGCCGATACTGGCTGAGCGGAACCGCTTCAGGCCCGGTAATACAGGCGATACGACGATGCCCGAGCTGCAGCAAATGGTTAACGGCTTCAAACGCCGCGGTCAGGTTGTCAATGTGCACGGTGGGCAGCGCCATCTCCGGCGCGAATTCATTTCCCATAACCATGGGCGGCAGGCTGCGCAGCGCTTCAGGATCGGCGTCAAACGGCAGCTGTGAACCCAGCAGCACCATGCCGTCAATCTGTCGCGTCAGCATCAGATCAAGAAAGGTTTTTTCCTGATGATCCTGATGCGCGCAGTCGCCAATCAGCACCAGGTACCCCTGCTGCGCGGCGGTGACCTCAATGCCGCGGATAATTTCGCTAAAAAAGGGATCGCAGATATCGGGCACAATCACCAGGATAGTCCGGGTTTCATTGCGTCTGGCATTGCGCGACAGGCCATGCGATGCATAGCCTGTCGCAATGACCGCCTGCTCGACTTTTTGCCGGGTTGCGGCTGACACTTTCTCCGGATTCATCAGCGCCCGGGAAACGGTCGCCGTAGAGACGCCTGCGTGCTCAGCCACATCTTTCATCGTGGCAGCAGATGAAGTTTGCTTCGGGTCCAACGTGTTACTCCTGGCGTGATACAGCGTACAGTTTGTCTGCAAGGGCCGGTCCTGGCCGGGTGATCCTATTGATAACGCATTGGCGGGCAGGGCTGTTACTTAATTTGCATAAAAACTGTGACTTGTTCGACTTTTTTCGATCTGGCTCGCAGATGCGGATGCCATCAGCTCTCGCCGGGATCGATATCCAGCGTCCATTTTACTTTGCGTGCAGCGGGCAATGTGCTCAGCAGCGGCAGCGAACTGCTTAATAACTGCTGCAGGCGTTTGCGTGACGGATGCTGCAGCAGCAGCTGCCAGCGCCACCGACCGCTGCGTTTTGGCGCCAGCGCCGGCACCGGGCCCATCAGCCAGGTGGCTTCATCTTTCAGCGGGCTCGCCTCCAGCAGATTACGCAGCTGGACGAGAAAAGCGGCAGCCTGCTGATTATCCATATCTTCGGCACGAAATAGCGCGTGGCTGGTCCAGGGCGGCAGCTGCACCGACTGGCGTTCAAGCAGCGCCTGGTCAGCAAAGGCGAAGTAGCCGCGATGCAGCAGCGTCTGCAGCAACGGATGCTCCGGATGGTGCGTCTGCAGCAGTACTTCACCCTGTTTGCCGGCGCGTCCGGCGCGACCTGCAACCTGGGTATAGAGCTGCGCGAAACGTTCTGCGGCACGAAAATCAGCCGAGAAGAGCGCGCCGTCAACGTCCAGCAGCGACACCAGCGTAACATCAGGAAAATGATGGCCTTTTGCCAGCATCTGCGTGCCCACCAGAATACGCGCGCCGCCGCGATGCACATCCGCCAGATGCTGCTCCAGCGCACCTTTACGGCTGGTAGTATCACGATCGATGCGCGAAACCGGCACGTCCGGAAACAGCGTGCCCAGCTGCTGCTCCAGCTGTTCTGTGCCTACGCCAACCGGCATCAGATGGGTAGAACCGCAGCCGGGACACTGCAGCGGCAGCGGACGCTGGCTGTCGCAATGGTGGCAGCGCAGCTGGCGGTGATGCTGGTGCAGCGTGTAGTAGCTGTCGCAGCGCTGGCATTCCGCCAGCCAGCCGCAGTCGTGGCACATCAGCGCCGGTGAAAAGCCGCGCCGGTTCAGAAACAGCAGCACCTGATTATCCGCCTGCAGGTGCTGGCGCATTTTACTGAGCAGCGCCGGCGCCAGACCACCCTTAAGCGGCTGTCCTTTCAGATCGATCAGCTGCTGCAAAGCGGGCTTTGCATTACCGGCGCGCTGGGTGAGATTAAGCTGCCGGTATTTGCCGACGCGCACGTTATGCAGCGTCTCCAGCGCGGGCGTGGCCGAACCCATGACAATCGGGATGTTCTCTTCATGTGCACGAAACACCGCCAGATCGCGGGCCTGATAACGCCAGCCCTCCTGCTGTTTATAGGAGCTGTCATGCTCTTCATCAATAATGATTACGCCAGGCCGCGCCAGCGGGGTGAACAGCGCAGAGCGCGTACCAATAATAATCGCGCTTTCGCCGCGCCGGGCGCGCAGCCAGACCGCCAGCCTTTCGCTGTCATTCAGCGCAGAGTGCAGCACATCAATCGGGGCATCAAAACGTTCCCGGAAGCGCGCAATGGTCTGCGGCGTGAGGCCAATCTCCGGCACCAGCACCAGTGCCTGCATGCCGCGTGACAGAATGTTTTCCAGGATAGTGAGATAGACCTCGGTTTTACCGGAGCCGGTGATCCCGGCCAGCAGCCACGGAACGTAGCGATCGTCTTCCGCCCGGATAGCCCCGACGGCCATGGCCTGATCGGTATTGAGCCGCAGACGCTCGCCTTTAATGGCAAAATGCGTCCGCCAGTCCGCGGCAGATGGCGCATGCTCGCGCAGCTCGCACAGCCCTTTGGCTCTGAGCGCCTGCAGAGCGGCGTCGTTAAAGCTCTGTTCGTTTACCTGATGACGATAGAGCGGTTGCTGACGCAGCGCGGCCAGCGCCTGCTGCTGCTTTGGTGCACGCTTCAGACTTTCCGGCGCCACTTCCCGTCCGGCCTCCGTGATCGCCCACTGCCACAGCGGCGCTTCCTGTGCCGGTTTCCCCTGGCGGAGCAGAACCGGTAACGCATGACTCAGCACTTCCCCGACGGGTGAATGATAGTAACCGGCCGCCCAGTTGAGGATGCGCCACAGCGCGGGCGAAAACAGACTGCTGTCATCCAGCACGGCTTCTATCGGTTTCAGCTGCTTCAGCGGCAGATCGCTGCTTTCGGTCACGCCGGTCACAATGCCAGTCAGCTTACGGTTGCCAAAAGGCACGCTGACGCGACTGCCGGTTGCCGGCTGCGCAGCGTCAGCAGGGAGCAGATAATCAAACAGGCGCGGTAGCGGGACGGGCAGGGCAACCTTTACGACGGACATTGCGATCTCTATCCAGTTCTGTAATCAGGGACGGTAGTGTACACGCTGGGGCCGCAGGCGTGTATGGCTGAGCAATGTTTGCCTCGGGCGGTTAAATTCTGTATACTATGCCGCCTCTGGTGAGATAGCTCGTCAGAGATACATATAATGTTCAACCGCGTGTGGTGCTGTGCAGGTTCGCCTGGCATGGAGAGCGACACGGCCTTTTATGAGGTTTTCCCATGAAACAAGGTATTCACCCGAAGTACGAAGCAGTGACCATCACTTGCTCTTGCGGTAACGTGATCAACACCCGTTCTACCATGAACCACGACCTGAACCTGGACGTGTGCGGCAAATGCCACCCGTTCTACACTGGTAAGCAGCGTGTTGTTGACACCGGCGGCCGCGTTGATCGCTTCAACAAGCGTTTCAGCATTCCGGGCAGCAAAAAATAAGATTTGTTTGCCGCCGGGTTATCCCGGATGCAAAAGAAAACCCAGCCTCGGCTGGGTTTTTTTATACCAGAATTTAATATTCCCAGCTATCCGGGTCGATGCCCATCTCGCGCATAATCTGCTTCGCTTCTTCCGGGATCTCATCGCTGCGCTCTTTGCGCAGGTCAACGTCGTCGGGCAGAGGCTGACCGGTAAACGCGTGCAAAAAAGCTTCACACAGCAGCTCACTGTTCGTGGCGTGACGCAGATTGTTCACCTGACGACGTGTACGCTCATCGGTTAAAATTTTAAGCACTTTCAGCGGGATAGAAACCGTTATTTTTTTAACCTGCTCGCTTTTTTTACCGTGCTCAGCGTACGGGCTGATATATTCGCCGTTCCATTCAGCCATGAGTTACCTTAATTAATAAAAGTGTTATAGGGGATGATCCGTGGATTATGCCCGATTTTTGCGTGCCTGACCGCCTGCGCCGTGGATTTTGTGCTTCAGCGCCGCGTTAATGAAGCGCATGCGCTGCTCAGCAGGCAATAACCTATAATTTTAGCGGTTATTCGCTCTGCGCTCAATCTATACGCAAAGACATTTAGATGTCCAGATGTATTGACGTCTGTTAGCGGAATGTTATCCTGTGGGCACTTTACCCCTCTTCAGGAACAGCAGAGCCCATGACGCGCAAACAGGCAACCATCGCAGTACGCAGCGGTTTGAATGATGACGAGCAGTATGGCTGCGTAGTCCCGCCGATCCATCTCTCCAGCACCTATAATTTTCTCGACTTTAATGAGCCGCGCGCCCACGACTATTCGCGCCGTGGCAATCCGACGCGCGATGTGGTGCAGCGCGCGCTGGCCGAGCTGGAGGGCGGGGCGGGTGCCGTACTGACAAATACCGGCATGTCTGCGATTCACCTGGTGACCACTGTATTCCTGAAGCCCGGCGATCTGCTGATCGCACCCCACGACTGCTATGGCGGCAGCTACCGCCTGTTTGACAGCCTCAGCAAGCGCGGTGCTTACCGTGTGAAGTTTGTCGACCAGGGTGACAGCGCAGCGCTGGCCGCAGCGCTGGCCGAAAAGCCAAAACTGGTGCTGGTGGAAAGCCCGAGCAATCCTCTGCTGCGCGTAGTGGATATTGCGGCAATCTGTCAGGCGGCGCGCGCGGCGGGTGCCGTCAGCGTGGTGGATAACACCTTCCTGAGCCCGGCGCTGCAAAATCCGCTCGCCCTCGGGGCCGACCTGGTGATCCACTCCTGTACAAAATATCTCAACGGCCACTCTGACGTGGTGGCCGGGACGGTGATTGCAAAAGATCCGGCCGTTGCCACCGAGCTTGCCTGGTGGGCCAATAACATCGGCGTGACCGGCGCGGCGTTTGACAGCTATCTGCTGCTGCGCGGTCTGCGGACGCTGGCACCCCGCATGGCAGCGGCCCAGCGCAACGCGCTGGCGATAGTGGACTATCTGAAGCAGCAGCCGCTGGTGAAGAAGCTGTATCATCCTTCTCTGCCGGAAAATGCCGGTCATGAATATGCGCGACGTCAGCAACGCGGCTTTGGCGCCATGTTAAGCTTTGAGCTGGATGCAGATGAAGCGCGGCTGCGTCGTTTTCTGAAAGCGCTGCAGCTGTTTACGCTGGCGGAGTCGCTGGGCGGAGTAGAGAGCCTGATTTCACATACGGCCACCATGACACATGCCGGCATGTCTGCGGAAGCACGCGCAGCCGCCGGCATCTCTGAAACACTGCTGCGGGTCTCCGTCGGCATTGAAGATCACGAAGATTTAATTGCCGATTTGGATAACGCCTTCCGAATCGCAGCCGGGGAGTAATCATGACCAGTACAGCAGGCGCGGGAACGCCGACGAAGCAGCTGCATAAATTTGGTGGCAGCAGCCTGGCGGATGCCAGCTGCTACCAGCGCGTAGCGGCCATTATGGCTGATTACAGTCAGCCAGGCGATCTCATGGTGGTCTCTGCTGCAGGCAGCACCACGAATCAGCTGATCGGCTGGCTGAAGCTGAGCCAGAGCGATCGCCTCTCGGCGCACCAGGTGCAGCAGACGCTTCGCCGCTACCACAGCGAGCTGATTGCTGCGCTGCTGCCAGCGGAGGCGGCCGACCGGCTGACTACCCTTTTTATCCGCGATCTGGAGCGCCTGGCGGCGCTACTGGATGGCGCGATAACTGAAGCGGTATATGCAGAAGTGGTCGGGCATGGCGAAATCTGGTCGGCGCGGCTGATGGCTGCGGTACTGAGTCAGCGCGATGTTGACGCCGCCTGGCTGGACGCACGTGATTTTCTGCGGGCGGAGCGCGCGGCTCAGCCGCAGGTGGATGAGGGAAAATCCTGGCCGCTGCTGCAGGCGCTGCTGGCGCAGCATCCGCATAAGCGTCTGGTCGTCACCGGTTTTATCAGTCGTAATGAGGCAGGTGAAACCGTGCTGCTGGGGCGCAACGGTTCTGACTATTCCGCTACCCAGATCGGGGCGCTCGCGGGTGCGGGGCGCGTGACCATCTGGAGCGATGTGGCTGGCGTCTATAGCGCCGATCCACGCAAAGTTTCCGATGCCTGCCTGCTGCCGCTGCTGCGGCTGGATGAAGCCAGCGAGCTGGCGCGACTGGCGGCGCCGGTACTCCATACCCGTACGTTGCAGCCGGTCTCCAGCAGCGATATCGATTTACAGCTGCGCTGCAGCTATCAGCCTGAGCAGGGTTCAACCCGTATTGAGCGCGTGCTGGCCTCCGGCACCGGCGCGCGTATTGTCACCAGTCACGACGATGTCTGTCTGGTGGAGATCCAGCTTGCTGAAGGTCACGATTTTGCTACGCAGCAAAAAGAGATCGATCAGCTGCTGAAGCGCGCCCAGCTGCGTCCGCTGGCAAGCGGCCTGCATCCCGATCGTCGCCTGCTGCAGCTCTGCTATACCGCGGAAGTGGTTAACAGTGCCTTTACGCTGCTGCAGGATGCGGCGCTGCCGGGCCATCTGCAGCTGCGCGATGGCATGGCGCTGGTGGCGCTGGTGGGAGCTGGCGTAACGCGCAATCCGCTGCACAGCCACCGTTTCTGGCAGCAGATTAAAGATCAGCCGGTTGAGTTTGTCTGGCAGTCAGAAGAGCATATCAGCCTGGTCGCGGTGCTGCGCACAGGACCGACCCGCCATCTGATTCAGGGACTGCATCAGTCGCTGTTTCGCGCAGAAAAACGTATCGGCCTGATGCTGTTCGGAAAGGGCAATATCGGCGCGCGCTGGCTGGAGCTGTTCGCCCGCGAGCAGGAAACGCTCTCCGCCCGTACCGGCTTTGAGTTTGTGCTGGCTGGCGTGGCTGACAGTCGTCGCAGCCTGCTGAGTTACGAAGGGCTGGATGCCAGCCGCACGCTGGCTTTTTTCGACGATGAAGCGCAGGCGCTGGATGAGGAGTCGCTGTTTCTGTGGATGCGCGCGCATCCGTTTGATGACCTGGTGGTGCTTGACGTAACCGCCAGCGCGCCGCTGGCGCAGCAGTATCTCGATTTTGCCAGTCACGGTTTTCACGTGATCAGCGCAAATAAAGTGGCTGGCGCATCAGACAGCCAGAGCTGGCGTCAGATCCGCGATGCCTTCGCCAAAACCGGGCGCCACTGGCTTTATAACGCGACGGTCGGTGCCGGTTTGCCGGTTAACCACACGGTACGCGACCTGCGCGAAAGTGGCGACTCAATACTCTCCATCAGCGGAATTTTCTCCGGCACGCTGTCGTGGCTGTTTTTGCAGTTTGACGGCAGCGTTCCCTTCAGCGAGCTGGTGGATCAGGCGTGGCAGCAGGGGCTGACTGAACCCGATCCGCGCGTCGATCTCTCCGGGCAGGATGTGAAGCGCAAGCTGGTGATCCTGGCGCGTGAGGCGGGCTACGATATCGAGCCGGATCAGGTGCGGGTAGAGTCGCTGGTACCAGTCGACTGTGAGGCGGAATCGGTTGATCACTTTTTTGAAAACGCAGACGAGCTGAATAACCAGATGCTGCAGCGCTACGAAGCGGCGCAGGAGCTGGGCCTGGTGCTGCGTTATGTGGCGCGCTTTGATGCCAGCGGTAAAGCCCGCGTCGGCGTGGAAGCGGTGCGGCCTGAACATCCGCTGGCAGCGCTGCTGCCGTGCGATAACGTCTTTGCCATTGAGAGCCGCTGGTACCGCGATAATCCGCTGGTGATCCGCGGACCCGGTGCCGGACGTGATGTTACCGCGGGTGCGCTGCAGTCGGATCTGAACCGTCTCGCCCAGCTGCTTTAATCCGGACTGCTGCAGAGAGAATAAAAAAGGAGCCTGAGGCTCCTTTTTTTGTATCGGCTAACCGGTGTTGCGCATGCCGGCGGCCACGCCGGCGATGGTTACCATCAGCGCCTGCTCAACCCGCGCGTCCGGTTCGTCACCGCGTACTTCCTGCGCACGGGCGCGCAGCAGCAGCTCTGCCTGCAGCACGTTCAGGGGATCGGTATACACGTTGCGCAGCGCAATGGATTCGGCAATCCACGGCTGATCCGCCATCAGATGCGCATCATTTGCAATGGTCAGCACCGCTTTAATATCCGCTTCCAGCTGGTCGCGCAGCTGTTTACCCAGCGGCCAGAGCGCTTTATCAACCAGGCGCTGATCGTAATACTCGGCCAGCCACAGGTCAGCTTTGGAGAAGACCATCTCCAGCATCCCGAGGCGGGTTGAGAAGAACGGCCAGTCGCGGCACATCGTTTCCAGCTGATCCTGATGACCTTCATCCATCGCTTTCTGCAGCGCCGCACCGGCGCCGAGCCAGGCTGGCAGCATCAGACGGTTTTGCGTCCAGGCAAAAATCCACGGAATGGCGCGCAGGGATTCAACGCCACCGGTCGGACGACGTTTAGCCGGACGTGAGCCCAGCGGCAGTTTGCCCAGCTCCTGCTCCGGTGTGGCAGAGCGGAAGTAGGGAACAAAGTCAGCATTTTCACGGACGTAGCCGCGATACATGGCGCAGGAGTGCGCAGAAAGACCGTTCATGATCTCCCGCCACTCCTGTTCAGGCTCCGGCGGCGGCATCAGGTTCGCTTCCAGAATGGCCCCGGTATAGAGCGAGAGGCTGGCGATGGTGACTTCCGGCAAGCCATATTTAAAGCGGATCATTTCGCCCTGTTCTGTCACGCGCAGGCCACCTTTAAGACTGCCCGGCGGCTGAGAGAGCAGTGCAGCGTGCGCAGGCGCGCCGCCACGGCCAATGGAGCCGCCTCGCCCGTGGAACAGCGTCAGGGTAATGCCCGCTTTTTCACAGGTTTTAATCAGCGCGTCCTGCGCCTGATACTGTGCCCAGCTGGCCGCCATCACGCCGGCATCTTTTGCCGAGTCGGAATAGCCAATCATTACCATCTGTTTGCCGTTGATAAAGCCGCGATACCAGTCGATATTCAGCAGCTGCGTCATAACATCATTGGCGTTGTTCAGGTCATCCAGCGTTTCAAACAGTGGCGCGACCGGCATAGCGTACGGAATGCCCGCCTCTTTCAGCAGCAGATGAACCGCCAGCACGTCAGAAGGCGTTTTCGCCATAGAGATCACGTAGGCCGCGATGGAACCCTGCGGCGCTTCGGCGGCGACTTTACAGGTTTCCAGCACTTCGCGCGTGTTGTCGCCCGGCTCCCACTGGCGCGGCAGCAGCGGACGTTTTGAATTGAGTTCGCGGATCAGAAACGCCTGTTTGTCCGCTTCTGACCAGCTTTCGTAGTCGCCGAGGCCGAGATAGCGCGTAACTTCCGCAATCGCTTCGGTATGACGGGTGCTCTCCTGGCGGATGTCGATGCGCACCAGCGGAACGCCAAAGCATTTTACCCGGCGCAGCGTGTCCAGCAGCTGGCCATTAGCGATAATGCTCATACCACACTGCTGCAGCGACTGATAAATAGCAAACAGCGGCTGCCAGAGCTGCTCATTGGAGACCAGCAGATCGGTCGGGCGCGGCAGGCGTTCGCCTTTCAGGCGCTGCTCCAGATATGCCTGCGTGTTCATCAGCTGGCTGCGCATGCGTTTCAGGATCATGCGGTAAGGTTCAATCGCGTCCGGATCGCCGCACATTACGCGCACTTCGTCGCTACACTCCGACATCGACAGCTCAGAGATCAGCACCCCTACATCGCGCAGGAAGAGGTCGGCTGCTTTCCAGCGGCTCAGCTGCATAACGTGGCGGGTAATAGGTGCGGTCACGTTCGGATTGCCGTCACGATCGCCGCCCATCCACGACGTGAATTTAATCGGCACAAAATCCACCGGCAGCTGAATGCCAAACGTCTCTTCAACCTGCTCATTCAGTTCACGCAGAAACGCGGGAACGCCCTCCCACAGGCTATTTTCCACGACAGCGAAGCCCCATTTCGCTTCATCGACCGGGGTAGGGCGATATTTACGGATCTCATCCGTATGCCACGCCTGGGCTACCAGCTGGCGCAGACGGCGCATCACCTGATTGCGCTCATAGTCGGTAATATCAGCGTGGTCGAGCTGCTCCAGGCAGCTGTTCACTTCGCCGAGCTTGTGGATCAGGGTGCGGCGGGTAATTTCAGTCGGGTGTGCGGTCAGGACCAGCTCCAGCGACAGCTCTTCAATCGCCTGACGGATAGCCATTTCGCTGAGATCGTTATGCTGCTTCAGGCGCTCAAACGTCTTTTTCAGCAGCTCCGGATGGTTAGCGCCATCGCCGCTGCGTGAAATGGTCTGATACTGTTCAGCCACGTTAGTAAGGTTAAGAAACTGACTAAAGGCGCGGGCCACCGGCAGCAGCTCATCGTTAGAAAGGTTCTGCAGCGTTGACAGCAGCTCCCGGCGATGAGAGTCATTGCCTGCACGGGATGACTTAGAGAGTTTGCGGATGGTTTCCACCCGATCGAGAATGTTCTCTCCCAGTGCATCCTTTATCGTATCCCCGAGCAGTTTGCCGAGCATACTGACATTACTTCGCATTGCGGAATATTGTTCGTTCATTTGACCCTGACACCCTTATCGTCTTTTAACCCCTCTGGACCCAACCAGCGGGTATAACATCATCTTTTATCTAGCCACGATTTGTGAACTCCGTCAATTAGCCTGAACTGACGAAAACAGGCAGCTAACGTGCGGAAAGTGATAAGTTTTATCGGGGATAGAGAGAGATAAGTTATTCTTATCAGCAAACACCGGATAATGACGGGGCATTTTGCTGATTAAACAGTGAAATGCCCCGCAGATTATCTATCAGTGACAAAAATGCTGCACAACCTGCGTGATCAGGGCGTGAGTTGGCTTAATAAATGCGGTATCGATAAATTCATCCGGCTGATGCGCCTGCTCGATTGAACCTGGTCCCAGCACCAGCGTCGGGCAGATCTGCTGAATAAACGGCGCTTCGGTACAGTAGTTGACCACTTCCGTCGGCACGCCCAGCAGCTTCTCCACCACCGTAACCAGTTCATGATCGGCCGGACACTCATAACCCGGAATAGGCGGATGCAGTTCGCCTACGGTCAGGCGGCCAGGCCAGCGGGCGCTCACCGGTGCCAGCGCTTCATTCAGCAAGCCATCCAGATCGTTCAGGCTCAGGCCCGGCAGCGGCCGGATATCCATATGCAGTTCGCAACAGGCGCAGATGCGGTTAGCCGCGTCACCACCATGAATATGACCAAAGTTCATAGTCGGATAAGGAATGGCAAAGCCATCATGGTGATAGCGCTCTTTCAGGGTATGGCGCAGCTTCATCAGTTCTGTAATAGAGGCGTGCATCAGCTCAATCGCATTCACGCCGCGCGCCGGATCGCTGGAGTGGCCTGACTGGCCCTCAATGCGGATAGCGTGTGAAAGGTGGCCTTTGTGGGCGCGCACCGGTTTGAGCGAGGTAGGCTCACCGATAATGGCGCAGTCGGGGCGCAGCCGGGCTGACTCAGAGAAATATTTGGCACCTGCCATCGTGGTCTCTTCGTCAGCGGTCGCCAGCACATAGAGCGGTTTTTTAAGCGTAGTGACGTCAACATCGCGCAGCGCATCGAGAATAAAGGCGAAGAAGCCTTTCATATCTGCCGTGCCCAGCCCGTAAAGTTTATTGTCATGTTCAGTCAGGACAAACGGATCGCGTGTCCAGCGTCCGTCATCAAAGGGTACGGTGTCAGTATGACCCGCCAGCAGCAGTCCGCCTGCGCCTTCACCGCTGCGCGCCAGCAGGTTGAACTTATGTCGCGTGCCCGGCACCGGCTGAACTTCAACGCTGAAGCCCAGATCGCGGAACCAGCCCGCCAGCAAATTGATTAAACTTTCGTTGCTCTGGTCAAGCGCGCTGTCGGTTGCGCTGATTGACGGTGAGGCGATCAACTGGCGGTAGAGTTCGATAAAAGGTGGAATTTTTGACTTCACTGTTGACGGTCCTTAGGTTAGGATGTATCAATATTCATGCACTAATAGTGAATAAAAATACATTAACGTCGTCTGCATGTGAACTGAAAAAGTGCAAACGGCATCGTGGGCAACGGGGCACGGCCGCGACCCGATACGTTGACTGTAAAAAGGTATACAGCCTGATGTTGAATACGCTGATCGTTGGTGCCAGTGGTTATGCTGGCGTAGAGCTTGCCACTTACCTGAATCGCCATCCGCATATGAACATAACCGCTTTAGCGGTTTCAGCGCAAAGCCCGGATGCCGGAAAATTGCTCTCCGATCTCCATCCGCAGCTGAAAGGTATCGTGGATCTGCCGCTGCAGCCGCTGAGCGATCCGGCGGCGTGGGCAGAGAAAGTAGATGTGGTGTTCCTCGCGACGGCGCATGAAGTCAGCCACGATCTGGCACCTGAATTTCTGAAAGCAGGCTGCGTGGTCTTCGATCTCTCAGGCGCCTTCCGGGTCAACGATGAGGCGTTCTACACCCGCTATTATGGCTTCAGTCATCAGCATCAGGCGTGGCTGGATAACGCGGTATATGGTCTGGCCGAATGGAATCACGAACGTATTAAAGAGGCCCAGCTGGTGGCCGTGCCTGGGTGCTATCCCACCGCAGCGCAGCTGGCGCTGAAGCCGCTGCTCAAAGCGGATCTGCTGAATGACGCGCAGTGGCCGGTAATCAATGCCACCAGCGGCGTCAGCGGAGCCGGGCGTAAAGCCAGCGTCGCGACCAGCTTTTGCGAAGTGAGCCTGCAGCCCTACGGCCTGTTTAACCACCGTCATCATCCGGAAATAGTTGCCCATCTTGGCGCGCCGGTTATTTTTACCCCGCATCTGGGTAATTTTCCCCGCGGTATTCTCGCAACCATCACCTGCCGTCTGAAAGCGGGCATTACGCAGCAGGATGTGACCGATGCGTTTTATGCGGCCTATCACGACAAGCCGCTGGTGCGCCTCTATGACAACGGCGTACCGGCGCTGAAAGCGGTAGTGGGCCTGCCGTTCTGCGATATCGGTTTTGCCGTACAGGATGAGCATCTGATTGTAGTCGCGGCAGAAGATAACCTGCTGAAAGGCGCGTCATCACAGGCGATTCAGTGTCTGAATATTCGTTTCGGTTTCCCTGAAACGCTCTCTCTGATTTAACGGACGGATAACGTAACCATGAGCAATCCACTGATCATTAAACTGGGCGGCGTACTGCTGGATAGCGAAGAAGCACTGGCCCGGCTGTTTGATGCGCTGCTGGCGTACCGCAATGAACATCAGCGTCCGCTGGTGATTGTGCACGGCGGCGGCTGTCTGGTCGACGAACTGATGAAAAAGCTCGCGCTGCCGGTGAAAAAGAAAGATGGCCTGCGCGTTACACCCGCCGATCAAATCGACATTATTACCGGCGCGCTGGCGGGCACTGCGAATAAAACGCTGCTGGCGTGGGCAACCCGTTACGGCATTAATGCTGTCGGGCTGTGTCTGGGCGATGCCGGACTGGTCAGCGTCGCGCAGTTTGATGAAGAGCTGGGGCATGTCGGGCAGGCCACGCCGGGCAACCCTGCGCTGCTGAATACGCTGCTGAATGCAGGCTATATGCCGGTTATCAGCTCAATTGGCATCACTGCCGGCGGAGCGCTGATGAATGTGAATGCCGATCAGGCAGCGACGGCGCTGGCAGCCACTATCGGAGCCGATCTGGTGCTGCTCTCTGACGTCAGCGGCATTCTCGACGGCAAAGGCCAGCGCATCGCTGAAATGACCGCAGCGAAAGCGGAACAGCTGATTGCGCAGGGCATTATTACCGACGGTATGATTGTTAAAGTCAATGCTGCGCTGGATGCGGCACGCACGCTGGGCCGTCCGGTCGATATCGCCAGCTGGCGCCATGCTGAGCAGCTGCCCGACCTTTTCAACGGCGTGTCGATTGGCACCCGGATTCTCGCATAATCAAGGATTAAGACATGAGCACGCAAAACATTAAAAAAATCGTTCTGGCCTACTCAGGCGGCCTCGATACCTCAGCCATCATTCCATGGCTGAAAGAGAACTACGGCGGCTGCGAAGTTGTGGCGTTTGTCGCCAATATTGGTCAGGACCCGGCCGACCTGGAAGGCGTTGAGAAAAAAGCGCTGCAGTCGGGCGCATCTGAATGTCACGTAGTAGATCTGCGTGAAGAGTTCATCAGCGATTACGTCTATCCGGTGCTGCAGACCGGTGCCCTGTATGAAGGCACCTATCTGCTGGGCACGTCAATGGCGCGTCCTATCATTGCTAAAGCGCAGGTTGAACTGGCGCTGAAAGTGGGTGCTGACGCGCTGTGCCACGGCGCAACCGGTAAAGGCAACGACCAGGTGCGTTTCGAAACCACCTATACCGCGCTGGCACCACAGCTTAAAGTTGTTGCGCCATGGCGCGAGTGGGATCTGCGTTCGCGTGAGGCGCTGCTCGACTATCTGAAAGAGCGCAATATCCCGACGACCGCGTCGCTGGAGAAGATCTACAGCCGCGATGAGAACGCGTGGCATATCTCCACCGAAGGTGGCGTGCTGGAAAGTCCGTGGAATGCACCGAATAAAGATTGCTGGGTATGGACCGTGGATCCGCTTGAAGCGCCGGACCAGCCGGAAAATGTCACCGTGACCGTTGAAAAAGGCTGCGTGGTTGCCGTAAACGGCGAGCAGCTGAGCCCGTTCCAGTGCCTGGAAAAACTCAACGTACTGGGTGCTAAACATGGCGTTGGCCGGATCGATATCGTGGAAAACCGTCTGGTTGGCATCAAATCACGCGGCTGCTATGAAACCCCTGGCGGTACCATCATGGTAAATGCGCTGCGTGCGGTTGAGCAGCTGGTTCTGGATCGCGACAGCTTCAAATGGCGTGAGCAGCTGGGCCAGGAGATGTCTTACGTGGTTTACGATGGTCGCTGGTTCGCGCCGCTGCGCCAGTCTATTCAGGCGGCGGCGGCATCGCTGGCTGAAGAGGTCAACGGCGAAGTGGTTCTGCAGCTTTACAAAGGTCAGGCTACGGCGATTCAGAAGAAATCGGCTAACAGCCTCTACTCAGAAGAGTTCGCCACCTTTGGTGAAGATGAGGTGTATGACCATCGTCACGCGGGCGGCTTTATTCGCCTGTTCTCCCTCTCTTCGCGCATTCGTGCGCTGAACGAGCAGAAGAAGTAAGCACGCGGCAGCAGTTATATAAGGGCGGCTCAGGCCGCCTTTTTCAACACGATTTCAGGAGCAAGCAGATGGCACTTTGGGGCGGACGGTTCTCGCAGGCAGCAGACCAGCGGTTTAAACAGTTTAATGATTCACTGCGTTTTGATTACCGCCTGGCGGAGCAGGACATTACCGGCTCTGTGGCGTGGTCAAAAGCGCTGGTAACCGTGAACGTTTTAACCTCAACGGAACAGCAGCAGCTTGAAGCGGCGCTGAACGAGCTGCTGGCGGACGTACGCGCGAATCCGTCACAGATCCTGGAAAGCGATGCAGAAGATATTCACAGCTGGGTCGAGGGCAAGCTGATCGATAAGGTCGGGGCGCTGGGTAAAAAGCTGCATACCGGACGCAGCCGTAACGATCAGGTTGCCACCGATCTGAAGCTCTGGTGCAAAGAGCAGGTTGCCCTGCTGCTGGACGCGACGCGTCAGCTGCAGAGCGCGCTGGTGGCGACGGCAGAAGCGAATCAGGATGCCGTCATGCCGGGCTATACGCATCTGCAGCGCGCGCAGCCGGTTACATTCGCCCACTGGTGTCTGGCGTATACCGAAATGCTGGCGCGCGATGAGAGCCGTCTGCAGGATACGCTGAAGCGGCTGGATGTCAGCCCGCTGGGCTGTGGTGCGCTGGCCGGTACCGCTTATGAGATTGACCGCGAGCAGCTGGCAGGCTGGCTCGGTTTTGCTTCGGCAACGCGTAACAGCCTGGATACCGTATCCGATCGCGATCATGTGCTGGAGCTGCTCTCCGACGCGTCAATTGGCATGGTGCATCTGTCGCGCTTTGCAGAAGACCTGATTTTCTTTAACACGGGCGAGGCGGGCTTCGTCGAGCTGTCTGATAAAGTCACCTCAGGTTCATCGCTGATGCCGCAGAAGAAAAACCCGGATGCGCTGGAGCTGATTCGCGGTAAATGCGGCCGTGTCCAGGGCGCACTGACCGGCATGATGATGACGCTGAAAGGCCTGCCGCTGGCCTACAACAAAGATATGCAGGAAGATAAAGAAGGGCTGTTTGACGCGCTGGATACCTGGCTCGACTGTCTGCACATGTCAGTGCTGGTTCTGGATGGTATTCAGGTTAAACGTCCGCGTTGTCAGGAAGCGGCTGAACAGGGCTACGCCAATGCCACTGAGCTGGCAGACTATCTGGTCGCGAAAGGCGTGCCGTTCCGCGAGGCGCATCATATTGTGGGAGAAGCGGTCGTCGCGGCTATCCAGCAGGGTGTGGCGCTGGAAGCGCTGAGTCTGGCTCAGCTGAAGCAGTTCAGTGACGTCATCGAAGAGGATGTCTATCCGGTGCTTTCGCTGCAGTCCTGCCTCGACAAGCGTAACGCGCGCGGTGGTGTTGCGCCGCAGCAGGTAGCCCAGGCGATTCGCGAAGCACAGGCGCGTCTGCAATAGCCGCTCCCGGACGCTGGCCGGTTTGATACGCCATAAAAAAAGCGGGCTTTATAAAAAGCCCGCCAACCTCTGGCTTCGGAATTGCATATTTTTATAGGCACATCATCAGCGTACCGGCACTCCCCGCCAGCACAGTGATTGGGTTCAGCAAAACAGATTTGCTGCGTAAAAAGCGTTTTTTGTAAAAGCGTTCAGCCCCGGCACATGTTCAGCAAATAAATAAATTTCTCTACAAATGCATGGGCTTAAATCAGTGAGCGCTATTATTCCCGTGCATAGCTTGATAGGGCCAATCGTTCGTTGCTATTCTATCTATCGCCACGGGCTATCGTGGTTTGGAGGATATTAATGAACATTCGCGATCTCGAGTATCTGGTTTCACTTGCGGAACACCGCCATTTCCGTCGCGCTGCTGATGCCTGTCATGTCAGTCAGCCGACTCTGAGCGGACAGATCCGCAAGCTGGAAGATGAACTGGGCGTCATGCTGCTGGAACGTACCAGCCGTAAAGTGCTGTTCACCCAGGCAGGATTACTGCTGGTTGATCAGGCGCGAACCGTACTGCGTGAGGTTAAGGTGCTGAAAGAGATGGCCAGCCAGCAGGGTGAAGCGATGTCCGGACCGCTGCATATCGGACTGATCCCCACGACCGGCCCCTATCTGCTGCCCAATATTATTCCTATGCTGCATCAGACTTTCCCGAAGCTGGAGATGTATCTGCATGAAGCACAGACTCAGCAGCTGCTGGCACAGCTCGACAGCGGGAAACTTGACTGCGCTATTCTGGCGCTGGTTAAAGAGAGTGAAGCCTTTATTGAAGTGCCGCTGTTTGATGAGCCCATGAAGCTGGCGATCTACAAAGATCACCCGTGGCACGATCGCGATCGCGTGCCGATGTCCGATCTGGCGGGTGAAAAACTGCTGATGCTGGAAGATGGTCACTGCCTGCGCGACCAGGCGATGGGCTTCTGCTTTGAGGCGGGTGCGGACGAAGATACCCATTTTCGCGCCACCAGCCTGGAAACGCTGCGTAATATGGTGGCGGCCGGCAGCGGCATTACGCTACTGCCTTCACTGGCGGTGCCTAAAGAGCGCGTGCGCGATGGTGTCTGCTATCTGCCCTGTTATAAACCGGTACCGCAACGCACTATCGCGCTGGTTTACCGGCCAGGTTCGCCTCTGCGCAGCCGCTATGAGCAGCTGGCAGAAGCAATCAAAACCCATATGCAGGGCCATTTTGACGCCGCGTTAAAACAGGCGGTTTAATCCGTTCAGCGCGGCTACACGATAGGCTTCAGCCATGGTGGGGTAGTTAAAGGTGGTATTCACGAAGTACTCAATCGTGTTACCGCCGTTTTTCTGCTCCATAATGGCCTGCCCGATGTGAATAATCTCCGCCGCGCGCTCACCAAAGCAGTGGATCCCCAGAATCTCTTTTGTCTCGCGGTGAAACAGGATTTTCAGGCTGCCGACGTGCATGCCAACAATCTGCGCGCGTGCCAGATGCTTAAACTGCGCACGACCTACTTCATAAGGTACTTTCATCGCGGTCAGCTGCTGCTCTGTTTTTCCGACTGAACTGATTTCAGGGATGGTATAGATACCGGTCGGGATATCTTCGATCAGATGCGCACTCGCTTCACCTTTGATGATCGCCTGAGCGGCAATGCGTCCCTGATCGTAAGCGGCGGAAGCCAGACTCGGATAGCCAATCACATCGCCCACGGCATAAATGTGCGGCTGCGCGGTCTGATACATGCTGTTAACTTTCAGCAGGCCGCGTCCATCGGCTTCCAGCCCCACGTTCTCCAGCGAAAGCGAGTCGGTATTCCCGGTGCGGCCGTTCGCATATAGCAGACAATCCGCTTTGACTTTTTTGCCGGACTTCAGGTGCATGATCACGCCATCGCTGACGCCTTCAATCTTCTCAAACTCTTCGTTGTGACGGATCACCACACCGCTGTTCCAGAAGTGGTAAGAGAGAGAGTCGGACATCTCCTGATCGAGGAACGCCAGCAGACGATCGCGGGTGTTGATGAGATCGACCTTGACGTTAAGACCGCGGAAGATAGAGGCGTATTCGCAACCAATCACGCCGGCACCATAGATGATCACATGACCCGGTTCATGATGCAGGTTCAGGATAGAGTCGGAATCGTAGATGCGCGGGTGTGTAAAGTCGACGTCGGCCGGGTGATAGGGACGTGAGCCGCAGGCAATGACAAATTTTTCTGCCGTAAGCTGCTCGCGGGTGCCATCAGGCTGCTCCACCTCTATCGTGTTGGCATCAACAAAATGCGCGTCGCCCTGATAGAGTTCACAGCGGTTACGCTCATAAAAGCCCTGGCGCATGGCAGTCTGCTGACTGATAACATTTTCGGTGTGGTTAAGGATGTCAGCGAACGAGGAGCGGAGAAGACGGGTATGATCGCTGTAGAGCGGGTTCTGATTGAATTCAATGATGCGGCTGACGGCATGACGCAGCGCTTTGGAAGGGATGGTTCCCCAGTGTGTACAACCGCCGCCAATGTTGTGGTAGCGTTCGATCACTGCGATGCGCGCTCCCTGCTTGACCAGCCCCATCGCCGCACCTTCGCCGCCCGGACCGGAGCCAATTACAATGGCATCGTAATCGTAAGACTTTTGCATACCAGTACGTCCTATTCTTCTATACATTTTTACAACGAGATTCTAACATCTCGCCGCGCACATCTGAATTCTAACAGTGAAAAATGCAGAAGTTTGACATTCAGTGAGGTTAACAGGCGGTGACAAAGTTTGCCCGGCTGTACGCTGAAAAGTTTGTTATAGTGAGCGCCTGATTACTCACAAGGCCGCAAAAATGGGCGTTCGGGCGCAACAAAAAGAACGTACAAGACGTTCGCTGATTGAAGCTGCATTCAGTCAGCTTAGTGCAGAAAGGAGTTTTGCCAGCCTGAGTTTACGCGAAGTGGCACGTGAAGCCGGCATTGCCCCAACCTCATTCTATCGTCACTTTCGCGATGTGGATGAGCTTGGACTGACCATGGTTGATGAGAGCGGGCTGATGCTGCGCCAGCTGATGCGCCAGGCGCGCCAGCGTATCGCGAAAGGCGGCAGCATCATTAAAACGTCGGTGGCAACCTTTATGGAGTTCATCGGCAACAACCCGAATGCGTTTCGGCTTCTGCTGCGCGAACGTTCCGGCACGTCAGCCGCCTTCCGCGCTGCTGTTGCACGTGAGATCCAGCATTTTATCGCAGAACTGGCTGACTACCTTGAGCTGGAAAGCCGTATGCCGCGCAGCTTTACCGAAGCACAGGCTGAGGCGATGGTGACCATTGTTTTTAGCGCCGGCGCTGAAGCGCTGGATGTCGACTCTGACCAGCGGCGTAAGCTGGAAGAGCGGCTGGTACTGCAGCTGCGTATGATCGCCAAAGGCGCCTACTACTGGTATCGCCGGGAACAAGAGCGGCTGGCCGTGACCCTGGAAATCCCTGAAAAATAACGTGATAAGGATAATGAAATGATTGAGCAGCATCCTCGTGATAAAGGAACGTTATTACTCTCTTTTATCACTGGTTTAGCAATCAACGGCTCCTTTTCGGCGCTGTTCAGTAGCTTTGTGCCGTTTTCCATTTTTCCGCTGATAGCGCTTGGGCTGTCAGCATGGTGCCTGCACCAGCGTTATCTCAATCGCAATATGCCGGACGGCATGCCGTCACTGGCCGCGGCATTTTTTCTGCTGGGCATTCTGGTTTATAGCGCCATGGTGCGCGCAGAATATCCGGATATCGGCTCGAACTTCATTCCTGTCATTCTGATGACGGGACTGGTGTTCTGGATTGGCACGCGCTTCCGCCGCGCCAGAAGCCGGCAGTAAAAAAAACGGGAACCTGCGGGTTCCCGTTTTTTTATGCTTTGCGCGTCAGCAATACGCCGCATTCCATATGGTGGGTGTACGGGAACTGATCGAACAGCGCCAGTCGCTCAATCTGATGCGTGCCTGACAGCGCGGCCAGATTGTCGCACAGAGTCTGCGGGTTACAGGAGATATACAGAATACGCGGATACGCCTGCACCATTTTTACCGTTTCATCATCCAGCCCGCTGCGTGGCGGATCGACAAAAATGGTCTCGCACTGATAGCTGCTGAGATCGATGCCTTCCAGCCGGTTAAAGCTGCGCACGCCGTTCATGGCCTGGGTAAACTCTTCCGCTGCCATACGAATAATCTGTACGTTATCGATCTGATTCACAGCGATATTGTACTGAGCCGACGCCACCGAGGGCTTGGCTATCTCTGTGGCCAGTACGCGGCGGAAATTGCGCGCCAGCGCCAGCGAAAAGTTACCGTTACCGCAGTAAAGCTCCAGCAGGTCGCCACGCGACTGCTGCGTAACATCCAGCGCCCACTCCAGCATCTGAATGTTCATGGCGGCATTAGGCTGGGTAAAGCTGTTTTCCACCTGGCGGTAAATCAGCTCTTTGCCCGCCACCGGCAGACGCTCATCCACGTAGTCGCGATCCAGACAGATTTTGGTTTTGGTCGCGCGTCCAATCAGCTGCACATCAAATCCTTCAGCGCGCAGCTGGTCACGCAGCGTGCTGGCGGCGGCATGCCACTCTTCTTCCAGTTTGCGATGATAAAGCAGGGAGATCACAATCTGGTTGCTCAGCGTGGAGAGATAATCGATCTGGAACAGCTTAAAGCGCAGCACCTGATTATCACGTATCGCTGCCATCAGTCTGGGCATCATCTGATTAATCAGCTCGCTGGCGGCTGGAAAGCTGTCCACGCGAATGCGCTGTTTGGTCGTCTGGTCGAAGATGATGTGATAGAGGTCGTCACCGTCGTGCCAGATGCGAAACTCTGCGCGCATACGGTAGTGACTGACCGGCGATCGGAACACCTCCACGTCAGGCGCGGTGAAAGGGGTCATCATCGTCTGTAAACGGCTGACTTTTTCAGCGAGTTGCGCGTCATACTGGTCAATCGGGAGCTGTTCGGGTGTCATCTTCAATCCTGGTAATAAGCCTGCTTGCCGGGCGATTGTAGGCATTCAACTGCTGATGTCCAGCCCAACCGAACGTCAGAAAGCGGGAGGGGTGGATCGGCGGCGGGCTTAACCGTAGACTGCGGCCGCCGGCCTCATTGAGTTAAAAGGGAATCCAGTGCAAATCTGGAGCTGACGCGCAGCGGTAAAAGAATGTCGTGGTGATCGCCCAGGCAGACACTGTCCTGACGGATGGGAAGTCTTCACCATTTATGGTTCTCAGCCCGAAGACCTGCCGGTGTATCGTCGCAAACGCTGAGATCATCGCGTGCTATCGATCTCAGGCCTGCGGCATCCGGCTCGATCCTTTGGATGCTATAACAATGAAAATAACCTCTGCTTCGCTGTTCGCCCTGAGTGCAACAGCGCTGTCGCTCTGGGCGCCCTCTGGCTATGCCCGGCAAAATGATAATACGCAACTTGTCACCGCTAACCGTTTTCAGCAGCCGGTCAGCAGCGTGCTGGCACCAGGTGAGGTGATCACGCGGGAAGATATCGATCGCTGGCAGGCTAAATCGCTGACGGATGTCATGCGGCGCCTGCCGGGCGTGGATATTGCGCAAAACGGTGGTCCGGGCCAGACCAGTTACATCTATATTCGCGGTGCGGAAGCGCGTCATACGCTGGTGCTGATTGATGGGATCCCGCTGGCGAAGTCGGGGATCACCGGCATCGCTGACTTTAGCCAGATTCCGCTGGCGTTGATTCAGCGTATTGAGCTGATCCGCGGACCACGCTCCGCCGTTTACGGCGCCGATGCCATTGGCGGCGTGGTGAACATCATTACTGAGAACAGTGAGCCAGGCGGGCAGATAACGGCGGGCCTCGGGTCGAATCGCTATCAGGAGTATGATGCGGCGCTGCGACACAAGGTGGGCGAGGATACGCTGGTAACCGTAGCGGGGGCCTTTCAGTCGACGCGCGGCTATAACATCCAGCCGCAGTCGGCGTACGCAGTGGATGGCGATCGGGACGGCTTTCGCAGTAAAACATTCTGGGCCGGTGTGAATCACCGTTTCAGCGACAGTTTATCCGCCTTCTTTCGCGGCTACGGCTACGGTAATAATAGTGCGTATGATGCAGGTTATCAGGACGGCAGTGATAAACGGCAGATCTATAATCATACCTATGAAGGCGGTATGAAGTTCAGTGAAGAGTGCTACTCTTCTGAACTGAGCTACAGCTACCAGCGCTATAAAGATTACAACTATGCCAGTACGCTCGGCCTCTATCGTCCGGGCACGTCGCTGGATGATATGAGCCAGCGCAATCTGCAGTGGGGTAACAGTGTTGCCATGGCGCATGGCACACTCAGCGCCGGCATCGACTGGCAGCAGCAGAAACTGGCGTCCAGCGATCGGTTCAGCGCTGACAACTACACGCGTAACAGCACCGGTTACTATCTGACCACGCAGCAGCAGTTCAATACGCTTACGCTGGAAGGTGCGCTGCGCGGTGACAATAACAACCAGTTTGGCTGGAACGGTACGTGGCAGGCAGCGGCGGGATGGGCGTTTATGCCCGATTATCGCCTCATCTTTTCGTATGGCACCGCTTTCCAGGCACCTACACTGGGGCAGATGTATGGGCAGAGCCGTCTGTTTATTGCATCCAATCCCGATCTCCGGGCTGAGAGGTCACATCAGATTGAAACCGGTCTCGAAGGACTCAGCGGTCCGGTCGAATGGCACCTCTACCTTTACCAGAATAAAATCAATAACCTGATCGACTACAGAGCTGACGAAAACTTTACTGGCACCTACTACAACGTACAGTCAGCGACGATTAAAGGCGTGGAGTGGAGCGGCAGTGCAGATACCGGTATTTTTACCCACCGTATCACGCTGCAATATATCGATCCGCGCCGCGATGACGATAATGAGGTGCTGGCACACCGTTCCCGCCAGCAATATAAGTATCAGCTGGACTGGACCGCACTGGATATCGACTTTGATCTCGCCTGGCAATATTTTGGTAAAAGCTACAACAACAATACCAACCAGTACGCAGCAACACAGCGTCGCATGCCGGGTTATAGCCTGGTTGATTTCTCAGCTGCGTATCCGGTCACGTCTCATCTGACAGTTCGTGGTAAAATTGCCAATCTGTTGGATAAGGATTATGAGACGGTTTATGGCTATCGCACCCCTGGACGAGAATACTACCTTAGCGCCAGCTACAGCTTCTGATCTCCGTCCCACCGTGCTGGTGTTTGATTCCG
Source organism: Pantoea sp. RIT413 (assembly GCF_003057675.2). Classification (NCBI taxonomy): domain Bacteria; kingdom Pseudomonadati; phylum Pseudomonadota; class Gammaproteobacteria; order Enterobacterales; family Erwiniaceae; genus Pantoea; species Pantoea sp. RIT413. The sequence goes on from NZ_QBJB02000011.1 coordinate 111,155, forward strand.
GCGTAGGTGGGCTCTCCGTCTATGATGAAGTCCGGCAGCTGCTGCCGGACCTGCACTATCTCTACGCTTTCGATAATGAAGGGTTTCCCTATGGCGAAAAAACGGAAACGTACATTGTTGAACGCGTAGTAGCAGTGGTCACGGCCATTACGCAGCGTTTTCCGCTCGCATTAGTCATCATTGCCTGTAACTCGGCCAGTACCGTCTCTTTACCTGCACTGCGCGAACGCTTTGCGTTTCCGGTCGTCGGCGTGGTGCCGGCAATTAAACCGGCGGCTCGCCTGACACGTAACGGAGTCGTCGGGCTGCTGGCAACGCGGGGAACGGTAAAGCGTCCTTATACCCATGAACTGGTGAAACAGTTTGCCCGGGAGTGCACCATTGAGATGCTGGGGTCTGCTGAGCTGGTGGAACTGGCAGAGGCGAAGCTGCATGGTGAACCGGTATCACTGAATGATGTTCGCCGGGCAGTGCAACCCTGGTTACGTATGAAAGAGCCGCCGGATACGGTCGTGCTGGGCTGCACGCACTTTCCACTGCTGCGCGATGAACTGCAGCAGGTTCTGCCGGATGGAACCCGGCTGGTTGATTCCGGTGCTGCTATAGCCAGGCGTACCGTCTGGCTGCTTGAGCACGAGGCGCCTGATGCGGCTTCTGCTGACAGCAACATCGCGTTTTGCACATCTATGGATGAAGAAGCGGTACAGTTATCCGGCGTTTTACAGCGTTATGGCTTTCCGCTGCTCGAAAAACTGGCAGTTTGAGGCGGTTTCGCTGAAAAAAACAACACTCAGAAAATAATTCAAAATTAGCACTTGTCAGCCCGGAAGAACTCCCTATAATGCGCCTCCACTGACACGGCACAACGGCTTACGAAGCGTCGCGTTAAGCAGGTGGCTTTTACAGCAACCTTCAGAAAAGCAAAAATAAATGCTTGACTGAAAATGCGGAAAGCGTAATATACGCATCCCGCGCCGCTTGAGAAATCGCGGCACTGCTCTTTAACAATTTATCAGACAATCTGTGTGGGCACTCGCAGGA
>NZ_QBJB02000012.1:0-103097 GCF_003057675.2 Pantoea sp. RIT413
TAGCCCACGGAGCGACTGTAAACCCTAAAGCCGCGTAATGCGGCTCAGGTAGGTTGCGTTGAAGTGGGAATCCCCGCCCTTTAGGGCGGGGAGCAGTCAAGGATAGATGCCGCCACCCTGCAGGCAATTTCTGACATTGATGCCGCACAGTTTGCGGAGAAACGTCATCTGGCATTGCGCCTGATGAACCACATCTATGTCGTGGACGCTATTTTCAAAGCCAACCTCACCGGTGAGCAACACGGTTACACCGCACTGAATACCCCTGAAACGCCTGCCGTTGAAGAACTGATGCACGCTCTGTCAGAGACCACTCGCTGGTACCTGAAGCATGTCGCCACGCTTAATGAAGCCGATCTTGCTGAAGTGATCCGCTTTCGTTTTGTGGATGGTGGCGCCGGAGAAATGCAGGCTGAAGAGATGATCAACCATATGCTATTTCACGGCACCTATCATCGCGGTGCCGTGGGCTGGCTCTTATCAGAATGCGGCGTTACGCCACCGAAGGATGTGCTGGCGGTCTTTTTGCGGGATCATAATGACTAAGATAAATGCTCTTAAAGCGAAATACCCGCAGGCGCTGAGCTGGACGTTTGGTGATTCCCCTGCCCTGGCAGATACCCTGGCGAAACTGATTGCAGATGGCAGGAAAACCGCCACCTGCAGTTCGCTGGCTGCTTTTCAGAACGATGCTGAAGCACCGACTGTCGGCCGCTACAGCATCGTCCTTGACGGCCGCAATCAACCGGTTTGCGTGGTCCGCATCGTCAGTCTGCAGCTGATACGCTTCTGCGATGTCACCGAAGCGTTTGCCCGTAAAGAGGGTGAAGGCGATCTGAGCCTCCGCTACTGGCGTCAGGAGCACCAGCGCTTCTTTGAAAACAGTGGCGTTTTTGATGAGCGTATGGAGCTGGTGGCTGAAGAGTTTGAGTTGCTTGAGGTAGTCGCCTGTCAGGCCAGCATTGAGCGCATCTAGATCTTTATTTTCTCCGCGTAATCCATCTCCAGCATCAATCAGCAGGGATTATTCAACCTGTCCGGCCCCCTGCGTATCCAGCAGCGCGTAACCCTGGTTCTGCAGCGTGGTCAGCGTCGTCAGCGCTGAGGGAGTGCGGATCACGGGGGACGCGACCCAGCGCGGATCGTAATGATGCCAGGCCAGCGCCTGACTGCACAGCGTCACTTTTACACCCGCATCGTTCAGCGCTTTTATCAGCTGCAGGTTAGGATTAGCCGCGCCAAACAGCTTCCGGTAGTGCTGCTCATCCAGCATAGCGGGCGTGGCACCGCCGTTAACCGCCACCACGGCGTCCAGCTGATTAGCCGGCACGCCGGAACGGCCATAAAGATTGATGACGCGCGCCACCTCATTCAGGCCGGGATTGATATCTGCTGCATTGCTGGCCGCCTCGCTCACTTTAAAAACCAGTTTGTAGTGCTGCGTACTGTCGGGCTGAAAAGCCGCGTCAGGGGTGTCATAAAGCTTACCGTAGCCGGCAACGAGCGGCGCCCTGGGCGTATCCGCATGCGCCCCCTGCGTTGCGTAAAGATAGGCGAGAACAATAAGCGAACAGAAAGAGAAATATCGGGTCATGTGCGTTCCGCATAAGCAAATGGCGGGGTCAGCATAAATTAAAAAACGCCGCTGCAAAGCGGCTGGCCTGTTTTTAAGAGTAATGCACATCCCGTGCCGGTCCTGCTGTTGCAACAGCAAAAAGTGCGGTGGCCGCTGAATATTCGCGCGCTTTTCCATTCCCGCTCCATAATTCTTTTGACTATAAACGGAGCCCGGCGATGAAAAATCCAACCCTGTTACAGGCATTTCACTGGTATTACCCCGAAGGTGGCCAGCTCTGGCCTGAGCTGACCGAACGGGCAGCGCATATGAGCGAATCGGGTATCAATATGATCTGGCTGCCACCAGCCTATAAAGGTGCTTCAGGCGGCAGTTCAGTCGGCTATGACACTTACGATCTGTTTGACCTGGGTGAGTTTGATCAGAAAGGCACCGTTGCCACGAAATATGGCGACAAAGCGCAGCTCCATACGGCGATTGAAACGCTTCATCAGCATCAGATTGCGGTGCTGATGGATGTGGTGGTTAACCACAAAATGGGCGCGGATGAGAAAGAACGCATTCTGGTTAACCGCGTCGACAAGCAGGATCGTTCACAGATTCATGAAGAGGTAGTGGAGTGCGAAGCCTGGACCCGCTACACCTTCCCGGTACGCGCCGGACAGTATTCAAAGTTTGTCTGGGACTATAAGTGCTTCAGCGGTGTCGATCATATCGAAAATCCTGATGAAGATGGCGTGTTCAAGATTGTGAATGACTACACCGGCGAGGGCTGGAACGACCAGGTTGATAATGAGCTGGGCAATTTTGATTATCTGATGGGCTCCAATATCGATTTCCGTAACCGCTCGGCGACGGAGGAGATCAAATACTGGGCGCGCTGGATGATGGAAACCACCCAGTGCGACGGATTCCGTCTGGATGCGGTTAAACATATTCCGGCCTGGTTCTACAAAGAGTGGATTGACCATGTGCAGGAGGTCTCTGAAAAGCCGCTGTTTATCGTAGCGGAGTACTGGTCGTTTGAGCTGGATAAACTGCAGCAGTATATCAATCAGGTTGAGGGTAAAACGCTGCTGTTTGATGCCCCACTGCACATGAAGTTTCATGAAGCCTCTAAGCAGGGCAGCAGCTACGACATGAGCCAGATCTTCTCCGGTACGCTGGTAGAAGCCGATCCGTTCCACGCCGTCACTATTGTTGCTAACCATGATACTCAGCCGCTGCAGGCACTTGAAGCGCCGGTGGAAGCCTGGTTCAAGCCGCTCGCCTATGCGCTGATTTTGCTGCGTGAAAATGGTGTGCCGTGCGTGTTCTATCCGGATCTTTATGGTGCCAGTTATGAAGATACCGGCAGCGATGGTGAAACGCATAAAGTTGAAATGCCGGTAATCGATAAGCTCGATCGGCTGATGATTGCGCGCCAGCGCTTCGCTCACGGGGTACAGACGCTGTGGTTTGATCATCCTAACTGCATCGCTTTCAGCCGCAGCGGGACTGAAGATGAGCCAGGCTGCGTGGTAGTGATGTCTAACGGCGACAGCGGAGAGAAAACGCTGACGCTGGGAGAGAATTACGCCGGTAAAAACTGGCGCGATTTTCTCGGCAATCGCGATGAGACGATTACCACCAACGAACAGGGTGAAGCAGTCTTCACCTGCAACGGCGGCAGCGTTAGCGTCTGGGTTATTGAGTAATACCCGCGCGGGCTGCGTCTCTGGCAGCCCGCGCGTTATGCTCTGCAGCAATACGTTTAATGCAAAAAAGGTACGCAGATAATAATGAAAGAGACCACTGTGCTGGTATTTGATGTTAATGAAACGCTGCTCGATCTGACCTATCTGGATACTTTTTTTCTGGATACCTTTGGCGATGCGCAGGTGATGCGTCAGTGGTTTGCGGAACAGATCCTCTACTCCCAGACGCTTACCTTAAGCGGTCGCTATGTGCCGTTTGGTGAACTGGCAGTTGCCGTATTGAAAATGGTAGCCAGCATCCGCAGTACAACCCTCACTTCAGCACAGATAACGCGGTTTCAGGAGGAGATGGCGGCGTTACCTGCTCATCCTGATGCGCTGCCCGCACTGGAAAAACTCCAGGCTGCAGGTTTTGAAATGGTGACGTTCACGAACTCATCGGCAGACGCCGGCAAAAAAGTGCTGGCGCAATCCGGACTGGCGTCGTTTTTTTCACAGCAGTTCTCCGTTGAGCTGAGCGGCTGTTTCAAACCTGCCGCTGCCGCTTATGGAAGTGTCAGTCAGGCGCTGGATCGGCCTCCTGCTGCGCTCAGAATGATAGCCACACACGCCTGGGATATTATTGGCGCCATGGCCTGTGGCTGGAAAGGCGCCCTGCTTACCCGCGCCGGTAACGCGCCGCTGTTGCTGGGCGAACAGCCCGATATCTGCGGGCCCGATTTACAGGTAATAGCAGAACAGATTATTGCGGCAGACAGGCCGGGATAAAACGGCGAGAAGGGTTACAGCTCACCTGACTGATAAGCAGAAATACCCTGCGCTGCTGATGCTTGAGCGCGAGGGCAGCTCAGGGTGGTTTTAAATCCCAGCGTCAGGCTGCTTTGAGTTGCCTGACATCCTGCCAGTTGCTATTTCGTCGTATAAACTTTTACAGTTATCCAAAGGAGATGTATGCCAGACTGGTCATATAATGATGAAATCCAAAGCAACTGCTTTTTTGGAACTTTATCTGGGAATAATAAATTACCTTATACATATTATTCAGTCAGATATCAGTGTGATTTGATGAAAGCACCCGCAACTCATCTTGTTAATCTGCTGCTTTGTATTTAATATAAATTCAATAAAAATTGAAAGCTTGCTGAGTCTTATTGGTAAGCTTAACAAGAAAAAACATTCGGTTAATTCGGCTTCTTTAAATTATGCTTTCCGGTTTCATCCTGTCCGTTAAGATATTTTCCTGCAGCCTGATTACTACTGCATCCTTTCATCTTCTATCATCGATTTATATAATATTTATTTATATGACATTGCTATCTTATTTATGCACTTTCGCAGGGTGAAATTTTTCGGGTGTATTTTATGCAAGTCATTGCAGCACGTCTGTAAACACGTAATGTCTTAAACAGTAACACTCGTTGCTTTCATTCATCCACTGCGCATTTGGTTTGTGATCTTATTAAAAATTGTGAGAAGCTAACTATGCCAATAGGAAAAACCTCCTCTGATTACCGCAGGCTGAATCAAACTACTGAGCAATTCAATCAGCAATGCACTGTAAATACGCCACAGTTTAACAGGAACGTGGGAAAATCCCCTCGCCTTCAGGACTATTCTCATAAAAAACAGTCCGGCGTCGTTAAGAGAATGGCGGCGGATCCAGGCAATCACATTAAGCGAGAACAAGCCCAAACTCTTCTTTGCGCGCTGACTACCATTACTAATATATCATTACCTGCTCCTCCTCCTGCCGTGGTTCACGCTCCCGCTCCTGAGATCCCTGTTCCGAAACCCAAGAAGGAGAAACATTCAGCCGCCGGAGAGGAGAGTAAGGAATTGGAAGGCGTGAAAAAAGCAAGCAGCGCAGAAACTACAGAAGCTGGCCGCTCAGGTGCTGACTTAAAGAGCGAAAAACCACTTCTTTTAACAGCAGGCAGTGCAGCAGCTATAGGCGCAGGCTCTGTATTGCCCGCAGCGCGACGTCCTGGTCCCTTATCTGCCGTAATCTCTATCGGAGCTAGGGCCGCAAGTACTGCGATGATGGCCGGCGCTACCTATATGGGTTACCACTATTTTTCTGAGCGAAAGGATAATAATGCTCCTCCGATTACGTCTGCGGCAGCTGAAAATGTTAATCAGACAAGTGATTTTATCGCTCTCAGAAGTGCGCTGGCATCGAACCTGGCGGCTGTAATTGCAGATGAGAGCGGACATATTCAGGTACAATCTTTGGGCGATCGTCTTTGCACCTTGCATGAAATCCATGGCGATACTCCTGCTTTTATCGCGGAGGCAAGGGCGTTGCTGCAAGCTAACGGTCTCCTTGCTATGTTGGATCAATTGCTTCCGTCGCAGACCGCGCAATCGAAAGAGGTTAACCCGACGAAAGAGACGGCAGGCCGTGGGCATGTGCGCCAGAAGCGATCTGCAACGGATGCAAATACTGCTGACCGCTCACCAGCGACGACTGCTGCTGAACTGACACTGCTGAATAGTCTGATAACATCTCCGGCGGCTAACGTTACAGAAAATGAAGATCGCTATTTCACTGCATGGCGCAACAGTTTGCCGCGTGGTGAAACGTTCAGCTGGTTAAAAAATGCGCCTGAAGATCGCCAAAGAGCGTATAAAAAATTGCTGGATTACGTTGCTACCAGTGAAGCCGGTGTGGTCTCTTCCCTTATGACGGTGCTGGCAGAACAGCCAGGTACGGCACAGTTGTCACAACGGTTGCAAAGGCAGCAGCACTTGCCTGTGCAACCAGAAGAGATCATCCTGCATGCCAGTATCAATGAAAAGGCGGGTACCCTGTCCGCTCCCGTTGCGGTCAGCCTGACGCTTAATGAGGCATGGCAGACAGGCATGCTTGATAAAATGCTGGCGTCTGGTGATTTGAAAGTTGATCTCCGCTCACAGCGGCGTCTGCTACAGGGAACAGAGCTGGCCGCTTTTCGAACTGCATTACACGGTATTCCGGCGCCGCCTGATGTGGTAACACTTAACCAGGATGATCGCATCAGACTGGCGTTTCGTCACCTGACAGAGGCTCGCTTTGAACTCAGTACCTTAGAGGCGGAACTGAAAGGCGATCTGAGAAGTAACGATCATATCCGCGGCCTGCAAATTGTCAGTAAATTCCGCAACGGTGCCGCTGATGTTGAAGCGGGGAACCTTACATTTAGCGCGCTTGATGCCAGCGGACGGGCATTTAGTGTCCCGCTTTCTGGCTGGCTGGTCCTGCGTGATAACGATGGAAGTTGTGTTTTGTATGACGCTGATATCAGTGCGCGCAGCCATTACTTCAGCAGCGAGCAGGCGATGATGCAGTTCGTAAGTGAAACAGCGATGCGTGACACAGTGGGAGTTGGACGGCTGGAAACAGCAGCAATGGCAGAAGGGACAAGTGAGGCGTTCCATCTGTCTGAATTCTTCAGAAAACTAGAAAATAATCCCACAGCATGGTCCAGCAGTAAGGCAGCGTTAAGCTTCACCCCCAGCAACAATACCCGTTTTGATGAAACAATGTCAGCATTTGCCGACCGCTTGCAGATGAGGAATAACGCTATTCTGGCATATGATGCATCTATTCAGGACGCAGCTGCCCGTGTCGTGAATCTAAACGAAAACTGGGTAAGTGCGATGAGACAGCATGGAATGCCCTCCTTACTTGAGTATACGCGGGCGTGGATGAAGACACGCGATGAGTACGGTAAGTTTCTTCAGGAAAAACAGGTCATCAATAATACCCAGGAATTTGATCCGGATAAAATAATCATCTCTCCTCCCGGCGGTAAGAATATCGGAACGCTCACTGAGTTTGCAGCCTACCTGCGCCGCAAAGAGTCAAACAGCGCTGATTTCACCAGAAATATGGAAATTCTGCCAATAGAGGTTTTCGACAACACCTACGTCAGCGCACTAACCCGGACTCAAAAAATAGCTTTTACCAACACGCTGAGCCGCATGATTAACATGCAAGGCGGCGGAAATCCATCAACGGCTGACGAGCATTACATTTCCACGCTAAAACCGGATAGTCAGCAGTCATTACATACCGCCATGCAGATGTACCTCAGGCTTAATCAGCAGGATGTTAAAGATGGTCTTGATTCTGCCCTAAAGGCTGGCTATCCCGGCACCAGTTATCAGCAGTACCTGCGCCAGAAAATTGATTTAACATTGCCGCAAAACCGTAAGCTACGTGAAGCGTGGAATATGGTCGAGGTAGCAAAAATGCAGCTGGCACTTAAAGCAACGCAAAAAAACAGTCAGCAAGGCATAGGGGGAGTACTACCTGCCGATGATGCAAGACGTATTGAACAACTCCTCGCAGGCTTTCCGGGAAGTACCACGTCCAGATATGACTTTATGGCCCCGCTTACGGTGGGTAACGTGCGCATACCTGGCATGGTAATATTTACACTAAGAGATGGCTATGAACCACGCACAGGCTCCCGGGTCCGCCCAAGACAATATATTTATACGCCGGAAGCTATTCATGGCAGCAACCTGTTCGAAGTTAACGTCTTCAACAATCTGATAAAGCGATCGCAAATCGCACGGAGTACCGTAAAAGCACGGGCCGCATTAGCTGACACAGACAAGCTAGACGAAACCTTTGAAGCTATGTTGAGAGGCGCTTCGCCCGCAGGTGCCCGCGCAGGTTACGCCCTGGTAAATCACTATGATCTGTACAGTGAGATGATTGAAAAAAGAATTGCCGATTCCGATGCAAAAACAATAAGTCGCTGGGAGGTTATACGGGATGCGACGATGACCGGCGTCGGCGCTATGGTGCTACCCGCCTGCCTCGCATCAGGGCCGGCTGCGGCCGTGATGTGTGCAGGACTGACGGCGGGTACTCTGATAAATGACGGATATGAGGCGGTTAAGCAGTGGTCCAGAGGAGCGCGCGGTGAAGCGCTTATGACCGGGCTTATCGGTATGATGGACGTAGCCGATATAACCAGTGGTTTACGGACAACAGGTCGGACGATGGGTATTGCACGTAAACTGGGCTATGCGGTTAAGCAAACTCCGGACGTATTAAAAGGCGTAGCTGGCGGCGCACAAGGGTTGCTGAATCGGCTTAAACTTAAAACATTCAGCAGCGTCGCCGATGCTGCAAATTCTGCCGGCAGGTCAGAGCGACACAGCGGGGCATTTGATGCAGGCTGGCTGAAGAGAGAATGGGCGATAAATGTCGATCTAAGCGAGGCCAGACGCGTCACGCCGTCCGGTGCACCAGCAGGTGCATTCTATGAACAGAATGGCAGGACCTACATTAAGGAGCGCGGTTACGAAGGGGAAATGCCAATGGTTTACAGAGTTGAACCAGAAAGCGGTGGAGTCGTAAGAGTCGTTAATCCGGCCCATCCCGGGGTGCCGGGAGACAGGATCCGGTGGAATAGTGAACACTGGGTCAAAGATTTATCCGGGCTGCAAGGCGGCGGTAATGATGTCGGCACGTTTAACCCTCAAATAGATGAAATGTACGCTATCAGGGACAAAAACAATCGCCCGCTATATATTTCAAAAATCAGCGATGTTAGCGTGAATTCTCAAAGTGGAACGGTTTACTCCAGTGAAAGTGTTTTGCCATTTATCAACAATAAGTTTATGAATCGCCCAGACCCAATTCCGGTCAATGAAATAAATAATGAAAGGAAGAGTGAAAATAACTCAGCTTATAAGCAGATCAGGAAAGCATTATACGAAAATAATATTGATGTTCGTATCATAACCGCAAAGGATGTTCCAGAAAATGAGCAGGCTCTTATAGGTCAGTTTGGAGGCTTTGCAGCAAAGGATATCAAGAAAGGTGAAGCTATCGGGGTATACGGTGGGCGCGTGGTGAGTAAAAATGAGCTCAGGAAAGATGAATTTATTATGAACGCCTTTCAGGCCAAGTCGGCACCGGGTGATACTGTCAGGTTGTTACATTACTCGGGTGACAACTCCATCTCAAGAATCAATACCATCTATGAAGCAGACAACGGTGTGCTAAAACAGGCGCGAACCGGATACAATGCAGAAGCAGCGAGTTTTGATATTACTGCCTTGAATTATGACCCGCGTCGACCCACCCTTAACTTGCGCCTGGTCGTGTTATATGCGACGGAAGATATCCCTAAAGGAAAAGAGTTAAGGTGGAACTATGGTTACTCAAGCCAGGGTGTAAAAGAAAGCATTACCCGATAACATTAACTTAACGCATATCACTACCTGGTTTTGATTCTTCTTATAACGTCAAAACCAGGTTTTTCTTCAAAACTCAAACGGAGACGCCTGACTAAGGATTAAAACCGGCGCTGAATATTTAACTAGTGTGCTGCCAGACCGCAGTTTATTTGTATTAGCTCGCTTACTGATGCATTCATTTAGTTACAGCACTCTTTTACCTGTTCCACTCTTTCCGGCCCTGCGGGCCGGGCGCGGCGGAGAGTCAGGAGGGGCAACCCTGTTTCAGATCTGTACCTGAGGTTGAAAGGGTCAGAGAGGGGCTGTGTGTGTCAGACCGGCACCGATTAGTATTTCATGTTAAGGAATGCTGTAACTATTTGGGAAGTATATTCATAGTCATTCCGTTGCGATCTGCCGCCAGCCGGAATGCACCAGCGGCATCCGTGCTTACATAATACCTGCCACGGATTTCGCCAGCTGCGCTTCCAGCACCGGCTTCGCTTCTTCAAACTTGAGATTAACCTTGTTGGCGTTGGACACCACGCGCGTCTGATACTTCATGCGGTTGCCCTCTTCGCTGCTGGTCTGTAGCTTGATGCCTGATGTACCCTGACGCAGCGCGGCAATGTTGTCAGTGGTCACGGCATTTTTGCTGCGTTCGGAGATCTGCAGATCGGTCACCATGGTGAAGTTAACATCTTCAATCAGCGCATCGGCCGCCATTCCTGCCAGGCCTGCGGCCAGGCCGACGCCAAGCATCGCACCACCCGAGTTACTGTTATAGGCCGTAATGCCGGCACCCAGCGCTGCACCGGCAACCGCGCCTTCATAACCGGTAGCCAGGAAGCCCTGCGACTGGCGCAGATCCATTTTTTCCGCTTTCAGCACGTTAGCCTGAATCCAGTAGAACGCAGTATCAGGCGAGGATGTAACTGTATACCCTTTAGCCTGCAGGTCCTGCGCCAGCAGCGACTGCAGATCGCTCATATCTTTGTCAGAGGTATTACGCACCTGCAGATAGACCGTTTTCTGAGTGGAAGGCTCAAGCCATACCGTCTGGCTCATCTGCGTTTTAACTTCAAGATTGCGCTTTTTGATGGCGGTAGTCATGGCGCTGCAGCCGGAAAGGACGATGCAGGAGGCGACGACGGCCGCCACCAGGGGTTTACGATGGTTCATTTACTGCTCCCTGAGAAGAATTAACTGCGGCGCACTCTTGCCCGCAGCACACCCGTAAAGCAGGCGCAAACGTACCGGTTTGCGCTAAGGTGGCAGGGAGGAATATCGGCAAAGCGTAAGAGAAATTTACGCTTTGATGAAAATAAATATACTAAAAACGAACTATCATACTTAATACATTGAAATAATGGCTTTTTATAGAGGAATTTTCAGGAGTGCTCTTTTAATCATTAATAGTGGAGCAGTGATCATTAAGGCCCTGTATTGCGGTCTGAGAGATTGCCGGCTCCTGAAAAAAGAGCCGGCACGGGGCGCTTATGCCAGATGGAAAGTGGAAACCGAACGGGTCAGATACTGTACCTGCTCTTCAAGCGATGCCGACGCAGCCGCTGACTCCTGTACCAGTGCGGCGTTCTGCTGCGTCACAGAGTCCATTTCAGTCACCGCTTTCTCAATCTGACCGATGCCGCGACTCTGTTCACCTGACGCCACAGAAATATGCTCCATCAGGAGATTAACGCGGCTTACGGACGCGATAATAGCGCTCATCGCCTCCCCGGTGCGGCTGACCTGCTCCGAGCCGGTGTGAATAATCGCTACCGACTCTGCAATCAGCGTCTCTATCTCTTTGGCTGCCAGCGCGCTGCGCTGTGCCAGATTGCGGACCTCTCCGGCAACCACAGCAAACCCCCTGCCCTGCTCACCCGCTCGCGCTGCTTCCACAGCGGCGTTCAGCGCGAGGATGTTGGTCTGAAACGCGATCCCGTTGATCACCGAGATGATCTCTTCGATTTTTTTCGAGCTGGCGTTGATCAGGTCCATCGACACAATCACCTCACGCGAGACTTTTTCACCTGTTTCCGCATTTTGCACCGCTTCGCCGGTCAGGCGGCAGGCTTCAAATACGTTGTCAGTGTTCTGCTTCACCGTAGCACCCAGCTGCTCCATGCTGGCCGCGGTTTCCGTCAGCGCCGCAGCCTGCTGCTCAGTGCGCGAGGCCAGGTCAACGTTTCCGGCGGCGATTTCGCCGGAGGCGGTGGAGACCGAATGCGCGGAGTCACGTACCTGCATGATGATTTGTGTCAGGGCGAGACGCATCGCTTCCAGCGATCCCATCAGACTCTGAATTTCACTGCGCGACGCCCCTTTTGCCGGAACCACACGGTTAAGCTCGCCGGCGGCGATCAGATCGCAATGCTGTTTTGCCATGCTAAGCGGCACCAGCACAAAGCGATGCATCAGCAGTGAAATCACAACAATGATGCCGACAAACAGCGCACCAAACAGCACCAGCAGCATCAGGCCGGAGTGAAAGTGACGCTGTGCATCATCATTGAGCTGGCGTGCGTAAGCTTCATGCTGCGCCAGTACCTTATCGAGGATAATTTCATACTGACGATCGAGACGGACGACGGTCGGGATCTGCGCTTTGAAGCGTGCCTGATCGTGCGCCTCAGCGGCAGCCACCAGCGGCCGGATCCCTTCATCGCGATAGCTGAGATAAGCCTGCCGGTAAGCTTCTGCTTCTGCTGCCTCACCGGCCAGACGCGGGGCATCCATATAGGCCTGAAATGCCGCGTCTGCTTTGACAGCCACCGCTTTAACACTCTCAAGTGACGCTGCTGATGCGGTATCGTCCCCCTCGCTCGCTTTCATATATTCCATCACCCTGACGCGCAGCGTACGGCTGTGGTTGATAGGATCGATAACGGAGAGTACTACGCGGATCTCTTTGTTAACAGCGGTCAGCGAGGCGTTACTGCGCACCAGCAGCCAGCTGCTGATGGCCACGCTGGCCAGAAACAGTACCAGCATCGTGAGGAATACCAGCAGTGAGGATTTTTTCAGCGACATAATTAACTTCCGGTTGAAGGTGGAGAGTTAGTTATATCGGCCCGGCGGCGCAACTCATTAGCCGTGAAAGTGTCGCAATCGGCTGATTGCGACAGCATAATTGGTAAGTGCTTAACCGTTATCGCGAAAGCCAGGATAGAGACTCATCCCGCCATCAATAAACAGCGTGGTGCCATGCACGTAGTCAGATAAATCACTGGCCAGCCATACCACCGCGTTACCCACATCTTCCGGATCGCCCACCCTGCCATAGGGAATAAGCTGCAGCAGCTTTTTCTCTGCGTCACCCTCGGTGGCTTCGGTATTGATTGGCGTTCTGATGGCCCCCGGCGCAATCGAATTAATGCGAATACGCTCCTCACCCACCTCCTGCGCCAGGCTACGCATCAGCAGATCGACACCCCCTTTAGAGGCGGCATAGTTGATATGACCAGCCCAGGGGATGAGCTGATGAACCGAGCTCATATGAATGATTTTTCCGGCAGCGCGGCTCACGTCCGGACGCTTCTCCTGACGGCGGAACTGACGCAGCGCCGCCCGGGCACAGAGAAACTGACCGGTGAGATTGACCTGGATAACCTTATTCCACTCCTCCAGCGTCATCTCGCCGGCTGGCGCATCGCGCTGCAGTCCGGAGTTCGCGACCAGGATATCCAGCCGCCCAAAGTGGTTGATGGTTTCAGCAAACAGCGCCTCTACGGCTTTTTCATCAGAGACATCCCCCCCTACCGCTACCGCCTTACCGCCGCGCTGCCGGATCGCTTCTGCCAGCGCCTCGGCAGGCTCCTGCTGGCTGTTATAGTTGACCACCACCGCTGCACCCGCCGCAGCCAGCGCTTCGGCGCACGCGTAGCCAAGCCCTGAACTGGCGCCGGTAACCAGCGCAACCTGTTTCTCCAGTGATATCTGCATGCTGTTAATTCCCGTTATGAACAGAGAGGAGGCTGGCGGCGCGCGCCGCCAGCGGCTACAGGAAATCATAGTCGGCGCAGCAGAATTGGTCGCGTCACGGTTCGCCTAAATATTTCATTCTGTAAATTACTGGAAATCTGCGGATTAATAACCAGACTTAAGCAGTCAGGCAGCAGAACTGCTGCATTTACATTCACAGAACGGAGGCAATATGGTAAGCAAATCAGAAATCCTGGATCACGCACAGGTTGTTGACGTCAACGGTGAGCACGTGGGCATTGTCGATCACTTCGAAGGCGAAGATAAAATCAAACTGGCAAAAAGCGATCCGGAAGCGGGCGGCCAGCACCACATCATCCCATTCAGCTGGGTAAAAGAAGTCGATGATAATAAAGTCATTCTTTCCAAATCAAAGGATGACGTTGAAGCCGAATGGCAGAGCGCATAATCTGTTGTCGGACCGCAGCAGCCCTGCTGCGGTCTTGTTTTTACACGTGTGAAGAGCCCAATACCGGCTGATTCAAAAAGCATTGCTTCTGATACGAAAAGAACCCACGATCCGATCCCATATCTCCACCAGCTCCGCATCGCTACAGGCCGGCGCAGGCAGGGCGTGGTTGCTCATGGTCAGATCGATAATCGGATGCCGGAAATCCACCCTCTTTTCATTGGCGATGGCGTTAAACAGCAGCTGTGCTGATGCATGACCGGGTGATTTTTCAGAGGGCGCGGTGTTGAGCCACTCATCCGCTTCAAAGCCCGCTATTTCCGTTTTATTCTTGCGCAGGGTCCGCGCGTTGAGCGAGGTCAGCCAGGGCTGTATTTCATGGCTCCGCTCCAGCATGCTCTTTGGGTCGCCAAGATAGGTGTTGGTGGCAACCGACAGGGAAAATACCTGGCCGTGCGGATAGATTAAGGTAATGTTCTCTCTGGGTTTTGCGCCTCCGTCGCGAATAAACCCTTTTGCAATACAGCTGCCAGGCTGCACCGGGATTTCGTCATTTTTTCGCCCGCTGAGGCGGGACATCAGGTCCTGCAGCTCCGCCAGTTTTGCCGGTTTGTCATTTAGGGTGCTGTCATTAAATCCGGCATTGATAAATGTTTGTTTGTCTTCTTCATACTTACTGTCCGATACATCAAAGATCTCCTGAGTAAGAATAAATGCCACTCCATCAGTATACAGATGCGCTTCCAGTACACGACTAAACCCGGCTGCGCTCTCATTTTTATTGCGATCGAAAATCACCGCGCTGTCACTTATCCGGTAGACGTCTTTGAGAAAAGGCCGATCCACCGGATCAACGGTATAGCTGTTTTTCAGCGCCTCTTCCCGCAGGCGGATACGCTGCTCAAACGCCGGCCGGTAGATTTGCTTGCTGCTGATGCGGACGTCATTAATCAGAGCGCGATCCGGCAGGCTGTTTTCGAAAGAGTCCGGAACCTCAAACACGTAACGCCCCACGCACTGAGGTTTAGTGGTTGCAAACAGGGTATCGACCATACGTTTTTCCTTATCCGTTAACGCCGCTGGCGCATGCACAAACGTCACATAGTTATGAAGATAATATCCCGCCGCCAGCAGCACGAGCGTCAGCGGGAACAGCAGGGTCAGCGGAGGCTTTTTCATGGCGCAGGCACCTGCTGTACGATTTTCATCACTGAACGGACGGTAAATACCATCGCATCAGATAGATCGCGGTAGACCGAGCGGGAGTGGTTAACGGGATCAACAGCGTAGGCACTTTCGTGATCAACGTCGGTTGCCAGAACTCCACGGATCCGTGAAGAGGCAGTCCGGATAGCCGTAACCGGCACCGTGCCGTCGCCGGGTGTTGCGGCAGAAATTAGCTGGTGGGTTCTTAGCGGAGAGAGTTCGGGAGGCGCGTCAGAACTATTATGGAGCCGCTGCGCCTCCCTTACTCGCGGTGGAATCTGCTCTTTCCACGTCAGAAACGCGTCAGACTGGTTATCTGCGCTTGCGCCGTAAAACAGCCAGGTCTGCGGATGATATTTGCCATGCAATTTTTCAATAAATTTTTCAACCTCGGCCGGTATGCGTCTAACAAAATTCTTCCATTCACTGTTTGTATCATCCAGCAGTAAATCCTGATCGCACAGCCGCCACCAGTCTTTCTCGTTAAGATAAATTTCCTTATACGGATCATTCAGCGGTAGCGATGGTCGGGAATGGCTTCCTTCAATTTTCAGCCAGCCCGGAGGATAAGCCTTGCCCGGCAGCAGCTGAAGCGGGCCAGGAGACCGGGCCAGCACCGGCATCAATTTTTCTGCGCTGTTCCCGATAACCATCCCGACAATACCGCGTTCGCCGGTTTTCATTCGCCGGTAAGCTGCCGGTGAGCCGAGATCGGGCATTACCCCGTGTACAATGCCCAGGATATTTTCCTGCCCGTTCATGTTTTCAGAATAGTGCCGGGCAACCAGTCCACCCATGGAGTGGGTGACGAGGATAACTTTGTTCACTGCCAGACGACCGTGATAATCCCCCAGTACTTTTTTGATATAGGTTTCCAGCTGAGCCGCCGAGTCCGCGTTAGACTGCAGCCAGTTATAACCAAACACGTGAAGCGGGTATAAAAACTTGTGGCCGTGTGCCGTCTCTTCCTCCGTCAGCACCTGTTCTTCCGGCTCATCGCCTATCCTGACGCCGGTAAAACGCTGTCGCGCTGTCTGAAGCTGCGCTTCCCTAAAGTAGTTATCCATCAGGATGTCGTCATCGCTGAGCAGATACTGCAGCTTGTCGAGTGCTTTGCCGTAACTCTTGTAAAATGCGCTGCCCCAGCCCCGTTTTCGTCGTGAGGGAAATTTTTTTCCGTCCGCGTCGTTATTAGCAATCTCACCACTGTAATCAACCATGGTGGTGGCGGGATCCAGCAGCTCTTTTCTTTTTTTAGCGTTGGCAAGCGGCCATTTGGTTAACGACGTAATGCTGAACTGCCAGACCTCACCGTCTCCGTTTTTCAGATTTGAACCCATAACTCCCGGAATAAAAATTATCGGGATCACCTGTTCAGGCGGTAAAAGGCAAAATGATACATGTTTCTTCTCTTTCGCCTGTGAAACGAGCTCGTAATGAAACTGTCCGTTGTCATCCCATACCGGCCGATGGTAAGAACAGCTTTTCTTGTCATCCATGCGCGAATACCCCTCTACTCTCCCTGTAAAGATAAAGACTCTACAATACCCCGGACCTGACTTAACTGAAATTTTTGTGAAAATACAGAATGCCAGCGTAGTAAAGCTCCCTCCCGCTGCTCTGGCCTCTGAAAAGCCCAATGGCAGGATCCGGCTTTTCATTTAATAGATCTGCTGCTTTCACGCTTCACAACATCCTGCTGTGTGCATCACAACGTAACGCAGGCTTTGGTTTCCGCCACGCTTCTGGCTATGATGACATCCAGTCACGACGTAGGTAGAGCCGTAAAGCGTCAGAGCAATACAGGAGGCAGCGATGCTTAGCGACGAACGCCTGCAATATATAGCAGGCAACCCTGATAATAATTCACCAGAAGCCGTTGAAATGGCGCGCGAAATATTGCGCTATCGCCGCGCCCTGGCAGAGCCCTATGCCATTATCGAGCCTCTGGGTATGCAATATCTGGGGGATGGTAACGGCGCCATGGTATTTCCGCCCCGTTATCGTGAAAGAAACGATATCAATCTTTATCGTCTGGATGAAAATGAGATGGCTGACTGAGCCTGCCAACGCCTCAGCGTCCTGAAAGAAAAACGGGCAAACATAATGATAGCGCTGCATCTCACACGGCAGAAGATAACGTGCATTAAAGCAGCGTGCCTTAACTGCAAAAACTCACATCAGAATTATCCTTTTGTCTCTTCTGCTCCAGGCAGATCGCGTAATCCGTGCCAGGCTTATTTAATGTTAAAGCCGTTACTGATAGGGAGAAAATGATGATGATGAAGGTGTGGATTGCTATTACGTTGATTGCTGCAGCGAGCTGCTCAGTATGGGCTTCAAAAGGTGGTTTTGAGACCTCAGCAGCCATTCCTGCCGCACAGAGCGTGCAGCAGGAATAAAAATCTTAGATACCTTCGTCGTCCGGTGTGCGTCCGACCACTATCTCCAGCGCATTGCGCAGTACAT
This sequence comes from Pantoea sp. RIT413, assembly GCF_003057675.2. Taxonomy (NCBI): domain Bacteria; kingdom Pseudomonadati; phylum Pseudomonadota; class Gammaproteobacteria; order Enterobacterales; family Erwiniaceae; genus Pantoea; species Pantoea sp. RIT413. Next base: position 17,525 of record NZ_QBJB02000012.1, read on the forward strand.
CAAGGTGTACAACGTCTGATGTGCTTTCCAGTTCGGCGATAAGATACAGGATGATAGTTTTACTGGTAACGCGCTTGCCGTGTACAACAATATCGCGGATGACCGCATCCAGCACGGCTGTTTCAGCAGCCAGCTTCTCGCCAGCGTGACGGAAATGGTGAATGATGTCGGCTTCGATCGTTTGGGTGTGCTGCATTTCTTGCTGCATAGTCTTTCCGTTTAATTCCGCACCAGCGGCTGAGTTACCAGGCTAAATACCTGAAATAAAGACGGCCATCCGCAGATGGCCGCGTCCTGCGGGCTTTTTACCGCACTTCGCTCTCGCGAACGCTTTTTTAATGCTTTTTGTTACCGGGCAGTACCGATCCCAGCGCCATGATAGCCGTATCCTGCGTTTGCCGCGCACGCGGAAACTCTTTTGCTACTTCAGCCAGCGCGCACTCCAGCGCTGCCAGCCGTTCAGGATGCGATTCAAGCGCCGCCATCCGCTTCAGGGTGGTCATCAGAGCGGTTGAATTAATCCGGCCTGCATCGCCGAGCAGTGCTGTCACGGCTTCGCCGATAACAATATCTGTCAATCTTTCAAGGTTGCTTCGTTGCATACCCGCTTCTTATCTCTGCGTGCCTGCTCCGGCAAGAGTATCTGGCTGCCTGTCCGGACAGCCCTGAAATATGCTGCGGAAAACGCTGAGCACGCAATCAAACGCGACTCAGCGATCAAACAGCAGTCCGATAAGCGCCTGATAATGGCGTTCTTCTTCCACGCTTGCAGCGACTTCCAGGCGGCGTAACAGCTTTGTACAGATCGCTTTGCGATTAAGATTTTTGCCCGCGCGCAGGATCTCAACAACAATCTGACCTAATGTTTCCTGCTGACCCGGAACGGAAACTTTGCTGAAGTAGTGGGCAATATCATTTGCTGTTGCTGGATAGTTCGCAATGTCCTGACGCATGGTGAACCTCTGTAATGGTTAAAATATAATCATCGCTCTATGAGCGTAAAGTTATACAACTTTAATAAACTTGTACAGCGATTGTGTATACCCCCTGGCTTGATTTTTTTGCAAAAAATGCTAAGCGCTATTTATCATGGGGTTATAAATGAGAATAAGGCTAAGTAAGTTGTACAGCTATATCAGCAGCTTCGATAAAAAAGCGGTAACTGATGCAGAAAGCTTGTAGGCAATGCTTTGTCTTCAGAAAGAGGATGCTATCCCTGCGTGAATTGTTAATCATCAGGAAAATAAATTGTATAGGTGACTGTAACTTATAGATATTTATTAGATCCAGACCAGTCTGAGGCCGCTCTTACAAATCAACGCTGTACACACCGCTGCGCATCGTTTACTTTGCGCACGACTTCTCCATTAACTTTCAGGTATTTCAATGCGCCAGGGCGGACTGCCTTCTGAAACCACTATCGGGCTGACTGGCTACTTCAGCAGGGTAACGCACCCCTGCCAGATTGAAATGCTGGGCAGGATCACCGTCGAAATCCTTCGCCAGGAGCGACGTCTTACCCGCACCGCCGTCTGTCTGAAACTGATTGGCTGGCTGGATAGTACTGAGGACGCCACAGAAGCCGCGCACCTGCGCGAGCTTCTCGCCATGCTGTTTGGCCGGTAACGATCCTCTTTACACTCTCAGCCCGCTTGATGCGGGCTTTTTCATCTCCGCTCTGTTTATCTCTTACCTGGCTAATACCGGCTTTTCCTGCAGGTCATCATGCTAAATAAAAGATCAGGTTGTCCTGCGCGCCAGAGTAGGTAGACTGGGCTACCTACTTTCTGTCTAAAAGAGTGACTATGACCTTACGGCCTGCAGGTTCTGAAACCGCTTACGACAAACTGCTTAATGCCGCACGCATTCTGTTTTACAACCACGGGATCGCCGGCACAGGTATTGATGCCATTGTGAAACGGGCCGGCGTTGCGAAAAAAAGCCTGTACAACAATTTTGCCTCTAAGGATGAGCTGGTAGCGGCTTACCTCAGGGTGCGGCATGAAGAGTGGCTGGCGCTGTATGGAAAGCGGCGTCAGTTCGCCACTACGCCCCGGGAACGGGTTCTGGCCGTCTTTAAAGCGTATGAGGATCACGCTGAGTATGCTTATGAACACGGCTTTCGCGGCTGCGGGCTGCTTAATGCCGCTGCAGAGCTGCCTGCCGGGGCACCGGGACGCCAGGCCGTACGCGAGCATAAAGAGGAGGTTGAGGCGATTCTGGCTTCGCATCTGGCTGAGTTAATGAACGGAGAGGCAAACAACGCCGGCCTGGTGGCAAAGCATTTCGCTTTTCTGCTGGAAGGCAGCATCTCCCGGGCCGGGCTGGAAGGAAACAGTCGCTGTGTGGCTCAGGCCCGCGTAATAGCTGAACAGATGCTGGAGGCGTACTGATGCTTTTATCAGAGCAGCGACTGGTCGGTATCGCAGGCGTGTTGATGGCCGCGATCCTCTGGGGCACGACCGGCACGGCAGCCACCTTTGCACCTGACCTCAGCCCGCTAGCGATGGGTGCCGTAGCGATGGGCGTCGGGGGGTTACTGCAGGGGCTGATTGCTGCGCGTACCCTTTTGCGTCAGCGCCGGCTTATTGCCACACAGTGGTACTTTCTGGTCACCGGCGCGCTCGCGGTTGCCGTGTATCCCCTTGCCTTCTATGCTTCCATGCGTTATGCCGGCGTCACAACTGGCACGGTGATTTCGATTGGTTCAGCTCCGCTTCTTTCAGCCCTGATTGAGTATCGCTTTGACGGCGTGCGCCTGACAAAGCAGTGGCTGTGCGGAGCAACGCTGGGGGTCACCGGAATGATACTGCTCTGCCTGGCGCAGAGCAGCGGAGAGGCTGCCGGCAACGAACACGCCCTGAGCGGCATTGCTCTGGGCCTGCTGGCGGGGTTCACCTACGCGTTCTATTCATGGTCGGCGCGACGGCTGATGCAGGCAGGCGTGGCATCGCGCGCGGCTATGGGGGCGACGTTTGGCGCAGGCGGCATCCTGCTGATGCCCGTACTTGTTATGACGGGTGCTCCGCTTCTGGCGAGCTGGAATAATGCAGCCGTCGGGATCTACATGGCCCTGATCCCAATGTTTGTCGGCTATCTCTGCTACGGCTATGGTCTGGCGCGTATCCCGGCCAGCATGGCAACCACCATTACCCTGCTCGAACCGGTCATTGCCGCTTTACTGGCTGTCCTGGTAGTGGGTGAAAGACTGCCTCCCGCCGGATGGATTGGTGTCGCTCTGATAGTCGCCTGCCTCGGTGTTATTACCGCGCCAGTGAAAAGGCGCTCGCCTGTGCCGGCACGGCAGCTCTGACTCAGGTAAGCGCTCAGTGATGTGCGTTTGAGGGAGACGCTGCATACAGCATTGCGATCTGGACGCGGTGCCGGGGCGCTATGCTGGCATCGCCTGCCCGCCCTGTGGTCGTACCCAGGAGCGGTTATTGATAGCACAGCGCTTAGCGACATGGTCAGATGCCCGCTTTCCGGCTCCGGCCGTACAACTGATTAAAGAAATGCCGATGAAAATCACCTCCAGTGAATCTGTCTCTGCCCGCCTGCTGGATATTGCAAGCGATGTTATATCTCCCCCGCGCTCCCTGGCGGACAAGATAAAATCTGTCTATAACACCTCGGTAACGTCCGAAGCTCCCAAACTTCAGCAGGCTATCCGCAGCGGCAAAAAAATATTGTTTTCCGCCAGGGGCAGCACATTGTCCGGGTACGCTCGCTGGATGCCGTCGGGCATTACCGGATTAGCGTTACAGACGTTAATAAAGGGAAAGGCTTATGCCGGGAGGTTCAAAACCGAAGTGAAGTTAATTACTATGCCCGTAAATTGTATTCGGAGCTTTGTCAGGCAATGCCACGCGGAAATTCTTTATCGAAAAAACCCTTAAAAGACGGGCACATCAATTTTGACAAAAGTAAATTAAACTCGGCCAATCTTATTAGAAAAAATCTGGCAGGTTGTAGTTTTAATAAAGCCTGGTTTAAAGATGCTAAAATGACGGGCATAAATCTTGAACGTTCCTGGCTAAAGGGTGCACACCTGAAGCGAGCTAATCTGGAAAATGCAAATATGGAACGGGCTCTTCTGGAAAAGGCCTATTTGAAGCATGCAATTTTAAACAATGCGAATCTGAAAAGAGCAAGATTCAGCGAAGCTGTTATGAACAATATTTCTCTGCAATACGCTGACCTACAGCATGCCGATTTGAGCGATGCAGATCTGCGCGGTGCAGATTTGCGTAACGCTGACCTGCGTAACGCTATTCTGATTAATGCTGACCTCACAGGCGCTGACCTGCGCGGTGCAATACTGACCAATGCAGACCTGTCCTGCGCACGGCTTACTGGTGCTAATTTAAGCGAGATTGAATTCAATGGTGTTTTACTTGGAGGCACAAATTTTAGTAAAGCTATCTTGAGAAAAACAGATTTTAGAAAAGCTCATCTTGGCACAATAATTTATTACCGATATCTTCAGTCTGGCATGATAAATTTCAGCGAAGCAAACTTGCAAGAAGCTGATTTTTCCGGGCAAAATCTTCGTCTTGTCAATCTGGATAAAGCAGACTGTAGCTATGCAAAATTAAGGGGTGCAGGCCTATGTAATACCATTCTGACTGACGCGATTTTAACTGGTGCTGATCTGCAAGACACAAACCTAAACAGTGGATATTTACGCGGGAGCAGGCTGACAGGCGCCATATTAACCAATACCTCTCTAAGCATTGAAAAGATAATAGGTGGCAGTCTCAGCAACATCTGCCTGAATGGAGCCTGTATAGCGCTTTCGCAGGATGGAATCAGCTGGGACGATAGCCGTCTGGACCTGCTGCTCAACCACCATAATAACGCCAGCGGCTCTCTGCTGACCACCCTGCACAGCATCGACGATCGCCATAACCAGCTGAAAACAGACCTGGCGCTTCAGCTGATGCGCTCGCTCACTGACGCGGGCTACGGTCCGGAGAGGCTGACGTCCGTCGCGCTGCCGGTGCTGGAGATCCTCGGACAGCCGCCGTATACCGATGATTCCGCGCTGGTCGCCTGGCTGGCCAGCGTGGCTGAGGCCCGGATAGCCGCGCGCGGCACCGAAGAAATGACGCCGACAATCGCCGGAGGCTTGCTCTTTCCGTTCGAGCGCGAACTCTGCCTGGCGGTGCGTCAGAGCGCCGCGCTTATCCAGCTGGTTCACGCCGCCCTGGACAGCGGCGATCCGGCGCTGGCCGGACGTGCCGAGGCACTCTACGCCCGCTACCTGGCCCTGCCGGAGGTTGCCCCTTACACCCGTTCCGCCCCGTTTGACCGCCTGAACCCGGACGTCCCGGACGAGCCGGCGCGGGTCAGCCTCGCGGAGCGCGACGAGATAAACCTGGTCCTGCTGCCCGCCACGCCCGGCGGCCCGGTAATGCTGCTGAGCCGCGACGCGCTTGACGGCATGCTGCATCCCGACCCGGCGCAGCCCGCCTGGGACCACTTCTGCCTGATGGAGACGCCGGAGCACGCCCGGCCCGTCGCCGCGATTAACCCCGAAATACTGTTCCGGCAGGACTTCCCGCTGTTCCTGAGTTCCTACCTCACCGAGCAGAACAAAAAAGCCTTTGTCCGCCTGCTGGATACGCTTGACCTGAAAGCGTACCGCGCAGATTTTGACGCCGCCCTGCGGTCGCGCAGCAGCGGGCAAAAGCTGATAAGCGCAAAGGCGCAGACTGACCTCAATGCCCTGTTCAGCCACGCCCTGCGCCCGGATGAAAGCTGGGGCCGCCTGACCGCAGAGCACGCAGCGCGCGTTCTGCGCGCCTTTACGCTGGAAGGGGCCTCGCGGCGCGAGCAGGCGCAACACTTTCTGTGCCTCTCGGCGCTGTTTGCCCGGCTCTCATCAAGCTTGTACTTTGGCACAGAGGATGACTCGCCCGTCACCCTGCGCGTCTACGCTCACGCGCTGATGCTGGAGGCCGCTGAACTCGACAGCGACGTATTCAAAGCAGGGCAGCTTGGCGACTGGCAGAACCGCTTTCAGAAGCGCGGCGATGCGTTTGAATGCACAGCGGTCCTTTCTGACATCATGACCTCCCACGCAAGACACACCTGCCCGGCCGTGCTGGCAGGTATCAGGCCGGCGGCGTGGACCTGATAGTGCTGTTAACGCATAAACACAAAAGCTGAAAAAAGCGAACCCGGACACTGTTATCCGGGTCGCAAAATAACAGCAGGCAAGAGTCCATCTGCTGTCGCTACATCATCAAAAAAAATTTATCTTACAGATCAGAACAGTCAAAAAATCTGGCGGGCAGTAAACTTTTCTCAAAAGAAAGAGCCTTTTAGAGTGATCTAAAAGTAAAAGATGACCATCAGTACAGCCCGTGATGTCTTTCAAAAAACTGTCATTCAGCCCGCTTACATGAAAACAGATCACACTTTAATCGTGCCCCCGCGCTTTCTCCAATCATCAGCAGGCATAAACAGAAGTGCTCAAACAGTTAAGCGTTATCGGTCGCTGGTGATGAGCTCCGGCTTTTTTCTGGCTGCTGAAGAGCCAGTGATAAAAAACAGTGAATGCGAAAAATCTGTAAAGCAAAATGGCATCTGCTTGCCAATTAACATCTTAACCGCTCTTTTTCCGCCGCTTCGTCATTTCCCTCTCATTTAGACCGGCCCTTTGCAATTATAACTTTTTCAATGGCTTATACTTTTTTCCGTTGTGCAACTTTTATACATTCAGGAGTGCATCATGACAGAAACATCTGCTATAGCCTCTTCTTCTGCGCCGGTTCCGGCCAGCATCCTGCATCTCAATGATATCGCCGCCTTACGCGCTACAGAGCCTTCGGTAGCGGGCCAGCTGGCGGTAGTGCTGGAATATACTAAAGATACGCGGATGGGCGGCGGCGTGTTTATACACGATCCTGTCGATACCGCGTCCGTTGATGATGGCGGCATAATCTTTGTCACCGCCGGTAAAAAACGCTGGAAACGCGTGGTGCTGGACTACAACAGCGTAACCGTGGTTGATTTTGGCGCGGTCTCTGACGGAAGGACCGACTGTATTGAGGCGGTGAAACGTATGTTTGCCTGGTCGCAACGCGTGTTGCCTTCAGCGGGCATTCGCTTCACCGCAGGTGAATTCAGTATGTCGATGTTTGATATCTCAGACAAAGAGATCAACCGCTTCAAGGTCAGCGGTGCGCCGGTTAATTTTGGCTACTTCCCTACCACAACGCTGCTCTTCAACTGGGACACCCGGCCGCGCGGGCTGCATTTCTTCAAAGTTAAGGCGCGCTACGTTGAGATCTCCGGCTTTGTTATCAAAGGCAAAAGCTCAAACAGCGGGGAGGATGGCGGAACCGCCTTTAACCAGGTCGGTTTTTACGCCAACACCATTACCGGCGGTCAGTTTCTGCGCGTCTCCAGTATGGAGTTTCGCTATCTGGGCGGACGCGCGCTGGACCTGATCGATACGCTGGATTGTAAAATCGATCAGTTCTATTCACGCGGCTGTCAGGACAGTATCGTCTATGCACGCTGGTCCGATCGGGAACTGGGCGCATGGGACCACAGCACCGCCATCGAGCTCTCTAACTTCAACCTGCAGCGCGGTACTAAAAAGCCGGTGCTCGACCTTCCCCGCTGTACGCAATCTTTTATCCGCAATGGCTGGATTGAGCACTCTGAGTACGCGGGCGATCTCACTAACGGACAGTGGACAATTGAGGGGCTGGTGATTGAATCCACCGCCAATCCGATGAAGATGGGCTACTGCCGCGCCATGATCATCCAGAAAAGCGTGCACCGGGACAGCGCCGGCTTTGACTTCAGTAAAGAGGGCGTTGAGCCCTGGACGCTGCTGGCGGAAGGCGATCGCGGCGTGATGGAGATTTCCGATCTCGGCGCGGTTATTCAGGGGTCGCTAAATTACGACTTTATGACCTCGCAGCACCATATGGATAACCGCACCGATAAACCGCGCTGGTTTTACATTGGCGAGTTTAATTTCTCTGACGCCGCCTCGCAGATCCACATCCGCGTGCTGGGCAGCGCGCAGTTTCTCTCGCAGAGTGAGACGCAGACCGATCACAGCGGCAGAACGCCTGAGGGGGTAGCCCACATCTATCTGCAGGCGCGTGATAAAGCCGACACCATCGGTAGCTGGTACAGCGAGGGCTCCAGTCCAGTCATGAAAGTACACGTTGAAGGCGGCGGCGCGCGCACCAAACTCTTCGTTAAGATCCCGGACTACACCGGCTACTCAATTGCGCTGGTGGAAACCAATGGACGCGATCGCTACACCTCCGGCCAATGTTTTATCTTCCGTAAAAGCTTCACGGTGTGCGATGCAGAGGAGAGCGCGCGACTTGAAGCCACGCCGGTTGTGGCGTTTGAACAGCGCTGGACCGGTAACAAATCGGTTGGTTTCGGCTATAACGACAATAAGGAGCTGCTGGTGCGCGGTCCATACTTCTTTAAAGATGTTGAGCATCAGCCGGGCAAATGGAAGCGCCGACATTTCCTTAAAATCAGGGTAAACGGTACACCCCGCAGCATTGAACTGCTCGACCCGGAGGAGCCGCTGGGTTAAACGCAGAGGGAGCCAGGTCAGATTGCGGCCTGGCATCCCGCTGGCCATTCCGGTCGGGTGCCAAAAGAGAGCGCGCTCAGATAACTCAGCATCAGCTGCAGGTCGTTGCGGGCTTTCAGCTTGCTGCGCGCGGAGAGCTTCTGCGTACTGAGCGTTTTGATACTACGCTGCTGAAACCGGGCCAGTTCCGACAGCGTATACCCCAGGATCAATCCCTCCACGACACCCATTTCTGCGGGCGTCAGCAGCTGCAGCTGAATCGGCATGATGTGATGACAGTGCGAATTGCGCCGGAGCGCCTGCATAATTTCGTGGCGGGACGCCGTATCGGGAAACACACCGTAAGCACAGACGCGAAACCAGCGGCGCACTTCCGTGGACTCCTGATTACTCATGCTGAAAAACAGACGCGCATTTGCCCGGCGGATATACCAGAGGTTAGAGGCGATAAACAGCCGCACCGCTTCATTTGATCCCTCAGCCAGAATAAAGCGCGGCTGCAGGTAAAAAATATCAGCCAGTGAATCCAGCACGACCGGGATATCGCTACTGAATTTTGCACTTGATGATTTTTTATCAACCAGGAGTGTTTTTATATGCCGGATAAATTCAGCGGAAGATCCCAGCACCAGAATGCCACAGAAATGGAGGCTGAAGATTTTATTATCCTGTGAACACATTAGCATGATGCTCTCTTATCTAAGATTTTGGAGCAGCTACTTTACCTTACCGGGTTGATTAACCTCTGTTAAAGGAGATTAAAATAGGTTATCAACGCCTTATGACGCTGATTTAACAAGCCTTAACATTTAATCGCAGCCTGCTGCCGAAACATTCTCATGTTCACGGCTAACGCCTGCAGTACCACGAATAATCTGTCACTCTGCGTGATAAAAATGATTATACTGGATGTAATAATATGCAGCGGCAGCGCTCAGCATGAGCAAGAGGTATATTGATAACGTTGTTAAACGCCGGCCAGCAGCCATGCTGACGCTGGATCAGAAAAAGGCGGCTGTCATTTTTTGCCGCCGTCGCTTTTTGGTTTATTAACGGCGCTGAGATAGCGGCAAAAAAACCGTTCTGCACGGCAGACCAAAATGGAAATCACGCAGTATGGAAAAAATTCACATCGGCAAAAACGTTATTTTTGCGCCCGATACCCGGGTGCTTGCCAACACTGAGAACAGAAAAACCATTGCGATTGGCGTATCGCCGGCAAACTGCCTGAAAGGTCTGCTGCAGGCAGAGGGGCGCGTACTTTCGCAGGATACGCTGATCGATATCGGCTGGCGTCAGGCGGGTATCGAGGTGACTATCAGCAGCGTGCGCGTGGCGATGAATCAGCTGCGCCGCGCCTTTGCACATCTGCAGGTGGAAAAAGAGCTGGTGATCATCACCGTTCCGCGTGAAGGTTACCGGCTGGTGGTCACCCATCCGCACAGCGACTCTCCCCTGCTGGCGGAAATCTCACGCCCTGCCGATCTCTCCGCGCAGGAAGATGCAGAGCATGACGCCCTGCTCTCGGCGCAACCTGATACCCCCGAGGTACCGGCGTCTGCCGGCTGGAAGCGGTTTGCGGTCGTGGCGGTTATCGCTCTGGCGCTGGGTTGCGCGCTGGCGTGGGGCATTAAAGAGGCGCTGCTGCCGGAACCCGTACCCATCAGCTACCAGCCGGTAAACAGCGCAACTGCCGGAGCCGGTCCGGAGTTGCATATTTTTGCCGTTCAGTCGCCGCGCGTTACCGATGAGCTGGTGCGCAAAACGGTGCGTTTCTGGCGCGAATATCCTGACGCAGCAGGAAAGGAGACGTTTCTCTATGTGCACGGCGGCAACGATGCGTTTCATTACGGCTTATTTGCCTGTGCCAGACCGATTGAGGAGAACAGCAGTGGATGCAAATCGTTTGTTTTTAAGACCAACTAAATGGCTGATCGCAACCGGCGTTATCGCCTTTGCTCTTCCGCTGCTGGTGCTGTTCGCGACCCTGCGCAGCCAGCCGCTGCTGGCGGGTGAATGCGCGGCGCCGTTTACCTTTGTGGAGTATTTTCATAACGGTGAAAAAACGGTGGCCAGCGGGGAGTACACGCTCTATACCGGCACCGGCAAACCTAACCGCACAACCTATACCGGCGCCATCATCTATTACGATGCGCAGGGGGAGAAAAAACGCATTGTGCGCGTTAACCGCGAAATTGCCTGGGATGTCTCATTTCGCCACGATCAGATCATCAGCAAAATCACCAATAATGGCCGCCGGATGGGCGATAACAGCAGTGACGCGGAAGTGATGCAGTATATTTTCCCTAACTACCGCCCGGATGAAACCATTCACGCCACGCTGTTCCAGCTCGGCGGATCGGTGCTGGCGACCGGTCCCCACAACGTGCCGCGCATCCTGTGTGAGGAAAAGTAGCTGCCTCCACTCTCCGGAGTCGGCAGTGATGCGGCGGTACGCTGCCGCATCGCACTATTGTGGAGATGGACTTTGGTAATGCTCCGCAAGCTCCAGCAGTCTGTCGGATAAACTGTCCGGGATATCAGCCAGAGGAATTCCGGCTATCTTTTCTAAATCCCCGACCAGCTGCTCTGCGGTCTGAGCTGCATCTGCCGGTTTAGCGACATGGCTAATCGAATGCTTAAAACGCGATCTCGGGAAAGACGTCAACGTGCGGTCAAAACCCATCGAGGAGAAGTGAAAACCCGGAACGACGGGTTTGTTGTCAATAATATTCGCTATCCTGTCGAGCCAGTTGCTGCCCGGACCGATTTTCCTGATCAGAAACCATACGACTGCGATAGCTCCGAATAGCTTCCCTGATTCATTTTCAGTGACGTTTAACAGATTGAAGTAACCATTTTTCAGCAGCCTGAACGCGCGCGGATTGGGTCGATTACAGAACCTTGAGTGGTGCGCACAGCGGTTGCGCAATCCGTTAATGTTAATTAACCAGTTATCCAGAACGTCGCGTTTATCAATGCCAACCCGCTGGCATATCAGATCGCGGTAATCATCTTTCAGCATACTGTAAAACTTCGAGAGCAGGCCAAAGTCCCATGCTTCCACAGCCACCCAGACAGGAATGGGCTTACAGTTAGCAAAATGCGAGGTAATGCTATCGTCTTTACACTCTTTGAGAAGTTTTTGATGACGGACAGTCCATTCATCAAAATTTGGACCCTTCTTTAAGTTATTGAACGCATTAGCAGAGAATAAGGTTTTATTTTCATAAGCCAGCGGATTTATCCGGCCCATTTCATGGGCAATAATAGTCCGGAAATAAATTTCTATACGCTCAATTGCGCTCATAAACTCATGGCGGAGCGCTTTATCGAACAGATAAAATTTAAAGACAGATTCAAAATGCGTATTTGGCTGAAACTGGTTGTTGTAGCTGATTTGACGTTCTGTATAAGTGTAAGTTCTTGAAGTGTGCCAGTATCCTGACAGCCGGTAATAGCCAACCTGTGCAAGTTTCCTTTCACAGCGTTTACGGTCAGACACATTCATGCCGCGATCAATCAGCTGCTGCATCAGGGCGGGATATTCAAGAAACTCTTTTACCTCAGGGGGGACGCTGTGAAGCGGAGTCTGGCTTTCCATAGCAACTCTGTAAATAGCAGGCAAAAAAAAGGCCAAACCGTCACTGCAGTAACTGCAACAGGAGGGGGTTTAGCGCTGTTGCAGAGTATTATAGTGGCGCAAAAACCTATGTCAATCTTAAACCTTCAGGGCCGGGCCAGCACAAATGTCTCACCGTGGCTGATTTTACGACATAAAAAAGCCGACTCCGCTGTTGCGGAACCGGCTCTGCCTGCAAGGTTAATCAGAAGCGGTAGCTGACGCCCAGCGTGGCCGCGGTGTCTGACCAGCCTTTGTCGCCCACCTGCTGGCCGATGGTGCCTTTCACGCCGAAGCCGCCGCCCAGCGCCCCATCGACGCCGACGCGCACTTCACCGATGTTCCGGCTGCCGCTCTGCGTTACCGCCACGTCGTCCATGCGCACGCCCCAGGCTTTCGTATTGTGGATCCAGTTTGCCTCAGCGAAACTGGTAAACGTCCGTCCGGTCTGGCTGTCCGCCGCCGCGTGACTCTTCATAAACGCCTTCACGCCGACGCTGCTGCTCACATTATCCTGCCCGCTGCCCTGTACCAGGGTGCCGTTGTGCTCCGTGTGGTCATCGGCTTTGATGCCCGACCAGCCGGCCCGCGCCTGAGGCTGCAGGAAGAACGCCTTACGCTCGCCTTCGCCCAGCGGGATAACGTAGCCGGTGGAGAACGATGCGCTCAGCCCTTTTGATTTATAGGACTCGCCCGCCTCATCCTCACCGTCAACACTATTGTTGAACCAGCTGTATTGCAGCGTGCTGTCCGCCCACAGGCCTTTTTCGTCGGTCCCTTCTGCAAACCAGGTACCGTACACGCCGGTGGTGTAGCCGTTTATCTGCCCTTTCGCCCGATAGCCGGTGATATCTGACCGCGTATTGCTTTTGCTGTTGCCGTAGCCCGCCATCACGCCGAGGCGTGCCTTATCGGTGGCCATAACGTCGCCGCCCAGCATCGTGACAACGCTGTTGGCGCGGGTAGAGAGCTGGCCGCCGCCCGCATTGAGCCGGTTGTGGTCACCGGATACGCGCAGCCACAGGGAGGTGTATTGCTCTTTGCCGGTGAGCGGATCAAGATAGCGGGTGCCCTGACGATCGCGCATGCGCGTGTCGAACAGCGTGGACGCCGCCGCCAGGTTCGCCGCGTAGGCGCCGCCCTCAGGACGCAGCACTGTCACGCCTCCGCCGTTGCCCGGATTGCCGCCATTACCCGGATTACTGCCATCACCCGGATTACCGCCGCCAGGGTTTCCGCCGTCGCCCGGATTTTCACTGCCATCGCCGCCGATAATCGGCAGGCCGGTCTCTTCGTCGATACGGTTAGTGAGATACCAGTTACGGTTGCCGCGTATCAGCCGGTAGTCATAGGCGCCCGCCACGATGCGGCCATCCTGCCGGAACGCGTTGCTGTCCGCGCTGCCCTGCACCTCAATCAGCTCAATGCCGTTCAGCGTCGCGGCGCCCCTGCCACCCAGGTTAGTTACCCGCACATTTGTGGTGCCCGAGACGTCGCCGGTTACCACGAAGCGATCCGTGACGGAGGCATCTCCGTCGAGCGCGGTACCCAGAATCAGGGTACCGTTGTTGCCTGTATAGTTGCCGTCCACGGTCAGCACCGCCCCCGCCGTTTTACCGGCCAGGTTCAGGGTGCCGCCGTTGACGATGTCGCCGGTGCGCTGGCTGAAGCCGTTCAGGTCCAGCGTGCCGCCGGGGGTCAGGGTGTAGGCGGAGCCCGCGCTGAAGACGTTGTCCGCCCCGGCGCGCAGCACGCCGCCGCTGAGGCGGGTGTCGCCGCGATAGTCGTTCTGCGCCAGCAGGGTGGTGATGCCGGAAAAGACGTTAACGTCGCCGTCGCCGGTGATGCGCGGCGCAAAGCGCAGGTCGCTGCTGCTATGCGCAAAGTTGACCACAGCACGCGAACTGACCACAGCACGCGAAGTGGCACCGGAGGCCAGCGTCACCGTGTCGCTCTCCACCGTGCCGCCGCTGCCGGACAGGGTCAGCGTGGAGTCCGTGCCGGTGCTGCCAGCCTGGAGCAGAATGGAGTCCGCGGCCAGCGTGGCGCCATCCTGTACTGCCAGGGTATTGGTGCTGGTGAGCTGCCCGGCGACCTCCAGACGTGTATCTTCATCGCGAAAAAGTACAGTGCCACCGTTGGTCAGGCTGCCCGCGCGTACGATCGCGCCGTTTCCTGCTATGAGGTTATTGTCGTTGGTTAATCCGTTTGTGACCGTCAGCGCCGTGCCGCGGCCATTTGCCTGTACGATGCCGCCGCCGCGGTTAGTCAGGCTGTCCGCCACGATTTTACCGCCGGTTCTGAGGTCTGCCACGCCGCTGCTGATAAGCTCGCCCGCCACCGTCAGCAGCGAGCCCGCGCCGGTGACGCTGAGGCGAGAGGTAAAGTCATTCAACAGTATGCTGCCGGCACTGACCGTAGCGCCCGGTGCGCCGTTAGTGGTGAGGATATTAAGCCCAGCCTGGTTGCCGCCGCTGCCGCTGAGCGTCAGCGCTCCGCCAATCTCTGCCCGGCCACCATCTGTCACCTGAAGCAGGCCGTTCTGCGCGCTGCCCGAACTGAGCTGCAGGTTATTCTGTACATTCAGCTGCGCGCCGTTGTCACTTACCTGCACCGTCCCGCCATTAACAATAGCGCTCTGGTTCAGTTCTGCGATCGCACGATCGCGAATTATCAAAGAGGCATTCTCATCAATGGTCAGACTGTCAGGCCCGGGAGCAGTCAAACGTGCGCCCGATTCCAGCAGGGTGCTACTGCCGGATGCCAGGAAAAAAATAGCAAAACCACCTTTATGATTAAGCTTTGCGCCATCGCTGACAATCAGGTTGCCATAGTTGGCGATTGAGCTTACATCAACAATAGAGCTCCCCCCGATGAAAGGGCTCGCTCCTGAGATCGTAGTAGTGCCATAACTGCCTATACCAAGTCCGGAAGCACTAATGCTCGCGCCATCCGTAACGTTCAGGGTACCGCTATAAGTTTCTCCTACATTAACGCTTCCACCATACCCCCTCCAGCTACCCGCCCCCTGTGCGGGCGGCGGCGGACCAACAAAAACGGTGTCACCGCTGTAGGTGATCGCGGCATATGCCGACTGGCCCAGCGCGAGAGCAAAAGTGATGGAAAGTGAAAGGGTGGTTTTTTGCAATGATCTCATGGATGTCCCCGACGCGGCGCGCGCATCTGTTAACTGAAATAGTGTGCACGGTCTGCCGGAAATATTTCTGGCAGAGATGCAAATAAGGACACCAGTCCGCGATAAATGATCAGTGGCATTCTCAGGGAGCGGGAATGAAGAGTGAAATAATCTTATATTTGAAAAAAATTATTACACGCTAAGCAGAAAGCGTCAAACTACTGAGAAATATATTCAATTGTATGTAATATGGAGTTAATGATATTAATCACGCCGTTTATCTTCTGACAAATAACCGTCTCATTCCGGCTGCGGGGCAGGCATAAAAAAAGCCGGCTCCGCTGTACGGAACCGGCTCTCTGTTATGCGCTAATTAAAAGCGGTAGCTGACGCCCAGCGTGGCCGCGGTGTCTGACCAGCCCTTCGCACCCGTCTGCTGGCCTACCGCTACCGACACGCCGAACCCGTTGCTGAAGCTGCCCTCGACGCCCGCGCGCACCTCGCCCGCGTTGCGCCCGCCCTGCTGCGACACCCGCACGCCGTCCATCTCCGCCGCGTAGTCTCTGGTGTTGTGGATCCAGTTGGCCTCCACGAAGCCGGTAAATTCCTGTCCGGCGCGGCCCGGTAACGTATTGCCTTTAACCAGCGTCTTCACGCCGACGCTGCTGCGCACGTTGCCCTGCCCGCTGCTGTGCACCCGCGTGCCGTTCGCCTCGGTGTGGTCGTCCGCCCGCACCCCGGACCACGCCGCCCGCGCCTGCGGCTGCAGGAACACCCGCGTCCGCTCCCCTTCGCCCAGCGGTATCACGTAGCCCGCCTCCAGCGACGCCGTCAGCCCCGCTGACTTATAGGACTCTCCCGCCTGGCCCTCACCGCTCACGCTGTTGTCAAAGCGCCCGTACTGCAGCGTCCCGTCCGCCCACAGGCCCCGCTCACCGGTGCCCGCCGCCTGCCAGCTGCCGTAGATGCCCGCGCCGTAGCCCTGCACCTCGCCCCGCGCCCGGTAGCCCGTCAGCGACGAGGCGCTCCGGCTGCGGCTGGTGCCGTAGCCCGCCATCACCCCCAGCCGGGCGGTCTCCGTCACCCGCAGGTCGCTGCCCAGCTGCGTCACCGCGCTGTTTGACCGCGTCTTCAGCTGCCCGTTCCCCGCACTCAGCCGCCCGTGGCTGCCGCCGGTGCGCAGCCACAGCGAGGTATAGCGCGCCTCGCCCGTCTGCGGGTCGGTGTACCGCGTGCCCTGGCGATCCTCGCGCCGGGTGTCAAACAGCCGCGACGCCGCCGCCAGGTTCGCCGCGTAGGCCGCCCCTTCCGGACGCAGCACCATCATGCCACCGCCGTTGCCTGGGTTACCACCGTTGCCGGGATTACCGCCATCCCCCGGATTGCCGCCGCCCGGGTTTTCACCGCCGCCATTGCCCGGATCTTTACCGTCGTCATCGCCGATGATCGGCAGGCCGGTCTCCTCGTCGATACGGTTAGTGAGATACCAGTTCCGGTCGCCGCGTATCAGCCGGTAGTCATAGGCACCCGCCACGATGCGGCCATCCTGCCGGAACGCGTTGCTGTCCGCGCTGCCCTGCACCTCAATCAGCTCGATGCCGTTCAGCGTCGCGGCGCCCCTGCCGCCCAGGTTATTCACCCGCACATTTGTGGTGCCCGAGACGTCGCCGGTTACCACCAAGCGATCCGTGGCGGAGGCGTCCCCCTCCAGCGCGGTGCCCATAATCAGGGTGCCGTCGTTGCCGGTGTAGTTGCCGTCCACGGTCAGCACCGCGCCCGCCGTTTTGCCCGCCAGGTTCAGGGTGCCGCCGTTGACGATGTCGCCGGTGCGCTGGCTGAAGCCGTTAAGGTCCAGCGTGCCGCCAGTTGTAAGGGTATAGGTGGAGGCGGCGCTGAAGACGTTGTCCGCCCCGGCGCGCAGCACGCCGCCGCTGAGACTGGTGTCACCGCGGTAGTCGCTCTGCGCCAGCAGGGTAGTGATGCCGGAGGAGACGTTGACGTCACCGTCGCCGGTGATGCGCGGCGCAAAGCGCAGGTCGCTGCTGCTGTGCGCAAAGTTCACCGAGGCGCGCGAAGAGGCGTTCGAGGCCAGCGTCACCGCGTCGCTTAACACCGTGCCGCCGCTGCCGGCCAGGGTCAGCGTGGAGTCTGTACCTGTGCTGCCGGCCCGGAGCAGAATGGAGTCCGCGGCCAGCGTGGCGCCGTCCTCCACCCTCAGGGTGTTGGTGCTGGTAAGCTGCCCGGCGACCTCCATACGTGTATCTTCATCGTGAAGATGTACAGTACTACTATTGGTCAGGCTGCCCGCGCGTACGATCGCGCCGTTACTTAATAAAAGGTTATTGTCGTTGATTAATCCGTTTGTAACCGTCAGCGCCGTGCCGCGGCCATCCGCCAGTAAAATACCACCGCTGCGGTTGGTCAGCGTATCCGCCACAATTTTACCGCTGGCAGTAAGCGCCACCCAGCCACTGCTGATCAAATCGCCCGCCACGGTCAGCAGCGATCCTGCGCCGCTGACGTAAAGGCGCGTGTCGATGTTGTCCAGCAGCACGCTGCCGGCGCTGACCGTGGCGCCGGGTGCGCCGTTAGCAATGCGGATATCAAGTGAAGCGTGGTTACCACTGCCGCTGAGTGTCAGCATCCGGCCGATATCTACCTGCCCGCCATTTTCCACCGTCAGCGAAGCGCCCTGGTTTGCGTTGCCCGTGATCGTTAAATCCGTACCGGTTTCGAGCCGCGAACCGGTGCCGGTGACCCTGATGCTGCCCCGGTCAATAGCAGTACCATTTTTGATCTCAGCTACTGCCCCGCCGCGGATATCCAGATTGCCCTGGTAGATGTGGAGTCCGTCATCAACACCTTGGGCGCTGTCCACCTGCAGCCGCGCGCCGGAAGTAAGCAAAGCATGCGCATCTGGGCGTAGCTGGAACAATTTTGTAGCGTGAAACAGAGCATTGCCGCTAATGATTAGACCGCCAGCGCCCATGTTCAAAATATAGGCAGTTTCAGCCAGCACCTGAGTGCCTGCTCCAGAGACGGTGACGTTAGAGGTACCAACTGAAACATTAGGATCATCCCCTACGCGAAATTGACGAACCCGTAATGACGCGCCGTCAATTACCTCCAATCTGCCATTATCGTTTAAAACATTAGGCATATGAACGCCCTGCAAGCTACCGCCAACGTTACCAGAGTGATAACCATCGTCCCAGGAAGCAGCACCCTGAACCGGGTCTGGTGAAAACGGACTAGTAAAGTAGGTACTTCCGCTATAGTAAATCCCCGCCCAGGCCGAACTGCCGAGCGTTAACGCCAGCGTGATGGAGAGTGAAAGGGTGGTTTTTTGCAGTGGTCTCATACATTTCCCCGGCGCGGCACGCGCATCTGTTAACTGAAATAGTGTGCGCGGCCTGCCGGAGTGCAGCCTGCCGGAAACGTCTCCGGCTGAGGTGAAAAATGTGACAGCAGCCCGCGATAAACAACTGGCGGCATTCTCAGGCAGCGGGAACGAGGAGTGAAATAATCTTATATTAAAAAGGGTTATTACACGCCGGGCGGAAAGCGTTAAGCCGCCGCAAAAACGCATATAACCCAATGTAAAATAAAGTTAATAATATTAACCCTGCCAGTTACACACGCCTTTTTTCGTCCGCTGGCGTTAATGTTTACAGGTAGAGATTACTGACGGCGTTAAGCGTTTTAACCCGCTGCGCGGCGTTTCAGGACAGGAGGTTACCCGCCGGCGATTGGTGGTCTCAGCTGCTCGATAGGCAGGGGAGCAGCGCAGCGCGCAGAGATGCGGCTGTATAAGAGCCAATAAAACAGCGGCGGGCAGATCGCGGGCAGCGCAGGAAACGGACTGGTTGAGCGCCGCATCACCGCAATCTGCCGGGGGTAACATCTGACGTGCGCGAGAGGCATAAAAAAAGCCGGCTCCGCTGTACGGAACCGGCCCTCTGTTACCCGTTAATTAAAAGCGGTAGCTGACGCCCAGCGTGGCCGCGGTGTCTGACCAGCCTTTGTCGCCCATCTGCTGCCCGACCGCCAGTGATACGCCAAACCCGTTGCCGAGCTTGCCCTCAACCCCCGCGCGCAGCTCGCCCGCGTTGCGGCTACCCTGCTGCGACACCCGCACGCCGTCCATCTCCGCCGCGTAGTCTTTAGTGTTGTGGATCCAGTTGGCCTCCACGAAGCTGGTAAACTCGCGTCCGGTGTGGTCATCCATCGCCGCGTGGCTCTTCATAAAGGTCTTCACGCCGACGCTGCTGCGCACGTTATCCTGCCCGCTGCTGTGCACCCGCGTGCCGTTCGCCTCGGTGTGGTCGTCCGCCCGCACCCCGGACCACGCCGCCCGCGCCTGCGGCTGCAGGAACACCCGCGTCCGCTCCCCTTCGCCCAGCGGAATGACGTAGCCCGCCTCCAGCGACGCCGTCAGCCCCGCTGATTTATAGGACTCTCCCGCCTGGCCCTCACCGCTCACGCTGTTGTCAAAGCGCCCGTACTGCAGCGTCCCGTCCGCCCACAGCCCGCGCTCGTCCGTGCCCGCCGCCTGCCAGCTGCCGTAGATACCCGCGCCGTAGCCCTGCACCTCCCCCCGCGCCCGGTAGCCCGTCAGCGACGAGGCGCTCCGGCTGCGGCTGGTGCCGTAGCCCGCCATCACCCCCAGCCGGGTGGTCTCCGTCACCCGCAGGTCGCTGCCCAGCTGCGTCACCGCGCTGTTTGAACGCGTCTTCAGCTGCCCGTCGCCCGCGCTCAGCCGCCCGTGGCTGCCGCCGGTGCGCAGCCACAGCGAGGTATAGCGCGCCCCGCCCGTCTGCGGGTCGGTGTACCAGGTGCCCTGCCGGTCGCTCATGCGCGTGTCGAACAGCGTGGACGCCGCCGCCAGGTTCGCCGCGTAGGCCGCGCCTTCCGGGCGCAGCGTCAGGCGCCCTTTGCCCGGCGTGCCGGTACCGCCGCCCGCGCCGTTATCACCGCCCTCGCCGCCTTCGCCACCGCCGGAGCCGCCTTCGCCCGCGCCCTCCTCCCGGCTATCATCGATAATGGGCAGCCAGTGCTCCAGATCGTCAAACGAGGTGATCTTCCACGCCTTGCCGTCGCGGTAGAGGCGATAGTCGTAAGCGCCCGCCACGATGCGGTTCTCCTGAATAAAGTTGCCGTCCGACTGTCCCTGCACCTCCACCAGCGTGATGCCGTTCAGCGTCTCCGCGCCGCGCCCGCCGAGGTTGCTCACGCGCAGGAAGGTGTCGCCCGCGGTGTCGCCCGTCACCACCATCCGGTCGGTTGGCGAGCCGTCGGCGCCGAGACGGGTGCCGAAGTGGATCAGCCCGCCGCTGCCGGTGTAGTTGCCGTCCACGGTCAGCACCGCGCCCGCCGTTTTGCCCGCCAGGTTCAGGGTGCCGCCGTTGACGATGTCGCCGGTGCGCTGGCTGAAGCCGTTCAGGTCCAGCGTGCCGCCGGTGGTGAGGGTATATGCGGAGGCGGCGCTGAAGACGTTGTCCGCCCCGGCGCGCAGCACGCCGCCGCTGAGGCGGGTGTCGCCGCGGTAGTCGTTCTGCGCCAGCAGGGTAGTGATACCGGAGGAGACGTTGACGTCGCCGTCGCCGGTGATGCGCGGCGCAAAGCGCAGGTCGGTATTTGCGTGCATAAAGTCAACTGAGGCGCGTGAGTAGGCGCCTGAGGCCAGCGCCACCGCATCGGTCTCTATCGTGCCGCCGCGACCGGCCAGGGTCAGCGTCGAGTCCAGCCCGGTATTGCCGCCCTGGATTAGCAGCACGTCCGCGGCCAGGATGGCGCCGTTCTGCACCAGCAGACTGTCGCTGCTGGTGAGCTGCCCGGTGACGTCCAGGCGAGTATCCTCTCCGGAGAGGTTTACGCGGGCGTTATTGGTCAGGCTGGCGGCGCGCACGGCGGCGCCATCGGTGACCTGCAGGATATTGTCGTTGATTAAGGCGCTGGTGACCGCCAGCGCCGTGCCGCGGCCGTCCGCCAGCAGAATGGCGCCCCCGCGGTTTGTCAGGCTGTCCGTCACGATCTTACCGCCGGCGCTGAGCGCCGTCACGCCGCTGCTGACAAGACTGCCCGCTACCGTCAGCAGCGAGCCTGCGCCAGAGACGTTAAGGCGCGTGTCGCTGTTGTCCAGCAGCACGCTGCCGGCGCTGACCGTGGCGTCAGCCGCGCCGTCGCTGGTGCGGGCAATATCCACAATTGCGAGGTTGCCGCCGCTGCCGCTCAGGGTCAGCGCCCCGCCAATCTCCGCCCGGCCGCCGTCCGCCACCTGCAGCTGTCCGTTCTGCGCGCTGCCGCTGGTGAGCTCGAGGTTATTCTGGACTTTTAACTGAGCGCCATTGTCACTTACCTGCACCGCGCCGCCGCTGATGATGGCACGGCTAAGGTCCGCTATCGCGCGGTCGTGAATAACCAGTGAAGCGTTTTCCCGAATATGGATAGCTAACAAATTATTAGATGTTAATTGCGCACCCGACGTTAGCAGTGTGTTGCTGCCGGACTCCAGTGAACTAGTAAAAAATTCAAGCTGCGCGCCATCGCTGACAACCAGACTGCCATAGTTGGATAAACTCGACACAGTGATAACAGATCCTGATCCGGTGACTGTAGTAGTGCCGTAATTACCTGTTGTGAGTGAATTAGCCGCAATTTTTGCACCATTCGTAACCTGCAGAGTACCGTTACGTGTTTCTCCTACGTAAATCTCTCCAGCTTGTCCATACCCATCCCAGCTGCCCGCACCCTGTGCAGGAGGCGGCGGACCGGTAAAAATGGTATCGCCGGTGTAGTTGATGCCGGCCGAGGCGGTCTGGCCGAGGGTAAGCACCAGGGTAATGGCGAGCGAGAGCGATTTTTTTTTCAGTGGTTTCATAGTCTGTCCCGGCGCAGCGCGCGCAGCTGTTAACGAAAGTGAGTGCGCGGCCTGCCAGGGTATATGCTGCCGGAGGGGTCCGGCGGCGTCAGCGCAATAAGAGCAGTCCGCAATAACTGACGGACGGCATTCTCAGACAGCCGGAACGAGGAGTGAAATAATCTTATATTAAAAAGGGTTATTAACCGGTGACCGTGCATGCCGGACAGATGTGAAGCGCTTATTTATCCCGCTGAATTTTCAAGTTAATAATATTAAACAGGGGGTATTTTGATGTCACATAAAGGCTGTTCAGATACGCCCTTACTTACGCGAACTGCGGCGAAAGATAATTAACTTTTTACAGATGTGAGGCTGTTTCTGACGCCAGCAAACTGCACTGCTGCAAATAACAGGTAAAAAGCCCGACCGGCAATAAACCGGTCGGGCTGCACGATTACACTCTGGCTTCAGTTCAGCGCGGCTTTTGGCTTTCCGCTGGCTCTTGCGAACTGTCCGATACGACGGGAGAATCTTCCTGCGCTTCCAGGCTGGCAAAATATTCCGGCAGGTTTATGCAGCGGTTACTGGGGGGTTTACGTGCACCTGAATCTGTATCTTTATGTTCAAAACGTGGCGTCGGGGGCTGCTCAGGTACTGACTTTTTGACATCTTCAGGCGTGTGATACCCATCCTCAATGTCAAAATCGCTGTCTGCCGGCAGTGATAATGTTGCATCAGGCTTCAGCCTTTTGACGGACAAAGACGATGCCTCACTTTCCTGTAGCAGCTGCTTTTTTGCTTTATCATTGAGCGCCTGCAACATCTCTGGCTTTTCAGGCACTGATTCCTGCGATGCCGGCCTGGCAGGCGTTTCGGCAGAGTTAGAGGCGTTATTTACCGGCACCGGTGAGGCTGCAGACGGTTTGCGCAGCATAATGTCAAAAGGATCGTTACAAATAGAAAGACGTGGGTTTATTTTGTTATCCATAATAATAACTCCGTGTTAACGCTGAGAAAAAGTTAGCTTGCTGACACACAACCGTGGCAGGTATCAAACCGCAAAGATAAAGTTATAACTGGCCCTGAAATTATGCGATCCACTAATTCATCAGCCAAAGAGTTTTTTCCAAAAATCAACTTTATGCACAAATATTAACGCTGGGATAATTCTGATGGCGTTAACTCAGCGCCATTAATCTTCCAATTAAAGGAAAATAATATTTCGATATCAAAAAACGCTCATATTTAAATAAATTTTGCAGAGTGTGATGTGCCTGATGGCACAACG
Organism: Pantoea sp. RIT413; assembly: GCF_003057675.2. Classification (NCBI taxonomy): domain Bacteria; kingdom Pseudomonadati; phylum Pseudomonadota; class Gammaproteobacteria; order Enterobacterales; family Erwiniaceae; genus Pantoea; species Pantoea sp. RIT413. The sequence continues at coordinate 41,014 of NZ_QBJB02000012.1, forward strand.
GCATTGCGTAGGGCTATGCTGAGCGGGCTCGTTTATTAAGCCGATAATGTCTGACAGCGAGGTAAGCAGCATGAAAATACAGCAGGCTTCAGCAATCAGCTACGCCACCTTAACCGCGTACGGTGAAAACCCCCTTAGAGAAGCTACCGCTCCGCATTCAATCATTGAAATGATCGTTAACTTCTTCACGGGCGGCGTACGGCGAGCCAACGAGCGGTTCTATCAGCAGTTTTATGATGGGATGAGCCACTATTGCGCCTCGCTCGATCCTGACAATCTCTCCAGCGAGCCGTTTGATTTTTCGTTTCAGACGGACCACTACCGTATAGAGATCAGCAGAACACAGCGCGGCCACATTGCGCCACTTGTCTGGCGTGCACGGATTAATGTTATCGCGCTGAAAGATGGTTCGCCGCTAAGTACAGAGATATCTGATGTCGCATTTATCAGGGCATGCGAGGTGCTTTCAGTAAGAGCGCAGCACAGTAATATTTGCCAGTATGCGCCAGTGTTCACCGAATCAGGCCTGAAGAATTTTGAAAATCTGTGTATGAAAGCGTTGACGCTAAGCGGAAATGCTTACTCATACGCCAGCTTTAATGGTTCGGTTTTCGACTGGCTGACGCTGAAAAACATGTATATTGAAGCGACCACGTTTGACGATATACAGGTGAGTGAAACCCTGCTGATTGAGAACGTAACTACAATGGGGCTATCGTTTCGTAATGCCAGGGTAAGCAATCTGGAATTAACGCACAGTGAATTCCATTGCTGCAACCTTGATGGGCTTGACATCAAGCGGGGATCGTTTTTCTCCTCACATCTTATCGGTTGCTACGGCACGCGACCCCGCTTGCGGGCTATTTCCGCTGATGAGACCAGACTGCAAAGCTGCTCACTGATTGAGCCTGAATTCAGTAGTCCTTACGGACTGCGCGAGCGTTTCCAGGATTCTTTTATCTACAAAGCTTACTACACAGGCTTTAACGGAGTCAGATTTCCAATAGAGAATAATGTGCTGATCAAAGCCAGCTGATGCGCTGATGCGCTCCGCTCAATCCACAGAAGCAGGGCCGCCTGAGCGGCCCTGATTTATGAGGTTTGTGCTATGGGTTTCAGGAAAAGACCAGCCTTTTAGCCAAGACAGGGTGAAAATTTTAAAACTCATAGATTTATTATGACTTAAAAATAGAAATCACTCTATTTTTTATCAGCAAGAATTTTGTCAAGATCTATGCGCTCAGGAACATATGTTTTGATAAAAGTTTCTTTGTTATCCAAATGATATCTCAAAGCTTTCAGGATATTGCTGTAGTCATTGTAGTGAGAGGAAACCACTTTTTTTAATCTATTTCTCCCTTCAATTTTTTCTTCGGGAAAGAATTTCCCATGCACTTCGTCCAAGGCTTCATTTATAATTTCCTTTTTAACATTGTAAGCACTACATTTCTGGAGATCACGTAGCTTTTTCTTGATTTTTTCACAATTTTTTTGCGAATATTCTTTATCGTATTTTTTATCTTTTAAATCAATTTCCGCTAATCTTAATGAAATGTTATTGGCCAAAAATCGGTAGGCCGTATCTCTTGGGTATTTTTTTATAATTTCGCCGCCTGTTCCTTTTTCTGGTTCATACAGCTCTTCTACTTTTTCCTTCGCCACAAGATAATTATATACTGGTTTCTTTTCTTTTCTTATTTCAGAAGAAGTTTTAAATGGATAATCGTAATTTTCATAAAAAACACATTTTGGAAAATCATATTTAATATAAACATTGCTTTTAATAAATATTGCATTGTTTGACTCATTTATTTTTTTATTGTTCTTATCAAAAACTCGAGAAGAATTACCTGGTTTACAGCCGCTAATACTATGACTTTTATCTGTATTGCGTTCTGAGGATGTCAGACAATTTACATTGGGCTGGCTAGCACGAATTTTTTCACTTTCCGCTAAATATGACATGTTTTACTCCTGCTTTTTATTATTGTCTTTTTGACCGTCGCAGAGACAACATACGGGACCGGGTTTAGTCTGGTGTTGTTAATATCTGTTAAAAATTGTGCAGCTGAGAATAGCGTCTACCCAATCAGGGAAACACGGGCCGCGTGGCACCTCCTCATTGCAAACAGCTCCTTTAAAGGCAAAACCATAGCAATATCGTTGCCACACTTCTTGCTAAAAGCGCTGATTTTGTCAGAGGGCGATGTGCGAGTTTTTGCCGGCAGAATGAAGTGAGCCGCGCCGGGATCCCGGCGTGCTAAAGCGCGATCGTAAGGCAGCCACACAACTGCAGGGCAGCGGTGCTGACAACTGACAGAGCCGCAATAACCACTATAGCGAGTAGCAACCACGCAAAAGAGGAGTAACCGTTGTAGCGAGCAGTCGGGGATGAGATGAAATAGCGGGGCTGGCCAATAGCATACCAGGATGAGAGGCCAGGCCCCCTGCTCCGCCCTGCGGTGAGCGGCGCCCGCCTCGCTGACTAACAGCAACCACTATACAGAGCAGCTTTCTCTCTATAGTGGTTGCCATCAGAGTTTGCCTTAATTCACTTTACCTTTACGAATCTTTCTCAGCAGCGCCAGTTCCTCGGGTGAGAGCATCACCATTTTGCCGCCCTGCTCCTCCTGACCAGACAGGCCATCGAGTTCAGCGTCGAGATCGTCATCCGTCAGGCCCGGCAGGCTCAGCGGCAGTTCCGAAGGCTTGAGCTTGGGCCGGCGATAGTGCACCGAGAAGTACACGCTCTTGCCGCGCATAAACTCGGTGTAGTCGAGATAGCCAATCTCCTTCAGCTGCCCCATCGCCTTGCGTACCGTGGCGTTCTGCGTAATTACGCGTGAGGTGAGATTGAGCCTGGCGCGCAGGCGCTGCATAGAGATAGGCGCCGGATCGGGCGGCAGGCTCTCGATGAAGGTGTAAAGCGCCTGTGCTGACTCCTTGCGGGCCAGCTCGTTGATGGCGCGCAGCTGCAGCAGCACTTTTTTGTCGAACTGGTAGAGCTCAAATATCTTGGGATCGGCCTGCAGCGTCACCGTATCGTTCTTTGCGCTGTATTTGGCGGACTGTACGAGGTGTGTAACGTAAAATTCGCCCCCGCTGCTGAAACGGATGGTGTTGGAGGCAATTCGCGTCAGGGACGCATCCAGACGCTCTCTGAGGCGCGCTGACGAACGCGCTGAGGGTATCCCACAGAGTTTCACGAAATCGACGAACGGCAGCGTTACGCTGTCTCCCAGCGTCTTGTATTTGGCAAAGGCGTGGATGATGCCAACCCAGGTCTTGAAATCGTTATCCATGTCCAGCCGCTGACCAATGATCTGAATATTCTCGTAACCTTCTGATTTTACGAATGAAAGCTGCTTTAATTCATTGGTAACGTCAGTAGTCGCCATCATATTTTTGCGATTCCGGCTAAATGACTTCAGCGTCGGCACAAACAGCCCCAGCCGCATCAACGCAACAGGCTGTACGGTGTTATTGGTGTTGGGCATAAGCTTAACGACTTCGCCTGTCCTGCCATCTATTTCGGTAAAAGCATCTTCTATCTTTTTGATTTCTTCGTCTTTTTTCGACATATCATGTTCCTGGTTTGACAGGCAAAGACCGCACCGCTCTTCATAGTGGATGCTAAGACTCACTATAGCGGTTTCACTACAATCAGCGACAACTATTTACTCGTTATAGTAGTTCTTCTGCTCTCTATAGTGGTTATCAACATCCCTTAGCAATAGTGTTAAGTTATTGATAATAATTCTATTTTACCGGTAACTTACATAAATCGATTACAGGAAAACGTTAGTTGAAAATAACGCTTTTATAGCGGATTTGCTGCCCGCTTACCTGTGGATATCGTGGCGATAAAAAAATCATTTTTGAAAGAGATATGATTAAGCTATTGATTTTAAATGGCTTTTTAAAGATGCGTTGTTCACAGAAAAAATAGCTGTCTGCTCGTTATAGTGGATGTTAACTGCCTTCGATAGTGGTTGATCTGCTCTTTATAATGGATGTTTTACTCTTTATAGAAGTCAATTTACTCTCTATAGTGGTTTTCAACAGGCTCTCAGCCCTTGTGTACCAAGGCCTGCGGAGGATTTGGGATCTTTTAGGATCTATTGGGGATCTATTGGGGATCGAATAATGGGATCTATCCTGTGAATAACGTGGATAAAAAAACCTCGCAAAATCACGATAATGATTCATCTAACCCGAACCCGTAACGATTCCTCTCCTTGTCAGACCAGTTTAGTTTTTCAAAGGTTGACTGATTTAAGAACTTTGCTTCAGTTCAATAAATTTTCATACAGGATCAACCACTATAGAGAGCAGCCGCTTTCACTCTCTGAAAAGCCAGTTTTGTCTATAAAATAGACAGATCAATTACTGTTCAATCCTGCAATACCAGGGTTGTTATTCTGCATCAACTACTCTTCTAATCACCTATTGCATGACTCTATCGACTAATAAATTCACTGATCTTACAGCGACTAACCTGCTCCTAAGCGTTTATCAACAAAAGTACCAGATGGTGTTTTCATGCTGAAAATTTCAAAATTATCTATTTTATTCATTGAGTTAATTAGCTTTTTCACTGGTGATAGATAAAACTTGTTTTGCCCGCCTGTTCAAAAACTTCAACCTGAGCACACACGATAACTTGCGTGAAAATGCAATTTTCACCGACCACTTTTCATGGTTAAATTATTGTTTTATATATATTTTTGATACTATTTTCAGACTGAAAACACCAGGGTGTCATCTCTTTTTCAGAGCGGATTTTCAGTTAAAGCTGATTCCTACAATCCTCTGCTTTCCTGCTTGTCATTCTAACAAACGCTATGAAGCACCAGACGACCTACCAGTTTTATGGCTTATCAGGTAAAAACTGGCAGGCCATTTTTTTTCCTGTATGATGCAAAAAAACATACAGGATGAGGAGCTTATGAAGCGTGATTATGGTGGAGTGCTGGAAATGGCACAGCGTGCAAACGGAATGTTGTACGCGCTGAGCGATCATATTGAGAAGCAGCGTCAGGAGTTTAACCAGACGCAGTTTTATCAAACCTTCTCCCGCAATGCAGTAGCTAACATGCCCTTGCTGAGTAAACATGCTGTGGTAGCGGCAATGGAGGCGATGGAATCACAGGGATATGAATTTGGCAGAAAGCAGACCGGCAGTACGTCGCAATATGCGCTGAGCCTGCAGAACGTTATCGACATTTATCAGCACCGCAAAGTCCCTAAATATCGCGACCGGCACCCCTCGCCTTTTGTCATTTTCGTTGTCAGCCTTAAAGGCGGCGTCTCAAAAACGGTCAGTACCGTTACGCTCGCTCACGGTATGCGGGCGCATCCGGCTATGCTGCATAATGACCTGCGCATTCTGGTGATTGATCTCGATCCGCAGGCGTCCAGCACCATGTTCCTGAGTCACACCAACAGCGTAGGCTCGGTACTGGAGACCGCCGCTCAGGCGATGCTGAATGACCTGAGTCGTGAACAGCTCAAAGAGCAGTTTATTAAGCCTACGGTGATGCCGGGCGTGGACGTCATCCCCGCTTCTATTGATGATGGCTTTGTTGCCAGTGACTGGGAAGCGCTGGTTGCTGAGCATCTGCCTGGCGTTGCGCCGTCAGATGTTCTGCGCCGCAATGTGATTGACCGGGTCGCTGATGATTATGACTTCATCTTTATTGATACCGGCCCGCACCTCGACTCCTTTATGCTGAACGCCATTGCAGCCAGCGATATTCTCCTGACTCCCACGCCACCGGCGCAGGTTGACTTCCATTCAACCCTGAAATACCTGACGCGTCTGCCGGAAATGCTGGAGCGTATTGAGTCCGAAGGCGTAGAGCCGCGCCTCAAAGCGAATATCGGCTTTATGTCAAAGATGACCAGCAAGCACGATCATCTTACTTCACAAAGCTATGCCAGAGAGGTGTTTACCAAATCGATGCTGGATGCCGGCCTGCCGCGCCTGGATGGTTTTGAACGCTGCGGAGAGTCATTTGATACGGTGATTAGCGCTAACCCGACCTCTTACCCCGGCAGCGCAGATGCGCTGAGAAAGGCCAAGCATGAAGCTGAGCAGTTCTCGCGCGCCGTCTTTGACCGCATTGAATATATCAGGAGCACGCTGTGAACAAACCTGTAAACCGTATCGGCCGGTCACTGGGTCAGTCTTCTATTGCCAGCATGATTGATGGCAGCAACCAGGCCAGAACCTTTACGCTTAAGTCGGGCAAGACGGTGACGTTTGTTCGCAAGCTTATTCCGTTTCAGGATATTGAGAGCACCACCTTTGTTGATCCGCAGATTAACGGTCGCGATCAGTCGACGCTGACGGAAGAGTCAGTTAAAGAGATCACCCGTACTATTAAGCTGCAGCAGTTCTTTCCTGCAATAGGCCGTTTGCGTGCCGGACGCATTGAGATCATGGATGGTTCCCGCCGTCGCGCAGCCTGCCTGCTGACGGGGGCCAGCCTTGAGGTGCTGGTGACATCAGATGAAATCGATGTCGCCGATGCGCGCCAGCTGGCTGCAGATATCCAGACCGCGAAGGAGCATAACCTGCGCGAGCTGGGGCTGCGCTTTATGCTGATGCATGATAAAGGCATGAGTAAGAGCGATATCGCCCGGAGTGAGGGGATCTCCAATGCTAAAGTCACGCGCGCGTTTAAAGCTGCTTCGGTGCCGGCTGAGCTAATAGAGCTGTTCCCGGTGGTCTCGGAACTGACGCTGCAGGATTATGAGATATTGCTCGACGTATGGGATCACGCCAATGCAGAAGGCGTGGCGGTAAAACAGATTGCAGATGAGATCAGAGCTGACCTGGCTGAGCTGCAGCTGGCAGCCACGCTCAGCGCTGATGAGTATAAACTGCAGGTCCTGAAGCGGGTGCGCGCGGCTAAACAGCAGATTAAAACGCCAGCCGATCGCAGCCGGGCAGTTATCGAGCATCTTGCGCGCTTCAGCGATCGCAACGCCTACGCCCGTCGCAAAGAGAATGCGGATAAACGCACTATTCACTATGAGTTCAGCCGCCTGCCAAAAGAGCTGGCGGATAAAATCGATGAGTCGATACGGGCAATACTAAACCCTCCTGCATAAAAAAAGCCTGGCGATTTGCCGGGCTTTTTTTCCTTTCCTGCCTGCTGACGCCGTTTTAACGGAAGAGCAGCAGCGACCTGCATGAGTCCGCGTGCAGTGAGATATCATCAGTGCAGGCCAGCGTATGCACGACCTTTCCCTCCAGGTAAGAGAGATAGCTATAGTAGTGATGCACGGCGGCAGAGGCATGTCGTACTGGCATCATTGCTGCTTGATCTTCCAGCAGGCTATGCAGAGGAGAGTCGGTGACGTATTCAATCAGAAGCTCGCTATCGGTACCGCGCGGAGCGGCACGTGAGAACTTGAGCACGGCAACATGGGCCAGCAGCGTCAGTACCATGGCCAGAGCGGCGAGCGCCGGATAGCTTGAGGTAAGCCGTTTACGCCATCGTGTCTGCGGGGTAGCCGGGAGAGCTGAAGGGCAGGGCGCCAGGCTGGCAGAGGGGTAAACTAACATTCTGACGATGTTACTTTTAAGAATATAGCCGCGGCGGGGCGAGGTGACGATACAGCGGTTGCCGGCATCCAGAGCCTGAATTTTTTTCCTGAGATGGGTCACAACCTGCCGGATAGACGCTTCCGATACCACCACGCCTTTGCATCCCCAGCACGCTTCAAAAATCTGCTGCTTGGAAACCACCTGACCCTCATTAGCCAGTAGCAGCTCAAGACAGCTGGCCATATTGCTGGTGAGAGTGACGCTTTTATTTTTAAACACCAGTGTCAATGTGCGTGGGTCAAAGAGTATGGCAGGCTGATTATTATTCATAAAGTGACTCGATGGTGGGATAAAGTGCGCTGAATAGTTATATAAAAAAGTTAGGCATTATGCTGTTTAATATCAACAGCTAACGGGAGAAATGAGCGAAATATGAAAGCTTTGGTAGTTATCTATCTATGCTGCATCAACTTTGGCAAAACAGAACCGTGAGGAAAGAGCGATAGATAGTAGTGGAAGCGGCAATAACGCAGTAGAACTGGGTCATCACTCACCGGTCTGGAGAGTACATTATGACGATACCCCGCGTTGAACCTCAGCTAAAACAGCCGCCCCGGGCAGCTTCGTGTCCGGACAACAGGTTGCATGCTCCAAGTAATACAGGCAACAGTGATAAAGCGCCGGTGTTGCCGTTTAAACGGTATGATTCAGTTGCTCCCGGCGCAGCTGTGCTGAAGCTTCTGAAAAAGAACTATGGCTCAATACCGATGGAGAAAATGCGCGAACTGGAAAAGCTTATTGAAAAGGGGGAAGTTGATAATAAGCTGACAGAGGGGGATAAAAAATTAATCTATAAATTTAAGTCGGATAGCTTAAAAAAAATAGATACGGAAAAAGGTTTTTTTGTTCCTCAGGATTTCATAAGCGACTTGGGTAGAAGTGACTTATATATTAATTATAACAATAAGCGTGTAAGCATAAAAAATCCGGCGGCATTCAAACGCGTTCATCAGCATTTTATAGATAGAAATAGTAGGGTAATGGAAATCCTTTCTGTTGCTTGCTGTCAAAGTTTTTTTGCGGAGAACTGGTGCTCTCTTAAAGATACTTTGCCGAAAAAGTTTTTTTCTTCCAATAGAGACCAGAAATGTACTATCGAAGTCTGGATTAAAGATCGGGAAGACAAGAGTAATTCTCTGATATCTCAACAGGTTCATATGCGCGGAGAGGTCACATATAAAATCAGTTTTGTAACAGATCAAGGCGATCGGGCAGATGTTGAGCATTTGCAGGTTAAAGGTACCGTTGATAGAGCCTTTTTTTATCAGTGTCCGGCGCCTGGCACACATGCAAATCTGCTGCAGAATGACTTCGAAATTTCATATATTCCCGACTTCGGAAAAAACAGTTTATCTTTTGAAATAGTAGAAAATGACTCACTAGATAGTGTTTCAAATAGAGGACGATCGCAAACTCAGCCTGCGATTCCGCTAAAAGATAGACACTGGGCCAGTGAGACATTCAAAAGCAGTGAGTATGACACTTCTCACTCTGTCGATGAGGATGACACTTTTCCCACTACAGAGTCGTCATCAGTTGTCAGTGAATTTGAAATAGAAGATGAAGGTAGCATGCCGCCGATTCCGAAAATAATATCGTCAGACACCGGATTTATAAAAACCGACAAAGAAACTGTTTCACTGCCCTCAGTGCAGAGTTCGAAATCGAGTACGAAACCATCGTTCTTTGCCCGTATCCGGCAGGCGTGGTCTGACATAACGGAAACCGCGGTTTACTACTGGCAGCGTATCAAGAGCTTTTTTACATTCTAGGTCACCAGCTGTGCCTGCAGAAACCACTGCGGATTTCTGCAGGCCTGAACATCCAACACCGATCAACGTACCGCCTCATCCTGCGCTTTACTGGCGATGCGCTGTGCCACAATGGCAGAAAGACTCGCTACGGTAGGGTCCGCACCGACTTCGCGATTAACGATCGCGATATCAAATCTACCCTCCAGATGGCAGACAATCTCCGTCAGATTCATGGAATCTGCATGCAGATCCCAGACCAGAGAGTGGTTATCTTCAATGCCGGCTGCCGGGGTATCCAGAACGGTGGCAATAATCTGCTTAATTTCCTGATTAATGATTTTCATACTGTGTCCTGTAAGGGCAGGGGACCGGAACAGTCCCTGCCAAAGAGAGAAAAAAGATGCGGTTATAATTAAGGTTTAAGAAGCTCTATTAGTCTGTAAACGAGCTGCTATAGTTTGAGCCTCGTCAGCATATGCTGAAAGAGTCACTGATTTTTTTATGGGTTTTACGTAGATTGCCTGATTAGGTTTCACGTTAACAGCCTGATTAAATTCAGGCGTCACAAAATATTCAGGAATGTATTTCATTAGATCGCTGGTTTCATTAAGATCACCAGCATCTAAAAGAGTGCGAACCATAGTTTCGCGATATTGTTCCGGTAAGCTATGAACATAATTTTCTTTTTCAGCTTTTGACATATTAGCAACGTCTATTATTGCCCTTTTTTCAGGACCTTCTGCTTGTGAAATATTCTCCGGACGCTTTCTGATAATATACTGAGGTTGTGCAACCTGCCGACGAGCTGATGAAGAACTTTTATTAACAGAAACGATTTTTTCAGGCGTCTTCAGCGGAAGCTCAGATGTAGCGGTATGGATCCAGCTGCGCGGGATAGGCTGATCCGAAATTGCGTTCTTCCAGCGTAGCGGGATGGGTTCATTAGAAAGCGCTGACTTCCAGCCTAATGGTACTGGCTCTTCTGAAATAGCTGGTTTCCAGCTAAGTGGCACTGGTTCTTCAGAAATGGGCGACTTCATGCCTTGCGTTACTGGCTCTTCAAAAGCTGCTGGTTTCCATCCAAGTGCTACCGGTTCTGGGGAAATCACAGAGTTTTTGTGTTCAGTAAATACTGACTGAAGAGCGAGTTTATCGCTATTTAATGTTATAGCCTTAACAATGCGCTTTCTTTGAATTGGCGATGAAGCAGAAAAAGTACTCCTTGTTGTTGCGTTAGTGAATTCAGAAGCTGACTTTCCAAATGAAAAGGGTGGGAATATATATACATTCTGAATATTTATAGGTGAATTGAAAACAGAGTTTCCATTTCCATTTACAAATATTCCGTTGCTGTTTCCAAATTGCCCATTAATAAGAGGGGGCGAATTATCAGGAACTTTTTTTTTATCATCTTTATCCTTCCCTTTAACACTTTCATCATCTGAATTAGTTTTATTATCATCATTGTTTTTTAATATATCACGAAAAGCAAATGATCTGCGTAATAAAACTGTTAAGTCAGAAGAGAGGGTTACAGATCCATACTCATCGATATAAACCTGATGGCTTTTTAAGTACCCATCAATGGATGGCCTGAACGCATCATATATGTCATTGTTTTTATTATATAAATATGCTATATGCTTTTTGTGTTCATCAGAAAAAACATTTTTTTTGAAATTTTCCATCACGATGGAGTGTATGTTTTTATTACTGCGTTTGAAATATATTTTTAAGTGCTGGTTAAGTTTTTTATTAAATTCTTCATGTTTGTCATAATAAGAGGTTGAAAACTTATTTTTTTTATCGAAAAGCGTATAAAGCTTAGCAGTTAATTTGTTTATCGAGTCCTTATAATTCACTAACTCTTCGTCACTATGAGTGCTTAGACACATCAAGAAATTTCCCCACGCTTCCGGAAAATAAGTTTGACTTTTGCCAGACTCACTCATGAGGTCGAGTTTTTTTTTGTTTTCATCAGACAAAATTACTGAGATTTTCTTCGCTGTTTTCTTTTCAAGATTGTTTATACCGTCGTAACCCGAGGGTAAATTTTCAGCTAAACGACCTTTACCTTCAGATAGTGATATTTCTTTTATGAAATTTTTAAAGTCTGTTGTGATATCTTTTTCGCTGTTTATATCAGAGGATGTATCCAGGTTTATAGGTTTTAAGTTGTTTTGGTTTATTGCGGGTTCTGGCCTTACCCTAATTGTATCACCATTTTTTACGCCTTTCTCAAGATGCAACTTTGTTGTTATCGGTGCAGATATGTTTGAAATATTTGATAATGCTCGAATTAAATCAATCTGTTGTTTTTTTTCTGTAGTAGCTTCATAGTTACTATTGTGACGACCTATTACAATACCTGACATTTTTCAACTCCTTTTTTATTTTGCGAAACCATAATTGTCTGGATATATTCAGATAGCAAGATAGTATAGTTTATTCGATGATAAAACTTTGTCAGCTTGTTTAATGAAGTGTCATACATTATGCAGGACATTTTATTTTGATATTTTTCATTGATAACTCTTTCATAGTTGCTAGCTTGATCAATAGAGGGTTTTGTGTTCATTTTTCTTATGGATTTATTTATAGCAGCTATAACATGTTTTTCATAAATTTCAAGGTCCATTTTTTCTGCTCTTCTCCTACCAAATTTCAATGCTATTTCGTCAAAAACAGTGTTTGATAGTAAATGACATAGGTTAGTATATTTCTCTTCATTACCATGATGTTTGTTTAATGTATCCAACGCTTCTGTTAAGTAGTGAATGTAGCCTGCCGCCTCACTCATTGGGTTGTCTTTATTAAATCCGGAAAGATAAATAAGTGCTAAAGCGGTTTTTTTTACTTCACTCTTTGCGTCTGGATTTTTTGAAATATCTTCCAGTGTTAAAATTTCATTGTAATTTATTGCGTTTTTGAGTTTCCTGATTCCTTCATCATAGATTGATTTATGATCAGATGATAAACTAATATCTGATTCGCGGATGCTTAATGAATTAATGAGATTAAGAATTTGCTGGTTTTTTTCCTCGCTTAGTCCATATTCATTCTTGCTCAGTTTTGCAGTTGAATTTCTGACTTTTTTAAAGTTATGAAGATATGGTTGAGGTGTATCACCAATGTTATTTTTCCAAAGCTTAGCTACGTGTTGAGCAGAGCCCGTACCGAAGACCCCTGAGGAAGGATCATCAGGATTAAAAGTATACATACTCATACCTGCACCTATACTCCTTTTATCAGAAATTAAAATAGCCTTTAGCTGCGCTTAAGTCCTGTTCGATAAAACTGCTGAATATTTTCACCAGATTGTCATATAGAGAATTAGCGTTAGTCATTTTTTGCGTAAACATCTGTAGCGTATTTTGCAAAATGTCACCCTGCGAATTGAATCCGGTTTCCCATGCAGAGAGTTTATTAGCAGACCAGTTACCGTTGTAGAGACCTTCTTTCATTTTTTCTATGGCGCTCAGATCAATGCGAACAGTATATCCGCCATTTGTGCGAACGAGGCTGCCAGCAGGTAAGCCCATCTGTTTTATCCACTGTTCACATTCTTCCTGGCTGACAGTTTTGCCGGCTTCAGGAAATAGCTGACCAGCATCTGAGGGTAAAGCATATTTTTCAAGCAGCTTATCGATCTCTTTTTTGAATTCTTCACCCTGAAAGTTGACTTCCCCCTTGTCATTGGTGCCATGTATGAACTGAGCAAGTGAGCTTTTGAGTGCGACAAAATCTGCGTAAAAGCTATTCATCTTTTCAAATGCTTTGAGAAATACTTCCAGATAGTTCTCTCGCGTTGCGCCAATGGCCTCCCAGTGCTTCTCTGCCAGATCACGGCCCCAGGCATTATCCGTGGTGTTCAGACTGATTAGATCAGTTTCAAAACGCAAAATATCAAACGTTTCCTGAATCTGCTGTTCATCCTGCTGGTGAATGCGCATGTCATAGAACGTATCCATAATCTGGTTAATCTGGCGCGCGTTAGCACTTTTCGCAGCAAGCTCTTTAGCCTGATTCAGGCACTCCTTATTCTTAAAGGAGGAGCTGCGCAGCAACACGGCGAGTTTTTCGGTACCGGTTTTTACCACAGCGCTATCGCTGCGGTTGTTGCCTGTTTCCTGCTGCAGTAAGGTCAGATACTGCTTTCTCAGCTTATAACTCTCTTTTTCCATCTTTATTTTTTCAGCAGTCAACACACTTGTGCTGCCTGCTGTGCCAGCTTCAGGCACGGTTAGCTTCGATGATAAAGTAGCTGCAGTGCCGGGTTTATCATCTGCAGTGCTATCTTGCTGTTTATTCGCAGAGAGCCCTTGATTTTCAGGGAAAAGGGACTCTTTGCGCTGGATAAATTCAGTGGTTTGGTTTGTAATTGAAATCATTTTGATCCTGTAAGCTCTTGCTGAAAAAATTAATTGGCGCGGTTAATGATGGTATTATTTGTGCTGGCTGTGTTATTTAACAATTGAGTAAGTAATTCTATTAACGCCTGCAATATTTTGTGTGTTTTACCTTCCATATCCAGACTATTTTCTGACGTTTTCTGATGGATGGTTCGTTCATTATCAGCAATAGCAGACTGGGCACGGTTTGACGCCGCTTGAGCCTCTCCTGCAGCACCTGCAACTTTTTCAAAAGAAGAGCCAAATACCTGCACCGCATAAAGTTGACGCATCACGGCATCATAGCCTTCTTTCCCTTTGAACATATCGTTAGAAAGACGGTTTTCATGTGGTTTGGTTGTTCCTACATCACCAACATGCTTGTCATCGTTTCCAGACTGTTTAATTTCTTTATCACTTTTATTTTTATCGAGTTCTGAGTTTTTTTGTACATCGCTGGATTTAGTATTTTTAGTGCCGATATTTTGCTGCTCGTTTAAATTTTTACTGGATTTATTAGTATGATGTTTTGTTCTGGAAGCTGATGCTGCAACAGTCCCTGTTGTCCATGCAACATTAACCGCGGCTCCGCTGATAGCACCCGTTAATACATTTTGCCCTGCAGCGATGGTTTTTTTTGCCGAGCGTTCTGTTGATTCAGTTTGCAAACTCTGAAATTTACTCTTTAGCTTATCATCCATCGTTTTCAGCAGTTGTAGAAGCTGAATGACTAAATCCATTACTTTTGACCACTTGAGGGAATAACCCGAGAGATTTGAGTAATCAATGGAGTCGCTGAGCTGGTTGGTTAATTTTAGTTCATCAGTTTGTTCCATTAACTTTGCAGTGGCATTATAAATCTGAGCATCCGCCGGCCGTTCAGCATTAATTTTAATGCCTGCTGATGATTTTTCTTTGTTCATAATTTTAAGCAAAGTATCTGCTTCTTTCTGTGTCTGTGCAGGCTGACGCAATTCAGGCACAGTCGTAATAATATTGGATGCAAGACAGCCGGAGTTATCAATAAGTAGAGCATCGATTGAGCGCGCGGCATAAGCGTTCTCTTTTTTTGTTACTGGCTGCAATTGCTCAAAACCAGGTTCATCAAGAGAAACCACTAAGTTATTATTATTTCTGCTATGTAAGATTTTATCTAGCTGGCTAAGTCCTGACATAATGTTTCCTTATACGCGAGTTTTACGGGCGATGTATTTTGCTGTGGCGTGACTCTGTTCCTGCAACGCACTTGCCTGCTCTTGAAGTGAATTAGTAAAATTATCATGGCGCGTGAGCCGCTCGAGCAGTGTTTCCAGTTCTCTGGTGAGCTGTTCAAGCTGATTTTCTGATATTCTTGAACCAGCCAGCATTTTCTGCGCATCAGCGTAGCTCTTTGCGCTAATAATATTTCCACCTGCCTGAACGGCTGTATTGACTGCATTTCCCGCCATTAATATGACCTGGCCTGTTTTCTCTAAGGCATAACGATTTCCCTGCTGCTGCACTTTTTTAAATATGGTCTCATTCAGATACTTATAAGCTTGCGCTGCTGTTTTAGAGATGCCATTAACAATATTTTTTATAAATTGAGGGATAAGATCTTTAACCATTTTAACAATATTCTGTACAATGCTTTTTTGTATTAACTTTGATGCGCCGTCAGTAATAATCTTTGCCGCTTTTCCTGAAAGGAACATTGCAGCGATAAGTGCTGCCGCCGTAACGACAACAGTAACACCAACTTTAACCCAGTTTTTAATCTGTTCAGTTTTTTCTTCACCATACTTTTTAAGTAGTGCGGCCGTTATTTTCGTAGTGTCCATTATTTTTAATATCAACTTACCTATTTGTTCCATTACAGGTGATAGGATCTTTTCCATGATAAATCCCATGGTGTGTTCCATCAGAGATTTACCATTAATCTTGATATAATCCATGGCTGTAGTGACGGCTATGATTGTTAAGCCTATAACCAGGGTTGTACCACCATCAAATAGTGCAAGACCAATACCAATAGCACTTACTATTCCGCCAACTATTTTTCCAATACAACTTGTTTTTTTAGCTGCTTCCTCTGCTTTTCTTAGTTTCTCTTCATATTCAGCTGCTTTTTTAAGCATTGTCTTGCGAAGGCCATCCGCGCGTGCCTGATTGAGGGAAAGATCGTTTTGCAGTTTCTTAGCATTGCCTTCATTGAGGATATTGATTAACGCGGTAAGCAGCAGCACCATGCGCTTTAAAATAGTCTCGCTTTTCTCCTGTGCAGCCATAAGCCCGGCGCTGGCCACCACTGCTTTGCCGCGCTCGTTTGTGGCTGCCTGCGTCAACTCCTTTATAGTCGCTGCATGGTTATCTACCAGAGCCTGCGTTTTCTCAGCCTGAGCCTCCGCACGAGCAGTGGCGTCGGCAACGGCTTTTTGTGCAGAAGTCACGCCTCCTTCGGCTGCAGCAACCTCCGCCGCCGCCGCCATAAAGCGCGGATCGCTCTCATCTACGCCCGCCTCTTTCAGCTGCTGCAGAGATTTTTGTGCCTGCGCGAGTCTGGCGCGAGCAGCTTCCAGCAGCTGCTGTTTCGCGGCCAGATCGCCGATAGCGTTATCCAGTTCACTCTGGGCGTTTTCTAGTTCGGCGTTAATTTCTTCAAGCTGAGCTGCAGCATTTTCAAACCGCGCTTTGCGCGCTTCAGCACCTGCCAGTGTGGCGGAGAGCTTTGTGACCAGTGAGGCGTCACTGTTGCTGGCGTTGTTCTGATTAAACTCCGCCAGAAGCGCCAGCAGGCGCGCATCTTTTGTCAGACGCGCTTTTTCACTGGCAGGGCGCAGCATTGGCGCATTCAGATCAAAAATTTCATCGTTGGTGTTCTCATCCATGCCCGCCATTTTAGCCATGGCTTCCAGCGCTATTTTTTCTGAAACCGTTTTGTTCACCGTCAGGCCGGCAAAGCGGTTGGCGACTTTTTTTCCATCCTCATTTATTCTCTCTGCGGTAATACGTGAGGGAGCCCGGTTTGTTACGGTGCTATCCTGAATGATGCCTGCACTACTCATCGTTGTTCTGCTCCTGGTTATGTTGTTTTTCTTCCGCGCTTTTCTGCAGCTCCGGCCGGTTTTTTAGAATGGTGTCGACATACACCTGGCTTTTTTTCTTCAGCTTCAGGTCAGCGCTCTCCTTAATGACCAGCCGGAAGCACTGCAGCGCTTTTAACGCGTTGCCCTGCATCAGCTGACACTGGCCGCTGTAGAACATGGGGGCCAGGTCGTTGTCCGCCATGATGTAAGCAAGCGCATAGATATCGCATGCTTTCTGGTAATTGCCCCTGAGCTGATTAACGGCCGCCAGCCCGGTGAAGAAATCGGGGTTGTTGAGGTCATACATACAGAGCATGCTGAAGTAGCGTTCCGCCTCATCCAGCTTGCCCTGACGATAAAAGTGGTATGCGTGAGCGTACATCCCCTCCATCGCCTCTTCAGAGATGCCCTGAATGTCCTTGAGCGATACGCCTTCAGCGGCGTACTGCATCAACATCCCCACCACTTCTTCTTCAGTTACCGGCTTGTTGTCATCTTTCATCATGTTTCCTGAGCCATCTCTGGCGTGTGTTATTGAATCAAAAGCGTGCCGGCGCAGGCTCTAACAGAACGCTCAAAGCGATCGGTTTAACCGGACGGCGGGGCGCTGTTATGTGGTGCTGACTCCTCGGGTGGATTGCTGTTCTCCGCCGCGGCGATCGCCTGCCAGCGTGCGTCAATGCCTTCCAGCCAGAGCAGAATGTCCATCACCGCTGCGAGCTGCTGCGCGTTAATAAAGGTGTGCTTTTTGTGTGAGCGGAACAGGGCGCGTGCCAGCGGAATATCCTCCACTACCGGCACGTTGTGTTTGCGGGCGTAGCGCCGGATAGCCAGCGCTTTGGCGCCTTTCTCCATCTCTGAGATAAAAGGAATGGGCGTGATGGCTTTATTGACGTAGATACAGATAGCGATATGGGTCGGGTTGACGATCACTACGTTCGATTTTTTGATGTTGGTGCGCGTTTCGTCAGAGAGGATCTCGCGGTGGATCTCTTTGCGTCTGCTTTTGATTTCCGGGTTGCCGTTAAGCTCTTTGTTCTCGCGCTCGACCTCTTTTTTGTCCATTTTGAGTTCTTTCTGCCAGAGAAAGAATTCGCAGACGGCATCCAGAAGCACAATCACGATAATGGCGGCGACCATCAGTATCACAAAGCTGTGCAGCAGCGTGCCCCAGAGCGTGAAGATATTGACCGGCTCCGCATGCGTCAGGCTGAAGAGCAGGCTCTTATTCATGCTCCAGAAGAGCCAGGCGGCAATAAAAAAGGCGGAGAGATAGAGCAGCGCTTTAACAAACTCTTTTACGGTGCGCAGGCTGAAGATTTTCTTCAGCCCTTTAACCGGGTTAACGGCGGTAAAATCGATTTTCAGCGCTTTGGTGGCCATCTTCATGCCGGACTGCATCAGCCCGGTTATTACGCAGCAGGCCAGGCAGAGCAGCAGAAAAGGCAGCAGAATTTTCAGGCCGGCAACCACCACGCCCCAGAGATAGGATTCCGCGTTCAGCGTGTAGTGGCGGGAGACGATCGCCCCCAGCACGTCCCGCAGCGGCTTGAGTGAAAACCCCCGCAGGAGAATTTCAACCCCCACCAGCAGCAGGCAGCTGGTGAGCAGATCTTTGGCGCGAAAGATCTGCCCTTTTTTGGCCGCGTCGCGGATCTTTTTTGGCGTGGGTTTTTCTGTTTTAGACGTTGACATACACAGCTCAGAAGAAAGGGCGCAGAAACAGCTTTTCAATCCGCAGCAGATCGGAGGAGAGCGTCGGACCGAGATAGATCAGCAGGATTAAAAAGCCGATAAAGCTTTTCAGCACCAGCGCCAGCGAGAAGGCGTTCATCTGCGGCGCATAGCGCGACAGCAGGCCCAGGATCACTTCTGTTACGAGGAAAACGGTGATCACCGGCGCCGCAATTCTTACCGCGTTAAGCAGCGTGGTCCCGGTAAAGCGCAGGATATCGCTGAGGAACGGCAGCTGAGTCTCCAGCGGCGGCAGTAGCTGATAGCTGTTATGCATCACCTGCACAAAGGTGAGCGCGCCGCCCGCCTGCAGAATCAGCGCCACCGCGAGCAGGTTAAACAGGTTGGCCAGCTCGGAGGTATCGACGCCGGACATCGGGCTGATAGTGCTGCTGAGCGTCGCGCCGCGCTGGTTATCGATCAGGCTGCCGGCGGCGTGCATTAACCAGAACGGAAAGCAGAGAAATATGGCGAGGATCAGGCCGATGACCACTTCTTTGAAGATGAGCAGCAGCAGATAGGCTTCATGCAGCTGATAGATTGCCTCGCCGGGAAAGGGCCACAGTGCCGATGCGAGCAGCAGCACCAGCGGGAATTTGATTACGCCCGGTACCACGCTGCTGTTGAGCCACGGCAGCAGGATAAAAGCGGGAAAGAGCCGGGCAGAGGCGAGCGCAGTGGAGTAGAACCCCATATGAACAGCGTCGAACAGCGGCATCACGTTCATCGCGTCAGCGCCATCGCGTAGACTTCACGGGTGAAAGCGATCAGTGATTCGCCCAGCCAGCCGGAAATAATAAACAGCGTCAGGCAGACCCCCAGCAGCTTGAGGCCAAAAGGCAGCGTCTGCTCCTGCAGCTGGGTGACGGTCTGAATAAGGCCAATTGCCAGACCAATGACCGTGGCGACAATAACCGGCACCGCAGAGAGTACCAGCACCAGATAAATAGCTTTATTACCGGCGAAAACTATTTCATTCATCTTATTTGGCTCAGGTCGTTATAAACAGATACTGT
This sequence comes from Pantoea sp. RIT413, assembly GCF_003057675.2. Lineage (NCBI taxonomy): Bacteria > Pseudomonadati > Pseudomonadota > Gammaproteobacteria > Enterobacterales > Erwiniaceae > Pantoea > Pantoea sp. RIT413. The sequence continues at coordinate 60,592 of NZ_QBJB02000012.1, forward strand.
TCAATAAGCCCTTTTGAAATGATGCTCCATCCGTCAATGACGACAAACAGCAGCAATTTAATCGGCACAGATATGGTTATCGGACTCATCATCATCATGCCCAGCGTCAGTAATACGCTGGAAACCAGCAGGTCAATAACGACAAACGGCAGATAAATATAGAAACCAATTTTGAACGCTTCTTTTATTTCCGTGAGCGCATAGGCCGGCAGCAGTGCCAGAATCGATACGTCGCGCTCTTCCTCGTCGATATCCGCCCGCTCTTCGGCAGAGATATTGCTGCGCGCGTTATAAAACCACTGCGCCAGGTCTTTATCGGTATATTTAATCAGGTACTCTTTGTATCCGGTAAATCCCTTTTCAAGAAATGTTTCAGTGGACTGCCGGTCGCGCAGGTCAATATTATTCTCAATGTAATAGTCATATCCGCCTTTCAGCACCGGCGTCATTACGAACGCGGCAAGTACTAACGCAATGCCGTTCAGCGTCATATTTGACGGGATCTGCTGCAGGCCAATGGCATTACGCACCATAATAAAAACAATTGAGAACTTGATATAACAGGTTCCGCAGGCGATTAAAAACGGGGCCAGAGAAGAGATGGCCAGTATGGCAATCAGCCAGATATCATTATCGTTCATATTATTTAACGGAGGTGATTTCCACACCCAGCCTGTCGTCGATCATAATCAGTTCGCCGGTGGCGATCGCTACGCTGTTGGCGTAAATATCCACCTGTTGCTGCCTGTCATCCGCAAAGGTGAAGAGCTGGCCCGGCTGCAGCGCCATCAGTTCATCCAGGGTTAAGGTCGTTTCATGCACCACAAAGTGCAGCGTGACCGGCACCGCGCCAGCGCCGGTCTTCCGGGCGCTAAAGGTGGCGGAAGGGGGCGCCTCCTCTGAAGGTTCTGCTGCATCATCTTCCGGCAGTGTAAAACCCTCTTCTGTGTGCAGATAGCGGGAAAACTCGTGGTCATCGATCATGATGGTATTGATCTCATTGTTAATCAGAAGAACATCGCCCGTCTTCAGGCGCCGGAGATAGCGCGCACTGAGCTGGCTCTCACCCAGCGTAAAGCGCAGCGTAAAAGGCAGGGCAGCAAGGCCTGACGGAGGGAGAAAAGGTGGCTGCGAATCAGCCGGTGCGCAGCCAGAGGGCATCCGATCAAACCAGTAACAGAACCCGTCAAGCTCCACCGCCAGCGCATAACACAGCGGCGCAGGACAGGCGGTGAAACCGGACAGCGTTTCGCTGAGTCCCGGCAGCGTAAGAGCGAGTTCAGGACGGACATAGGTGAAGTAGCTGGTTACCGTGGCGGCATCCAGGCAGTCAATGCGCAGCTGGCTGACTTCCGGCAGCGCCTGCTCCAGCCAGTGGCGCAGGTCAAAACTGACTTTTGTGCCGTCATGAAGCGTGCTCTGCATCAGCACCGCATCTGGCGCGGGCGCGGAGTCGTGCAGCTTCACTCCCTGCTGCTGCCAGTAGGTGACCACGCGATCGTGATAGCGCTGCTGCGCGGTCAGTTTACGAAGCGGCGGAAAATTCATGCATCACTCTCTTCGTCATCTCGCTGCTGATGCTGCCTTTTATGCTGCGAATCTTCATGCGCCTCTTTAAAGACCGTATGGCCCTCTACCGGATTAAGCGCCAGTTCGGTTCGCAGCTGCTGGCCAAGGTGCGCACTGGAGGGTTGCATAAAGAGGGTGCGCTGCTCTCCGACGCCCGTGGTCTGAATATTGACAGCATGTTTTCCTTCACCGTGCTGAAAGACATAGTGCAGGGTCTGCGTATCGCTGCCGGCAGCAGAGGCGGCAGGTGCTGATGACATATGCAGCGTCGCCATGTTGATGGCGGCCAGCCGCGATGAGGTATCTGCCAGCGGAGGTGATTTGCCCGCTTCAGCCGCTGCCGGAGCGTTTTGCATAAAGGCATTCTCAGCGGGGGCTTTCTGCGAATAAGCAGCGAAGGCCTGATGCTCTTTCTCCGGATTCAGAAGCGGCTTAGCTTCTTTGGCTGATACCTCTTTGGTTGTTGCCGCTTTCTTTGCCACACCGGTAACCTGAACCGATGATGGCAGCTGCCGCGCTAATTTCAGCGGCAGCGGTTTAAATAACGGCTGCGGCATCACCAGTGCTATTTCAGGTTTTATTGTCTGACCGGCGGGAGAATCCAGCGTCTCTTTCATTTTTTCATCAAGCGTGCTTTCTTCTTTATTTTCACGCGGCGGCTCATTCCCTGTTGCTTTATCGCTCGCGGTTGCCACATTCGGTACTTCCATAACTCATTTCCTCTGTTTCATTATCAGCAGCAGACAGGGCAGCGTTGCGCTGTTTAAATGATTGGTCTGCAATGCGCATCAGATATTTCTCTTTCTTTTTATTCAGTGCCGCTCTTTCCGCACGGGCCGTTTCCAGCTTTTTCTCCAGCAACATTATTTCAGCCTGTGCGTCGTTAATCCTGATTGAAATATCGGCAATTCTGCGGCGCACCCGGCCCATGATGCTGCGCATCTCTCTGAGCGTTTCAATATTCATGCTGCCGCTGCGGGCGAGGGCGCGCAGGTTTAATTCAAACAGGGCTTTATCCTGTTCCAGGGCAGCGATGGAGTGCTGATAAGCGGCAACAGAGGATTGCAGGGTGGCTATTCTGGCCTGACTGTTGTTGATCTTTTTCTCATATAACCTGAGAACACTACGGAGCGCTGTTAACAATCTCTTTCATATCCCGCAGCAGAGTTTCTTCTGACGTCTGTTCATCATGAGCCTGACGCAGAAACTCACTGACACGTGCTTTGCAGGCGAAGAGCCGATCGTTTTCCGGGTTTTCGCCAGGCCGGTATTCGCCGAACATAATCAGCGTGTCCAGCTCTTCAAGCCGGGCGAGCAGATCCCGCAGGCGGGTAGCGAGCGCCTGATGCTCGCCTGAGGCGACGCGCGTGGCCACGCGGCTGACGCTGTTCAGCACATCGATTGCCGGGTAGTGATTTTTGCGGGCCAGTTTACGGCTGAGATAAATATGACCATCGAGTATCGAGCGGACCTCTTCGGCCACCGGGTCAGCTTCATCCTCCGTTTCCAGCAGCACGGTGAAAAAAGCCGTGATACTGCCTTTCTGTGTGGCACCGGGGCGCTCCAGCAGCTCGGGGAGACGGGCAAAGACCGAGGCCGGAAATCCGCGCCGCGCCGGCAGCTGTCCGGCCGACAGCGCAACGTCGCGCAGTGCACGTGCATAGCGGGTTACGGAGTCGAGAAACAGCAACACCTTTAATCCGCGATCGCGAAAATATTCCGCGATGGTCATCGCAACGTGCGCGGCGTTGACCCGGTCGGTGGCGCAGAAATCGGAGCTGGCATAGACGATGGTGCACTTGTTGCGTTGCGGCGAGGAGCGGACCGCATCGATAAATTCAGTGACCTCTCTGCCGCGTTCGCCCACCAGCGCCACTACGCAGATATCGGCGTCAGCATTCTCGAGCAGCATATGCATCAGGGTGGTTTTTCCGCAGCCGGCTGCAGAAAAAATACCGATGCGCTGCCCGACCCCGCAGGGCAGCATGCTGTCGATGGCGCGAACGCCGGTGCTGAAGCGCGCATCGATACCTTTGCGTTCCTGATAGCCCGGCGGCGGCGATTCAACGTCGCGCCGTTGCGCTGCGCCCGGCGTGGCGATTCCGGAAAACGTTTCTGAGACAGAGCCGTCCGGCAGCACAACCGCGCCTCTCAGCGCATCTGAAAGCAGGAGGGTAAACGGCTGTCCGGTGGGGCAGATAACCATCTCCCGCGTTAGTCCCTGCGGTGAGCCGATCAGGCTCAGAATGGTGAGATCGTTGTTAAACACTATCACCTGCGCCCGGGCAACCAGGGTTCGATCCGTTGCGCTGCGGTAGATGTGGCATACTTCACCAATACTGACATCCGTGAGACGCGCTTCCAGGGTCGTTGCCGTAATGCGGCAGGGATGCGCCATATGCTGCAACAGATCTGAACGCGCAATCACCGCAGCGCCTCACGGCAGGCTTTCATCTGCCGGTAAAACTCTTCCAGAGCTTCTGAAAAGTCTTCTGCATTAAGGCTGGCGGGCTTAACGTAGCACTCAAGCGTGGTCATCCCCTCATTTTCAGAGAGCTGCAGATGGCCGGTGGCCGCGTGAAAGCAGGGTGCCATAACAATAGCCAGCAGCGCGCTGGCGCACTGCGACAGAATATAGGGATCGTGCGGTTGTATCTGGGTCCACAGCACCACAAACCCTTCTGTCTGACTGATTAACAGGCTGCTCTCTTCTTCAAAATCCAGAGAGATCGTTGAGTTGCCATCGAAATTATTCAGCAGACGCTCATCGCATCCGTTTTTGCGTAGCGCAGACCTGACCAGTTCAACTAAATCGTCATTCATTTTTATTACTCCGTTAATTGAATTGTTTTAATCACATCCAGTGAGACACTTTCTGCTATCTCTGAAAAAGAGAGCACTTCGAGATTGCGAAAACGATTTTCCAGGAAACGCTTCATAAAGCGCCGGATATCAACCGAGCACAAAATGACGTAATCCTTTTGCGACATCAGAATTTGCTGCAGCTCGACGGTAATAGTGTCCATCAGCAGTTCAGCTTCTGCAGGAGCCAGGTTGAGAAACGCCCCACCCGATGTGGTGCGAATATTTTGCCGGATGGTGTCTTCAATCTCGCTGGATAACAGCACCGCCCGGATAGTGTTAATCGTGGCAAACTTATGGCTGATGTAGCGGGCAAGGGCACCGCGTATGTGCTCCACCAGCATGATGACGTCTTTTTCCCTGGCGCCCCAGACCGCCAGGGATTCCATGATGAGCTTGGTGTTTCTGACAGAGATCTTTTCACCGAGTAAGCGCTGCATGACTTCTGAAATGCGCTGTATCGTCAGGTGGCGCGTGACCTCTTTAACCAGGTCCGGGAAGCTGCTTTCGAGCTTGTCGATATGGGCTTTGGTTTCCTGCACCCCGAAATACTCATTCACGTTCAGCAGCAGGCTTTGCGTCAGCGAAAAATAGATCTCGTCAACCGCGGTACGGGTCAGAAATCCCAGCCCGGTCAGCTCTTCCCGGTTTTCGGGCGGCGTCCAGAGCGTGTTGTAATCTTTGATGTAATGGATGCCCAGCGTATCAAGCTCGGCTGAGCCATTGATGATTACAACCTTATCAAAATGAATGGAATACTCATCAGCGTGGATTTCATTGATCAGCAGGCTGACTTTAACCGGATTTCCGCCCTCGGTTTTTCTGATCACGATATGCGGCAGATGAATGCCGTAATCCATAAAAAACTGGCTTCGGAAGCGTTCAGAGGCGTTTACTTTTTCCAGCAGCGTGTAAAAGTCCGGGCTGACCAGCAGAATAATCGGCACGGTGACCGGCGTGATTTCATCAAGATTTTCAATCAGGCCCAGCTGGGTATCCGCTGAAAAGTCGGGCTGCCGCACCTCTGACGGGTGGAGATAAGTCTCATTGGCGCTGGCCAGCGTGCTTTTCTGCTGCTTGCGCGTCTGCAGATGTTTATGCAAAAACAGCCCGCCGGGAATAAGGGCGAGCAGAATAAAGATTGGTAACGGAAAGCCCGGCGTCAGGCCGATCAATAATGCCAGCAGGGTAGAAATGGCCAGGACATACGGGTTATGCAGCAGCTGCGTCATCATGGTGACGCCCATATTGTTTCCTTCGCCACTGACGCGGGTCACAATGAAGCCGGCGCTGATAGCGATCAGCAGCGACGGGATCTGCGCCACCAGACCATCACCGATGGTCAGCATCGTGAACGTAGAGAGCGCCGTTGACATATCCATGCCCAGCTGACTGACTCCTACCGCAATACCACCGATAAAGTTGATAAAAATGACGATGATGCCGGCAATCGCGTCACCTTTAATAAACTTCATCGCGCCGTCAAATGAGCCGTAGAGCTGGCTCTCTTTCTCCAGCACGGTACGTCGCAGTGAGGCTTCGTCATTATCAATCGACCCGTTGCGCAGATCCGCATCGATACTCATCTGCTTTCCGGGCATACCATCCAGTGAAAAGCGGGCTGCCACTTCGGCGACACGCTCTGCCCCTTTGGTGATCACCAGGAACTGCACGATGGTGACAATTGAAAAGATCACAAAGCCGACGATCAGATTGTCACCAATAACAAACAGCCCGAAGGTGGCGATGATTTCACCAGCGTCGGCGTCATTGAGGATCAGACGGCTGGTGCTGATTGATAGCGCCAGACGAAAAAGCGTAGTGATCAGCAAAACGGCCGGAAAGGAGGAGAAGTTTAGAATGCGGTCGATATAGAAAGAGGAGAGGAAAACCAGGGCAGAGATAATAATATTCAGCCCGATAAGAAAGTCGACCAGCGCTGTCGGCAGCGGAATAATCAGCATAGTAATAATGATGATCACCAGCAGCAGGATGAACAGCTCGGGATGTTTTTTAATGTGGTTAAATACGCTCATAAGATGGTCGCCAGAATTAAGGGTGGCCTTCGCTGTTGATCTCGGTTTGATAAAACGACGTGCTTAACTCCGACAGCCGGTCGATAAGCAGTGAACGGTTTTCCGCGCTGTGGTAACAGGCGTGTGCAAACATCGCCAGGCAGCTGCGCAGCCAGCTCAGCGTTTCTGACTGCTGGCGCGGCGTTAGCGCCGAAAATGTGTCGCCTGCGGCATCGAGAAATGCCAGTCGGAGAAGATCCGGCGTGCGCATGATGGTAAACAGGAAAAAGAGCCAGCGCTCTTCGCTGTGCCCGAGTCGTTTCACCGCGCTGCCGGAGAGAAAGCGCCGCATAAACTGACTGTCCGCTGAGCGGATATGCTTAAGCTGCACCAGCTTGCCCAGCAGCACTCTGAACTCATCGCTTTTGCAGCTCGGCTCGCTGGCGTCCATATCGGCTGTCAGGGCGGCTTCCATAAAATCCACGATCAGCCCGCGTTTAGCGGCACCAAACAGCGCTACCCACGACTGATAGAGCATCAGTTCATCGGCATCGCTCTCCAGAAAATCGCGATACGCCTGACGAATGATGGCAGGCGAAAGCGCGAGTTTTTTTCCGAACATTTTCGCTTTAAGCGCAACGTTGATACCGGCCTTAAGCTGTTTTTCATCTGCTTCTTCTTCCGCCAGCGCCAGCGTCTCCTCCAGCCTTTTTCTTCGGGCGCGGGAGAGCTGTCTGTTGTGCAGCATCTGGCGCAGAACCATGACCAGATCGCTGGGGTCAGGAAACAGCATGCGCATCTGCTGCAGTAAAGCGCGGGCGTTACTGCGGGCATCCGTATTAAGAATTTTAAATATCTGATCGATCCGGCTGACGTGCTCTTCTTCATCGTCGCCGGTGCTGGCGTCCTGCATTACGGCAGCAGCGTCTTCCTGATTGCCGCGACTGCGCAGCTGCCGGTAACGATTAACCGCGGCAGAGGCTTCATCCAGTGACTCATAGACGCTATCGAGCGTCGCCAGGACATCCTGTGACTCTTTTACGTCGGCAGAGGTGGCGTTATTCTCCACGCCGCGCAGCGAGGCGCCCAGTAAGGCACCCTGTGCAGAGCGACGCGCGGGATTGAGAGACGCGGTAGCGGACCGTACGGCGACGCTGAGCTGATCGGCACTCATCTGTTATCCAGAAAATTGTTCATCCAGTCAGTGAGTTCGCCGGTATCGCCTTTTTGCCGCGCTTTGGCAAGCAGCGCATTGTCATTTTGCGCGCCATCTACTTCCCGCGGCTGGATAAGGAAGATGCGTACCAGGTTGGCGTTTTTACTGGTGCTGTACTTCACCAGATTGCCAATAAAGGGGATATGCTGCAGCACCGGGATCCCCTCTTTTTCCGCCGACTGCTCATCGCGGGTATAGCCGCCGATCACCAGGCTTTTGCCCACCGGCACGCGGGCGATGGTACTGATATTGGTGCGTCCCACCTCGGGCAGCATTTCGCTGTCCTGCTCGCGATACTGATTGCCATCTTCGACATTCAGCATCATTTCAATTTCATTTGTACCGGAGAAACGCGGTAGTACGCTGAGCGAGGTTCCGTAAGTAACGTGCTGCAGCTCTGCGGTTCGCTCGCCCACCACTTTGGTGTAGAAGGTGCGGTTGTTATCAAAAATAGCGGGCACATTTTCCTGCGTCAGGATCATCGGACGCGAAACAATGTTCGCTTTTTTATTTTGCGAGAGTGCCATGATGCGCGCCACAAAACTGGCGCCATCTACGGTGCTGGAGATGCCGCCATTAAAACTGGCGCCAAACCTGTTGCCCATGGAAAGCGAACCGCTCCATCTGACTCCCAGCTGATCCAGCTGCTCTTTCTGGATATCGATGATCCAGACAGACATTTCGACATGGCGTTTAGGCTTATCCAGTGCATTTACTACCTGCCTGACATGTTCAACCAGCTCGGGTGCTCCTTTTACCAGTACGCTGTTGGTGTCGGGATTTGAGACAACCTGAAACTGACGCGATGCAGTGGCCGAGGCGGGGAGGGAAGCGGAGGCGGGCAGCTCACCTGGAAAAGGCGGCATAACACGCGCTCCTGCGCCAGGTTCTGTCGCAGAAGGCGAGCCGGGTGCTGACGCGCGCGTGCTGAGCAGTTGCGGTACGGTGCTGCTGTCATTGCTGATAAGGGCACGTATGACGCTGGCCATGCCGGGGATAATAAGCGTTTGATCGCGATATTTAAAGGTGCGATCTTCAGAAAAGCTGTGGCGCAGGGGAATGATGGCCATGCCCGACATATTGCCGCTGGGTACGTCTTTCACATCCATTTGTGCGGCAGCCTTAGCAATGATATCGAGGTAAACTGGCGGCCCGGAAACATAAAATGTCCGGGTCCCCTGTCTGGTCTGTAACGGGAAACGGCGGTCGTATAGCGAAGACTCAATCAGGAAATTTCTAAATTCGTTTACGTTGATCGATTTTAAGGTAATGACGACATTTTTTATTTCGCTGGCGTCATAGATATAGAACGTCTGGCCATCCTGATACCACACCAGCCCCAGCTGAGCAGTAAGCGATTTGAGTAGCTCAAGGGGATTCGCGAGATCAAAGCTGCCGGTAATACGCTTTTTTGATGCCAGCGCAGAGAGCACAACCGGCTTTTTTAACCGGGTCGAGAGCGTTTCAAAGAAAGCCCGCGCATTATCTTTATTAGAAACATATTTTTCACTGGACGTTGCCGTCTGCCCGGAATAAGTCTCTGCTGCAAGTGTGCACGAGAGCGGCAGCAGCAGCATGAAAAGCATACTCCTGCTGAATAACGGAGATTTCATTTTATGATCCATTTTTGATGATCTTGATTAACTCTTTGGGCGGCTTGTTAAACGTATGTTTTACTGCGCTGGAGAAGTGAGAAAGCGAAGAGTAACCGTGGTTAAAGGCAACCATGGTAATGTTTGTTTCGCTGTCAATCATATCCAGCACCGCGCGAATCATGCGCCAGTTAGACATTTCAACTTTTACAGCCTGACCCAGAGCAGCACGCGACAGGCGTCTGAAATGCGCCGTTGATAAGCCATATTTATTGCCTAACTCGATCAGCGTCTTATGCGAACCCTGCTGATTCAGTAAATAATTTACTAGCCGGTAACTCTCGTGATAGCGAAACAGGTTCGCAATACAGCTAATGCTCTCGGGGTGATAAGTATTCTGGTACAGATACCAGCTCTCGAATGTACGGCTGTTAAATGTTGCCTTATCATCCAACTGTTTTACGCCGTAGCAGACTTCAGCATGATTTTTTTGCGTTTTCAGCATGCTCGCCGCATCGATAAACGCCTGGAGTTTACTGAACTTTCTGAAATGAAGATCTCGCACAAACACCGTGCCGGATAAAACCGTAATGCTGCAATTTATCGCATAAAAAATTATGGGATAATCCTGATTAAAATAAAATTTTTCCGCATCGGCATGACCAGGTTTGATCTGCAAAGCAGCAGGCTGTGTCGAGGCCTGCACCATCCAGAAAAGACACGGGCCGGTTGCATGAATAACCTGACCTGAAAAGTATGAGACGCCGGAGTTATCATTAAACGCTTCGGAAGAGTGCTGTGACATTCTGTTCATATTTCACCTCATATTCTCTTCATAGGCTTGCCAGACTTTATAGGCATATCTGAATCTGAGCAGGCGTCTTTTTGCTGAGGTTCCAGCGTTATACGCGCCGACGGCCTCCCAGGTATAACCATATTTATTGATCATATGTTGTAAAATAGAAGCACCCGTCATGACTGACAGGCAGGCATCAGACAGTAATGCCTCTTCTGATATTCCCTTTTTTTTGAGTTCGGGCAGATGGATGCTGTTGATCTGCATCAGGCCTATATCGTATGAGCCATTAGCATTGATATTCACAGCATTTGTCTTCATGCCTGACTCAACCTGCGCAATCGCTTTGAGCAGTGCAGGTTCAATACGGTATTTTTCGGCTGCCTGGTGCCAGCACATAGCCTGCGCACTGCTGCAGCAGAAAATCAGACCGGGCAATATCAGGCTTAACAAGCCTTTCATAATAACAATCGACCAGGTAGCTAACAGAGTAATAGTATGGCAAAGGCAGTAACAGGGACCATGATGGCAATATAATCAAAAGATAACCATTGCTGATGCTGCATAAATGCGTCAATCATCAAACTGCGCCAGAAGCACCGCCTTATCCGTTGAATGATGAAAGGTTATGCGCGCATTTGCATCGATATCGTGTAAAAATTCGAAGTTAAAATAGTGGCCTTTCTCATCCTGCGGATTGATAAAATTTTCCGGAACACCATGTGCCGCCATCTTCTGAGAAAAATCGCTGAATATATCCTCTGCATCCATATCTCTCTCATCCAGAAGATTATCGTGATTAATAAAATTAAGGATCTCCTGACGGTCAAAAACAAAGTTCATCAGGCAGATAGCCAGCCTGCGCTGAACGTTTGAAAGCGGCACGCTGATGCTGAGATGATGAATGATTAGCGTACTGGATACCAGGTCCAGCGTCATAAGCGGTAGCGAGTTGCACTGTATTATTCTAAAATTTTTCAAAATAGACTCCTGCCGTTGCAAACGTTAATCCCTGCCGGTTTTCCATGGTTACGATACAGAATAGAGATACCTGACTTTCCCCATCAGATATGAGTTTTGTGGTGCATTGAAGTGTTCCGGGCAGTAGGTCGCCCGGGTCAGCGCCGCTGAAATCTGGTTCGATGCCTTAACGTAACATGAATTGACAAATGAAGATTTTCTGTGCTTTTCCAGCTGTTTCAGGGTGGAGCTTGCCGCCAGCAAATTCCCTGCTTCTGAAAACATCTTGATACGCAAACATTTGACAATGACTCTGCACACCGGATCGTGACCCATAAGATCAGGTTCTGTTTTAATAGCCTGATCAAATTTACATTGCTTATAAAGAACAATCATTTTCAGAACGCGATAAACAGGGTTGTGCTTATCGAGCATAATAGCCATGTCGATAGATTGCATTGCCGGCGCATACTTTTTAATTTTAATTAACAGGCATGAGTAGTAGAAGTAGATATCTGCAGAGCAGGCATCAAGCATCATGGCAACTTCAAACAGTGACTCTTTTTGACAGTCAGATATGTCACTTCTGTGAATGGTTTTGATTGCCAGCGCCAAAGCATTCGTGGCGTCGCTTTCCAGCAGGCGCTGTGCATAATCGGTAATTTTCTGTGTGACATAGGCGTTTTCCGGATTTTCAATGAACTCCAGCAGTGCGTACCGGTTCGCCAGAAAGTAAAACTCCTTCGGAGAAAGATCGTACTGAGTATCAAGTTTTTTGACAAGATCGTTAAATGAGAGAGAGAACATATTGATATTGGAGAGCGGAGAGGGGCAGGCTGAATAATATGATCCTGCTTCCGGCCGCGATGCGATGTTTAGTCTCTTCAGCATTCTGACAATGCCCCGGCTGACGTTAATCAGATTTATCGTGTTATCCATGCTGAGTATTACCGTTCTGCGTGCCAGCACAGCCATCGTCGCACTGTCTATCAGTTCAACGCGAATAATTGAAACATCGTTGGCGATAATTTCATTGCCGGTAATAAAATAGTTTACGCCAGCCTGTTTGAGGTCGGTAAATGTGGTATTTATATTTTTACTGTTGATAGTCAGTGCGGAGGGACAAAATGTCACGCCGCACTCGCTGTTAAAATATTCATGCTGGCTCATCAGGTAGTCAAATATGATGAAGGATTTATCACTGTTCTGCATATTAAAAGGAAAAACAGCCAGTGTAAATTCATCCGCAGTAATATTATCTTCAGGAGTGGCTGGCTGCTCCCGGCTGACTCTGGAAACAGATTTTACAAAACGATAGCCTTTGCCATAAATTGTGCTGATAAAGATATTGTCAGTTGTTTCTCCAAGAATCCTCCTTATTACATAAATACATCTTGCCAGCGATTCATCTGACACACATCCACCAAACCATACATTAGCTATAATCTCATCTTTGGAAATTATCTCTCCGGTATGCGTAACTAAAAGGTGCAGCACTGCCAGCTCTTTTGGCGGAATTGAAACGGGCTTTCCTCTGATAAATAATGAGTCTTTGTTAATTGTGAATTCATCAAAATGATAGTTGAACATGACGTTTACCTGACAGCATAGAGTAGTAAATCAAGCATTTAGGGATAATAGTGCCAATGTATCATGCTGATATTTACCAATACAGAGCAGTGCCGCAGTGAAAAACGTCATCTGGTTTTGTTAACAGACTAATACATTGCTTAACAAACCAATTTCTGAGGCCTTAATAATATCTTTTAATATCGATTTCACAAAAATCATCGTTTAATAATATCTTTAAAGCGCGGCTGCATCGACTATCATCGGACAATGCAGATAACTGGCCATTGCAATTTGCCACTGCAGGTTACTGGCGCTGCCTGGCGCGCGGGACTCGACGCGGCTGCACAACAGACGCAAATCCGCCGGATTTTTCATCCAGGCGTTGACTGCTTTCCAGAGTTCAGTTTTTTCCTCGGGCTGCAGCTGGTTCAGTACATTACTCAGTAACGTCTTATGCCGATGCGTGCTCGCTTCGCCAGGGTGTTTTTGAGCGTCATACCAGGTTGTTGTGCCGCCAAGGCCGTATAACAGTGAAGCTTCAGTATAATTCTTTGCATGTACGCACTTTAGCATTGCATCGTAATAAGCCTCTGCACTTACGGCAGCCGATACAGTACTGCATGTGGCGCGATCGCTTTTATTGTTTATAAGGCTGCATCCGGTGAGCAGCAGTAAAAATCCCATCGTCAGTATCAGTCGTATCGCTGATTGTGTCCGGGTTACCATTCTGCATTATCCTCTTCAGTCAGCCCATCTGAGCTTAAAACGCGACTGCGCCATTCATTCATCATCAATTCGAACATAAATTCTTCGATTGCAGAGTGGGTAGCATCCTCTTTTTCCGGGGGAACGGTGGCTGCTGCAGGCAGGTTTTCAATCTTCATCTTCTTCTCCAGGGGTAAGGCTTGAATGAAGCGCGTTAGATTGCTCGTTCATCGTTTGGTTAACCTCTTCAGCTTTTTCATTTACAGAAGCAGAGGCGTGTATAAATTCATCAATCAGCTTTTCGTGAAATCGGACTAAATCGATGCAAAAAATCTGATCGCCACTTTCGGCGATAATCGTGTTGTCATCATGACAGGCTACTGTCAGTTTTTTATTCTCCTGCTGCAGCTTTTCCTGAAGGTCATGAGGTTGCACCTCCAGCGACGCCGGGATTAGCAGACGGATAGTTTTATCTGTCTGTTGATTAGCCCAGCGGGTTAACTGCTGCGTGATGATCTCTTCCGAACCCACTATTTTGCTCAGTGTTTCACTGAGGTCATGTTTAAGCGTGCTGACCAGGTGCGCTTTCGCCATTTCAAGGCTGCAGAGGTAGCCACCGATGATATCCAGTGAAGCGGTAATACCTCGGTTGTAGCCATCTGTTAACGCCTGCTGAAAAGCAGTGTCAGCCGCTTTATCTGCAGCCTGTATCATTTTCTTTGCTCTGTTTTCAGCCTGCGAAACAATGTTCCGGCTTTTTTGCAACTGATGAATGTACTCCGCTGTAAGCAGCGTTCCCTCAATCGCTTTATCATGACGGTAATTATCTTTGCTTAATGACATGTTGTTGCGCCAGAATAAAAAGTTGCATGTTAAATTCAACGTCCGGAAGCAGGCACGCATTTTGGCGCTTAGCAAACAGCAGCGTAATCATATTTACCTGCTCTTCCGGAATAACCCTTTTCAGTGACAGCACTTCGCTATATGTCAGATCGTCCAGCGTTAAGCGGGAGGCTAAATGCTGCTTCTCTGCTGAGATTATTCCGGTGCTAAGCTTCATAAATGAAGTGACAACGCCAGGTATTGTCCGGTAATCAGTTTGCAGGAGATAGCGGCGATTGCGCTGCGCAGCCATACAGGAAAATATTACCGGCAGCGCTTCCCAGTGTCGGAATAGCTGTTTCTCAAACGCTGTTAAATCAGGTGCTTCATGACATGCGTTAATATCGTACGTGGCCGCCAGCCAGCTATTTATTATTCCCCGGCAGGTAGCAGAAGCGGGAAGGGGATCCCGCGGTCGTTTATCGTGATGTATCCAGCTGAGCGGGTTAGAATAGATCGCTTTGATATGTTTCAGCTCAGTATGGTTCATTGCAGCGCTCTGGACTCTTTACGTTTTTTCAGCAGCCACAGTCCGGCCATTATTACAATCAGCATTATGATGAGCATCGCTCCGCTGGCAGCTGAGATAATTTTAAAGCCTGTCTTACGCGGCGTTGGCGATAGCGGACTGATCTCCTCTATTTTCGTAAGAATGACAGAGATGTTGTCATAGCTGACTTCATTAAAACTGTTTTTAAGAAGCCTTTTCGCGTTTGTTAACAACACCTCTTTATCAGCTATATCCTGATCGTGTTTCAGCAGTGCTGCAATATGCACCGGCACAGGCTTTGAGGTGGAATCAATATTACTGACGTTGTAAGAGACATGAACACTGGCTGAAACAATGTTTTGCATCTGTGCCAGCGTGTGTTCAAGCCTCTGTTCTATCGCTGAATAGATCTTCGCTACTTCGGCTCGCGGAGATGAGACGAGAGAGTCGGACGGAAAATAGTCCGCTATCTGATTTCGGGCGCGCGAAGGAAGATCGTATTGCGTGACAATATCGACGGCGTAAGAGAAATCCTCATTGCTGACCAATACGCTAAAGCCTTCCTTTTGCTTTGGGCTTTTCTTCACGTCGATATTGTTTTTCTGCAATACGGCAACAACTTCGTTTGCCTGTTCCTGATTAAGGCCTTCGAGTAACGTCTCTTGCTTGCACCCGGTGATTAAAAAGGTAATCGCAATTAGAAGTAACGTAGATTTTTTCATTTTTTATGAGCGCAACAGTGTATCGACGGTGTTAACAGCTTTGCGCGTCAGCGCTGAGATCATGGATATGTCAATGTTATATTGCTGAACCCGTTTCTGATATTCAAACAGCTTTTCCGGATCCGTACTGTTTACCGGATTAGCAATGCTTTCCAGCACGTCGCTTTTCTCCAGATAAGATTCAGCCATGAGTTTAGAAAGCGCGTTCTTCATCACATCGTCAATCGAGGTGTTGAGGCTTTGTGCATCAGTCTCAGCAGAGAATGAGACCGGGCTGATTTTGGCAATGTCCATGTTTCACCTATCGATAGTTGGCCACAATGGCTGCAGCAACATCTTTATATGTTTTGACAACGTTCGACTGTGCATTTCGGTACAACGTATATTCCGATAACGCAGCCTGATACGCAGCAAGGAGCTGGGAGTTGGACGGGTCTTTCTGCAACTCTTCCAGCGCTTTGGTCAGTCGTGCATTCAAATCGGTTACTCCGGTATCAAAAGAGCCTGACAGGTCGGTCAGAAAACCGTTCCAGTCGGGCAAGCTGTGCATACTGTTATTAAAATCTTTCATTTTTTCTCCATGAAGCTAACTGTGTTGTGGGGTAATTTATTGGCTTTTATTCGGGAAAAACCAGTGGGAGGTTGACATTTTGACAAAGCCCTCCTTGCCATAAATATATGATTTATCCCGAAGCCATTCATCGCTTAGCGTAATCACAATCTGAACGTAGTCAGTTTTCCAGCGCTGATTAAAATCTTTAATTTGCGTTTGTAGCAGCAGCAGCTCATTGTCATTTCGCTCGCCATAAAGACTGAGCGAAACATTATCTTTATTGTTTATTACGTCATACTTTTGCGTGACTTTGCTGACAGCGTCTATCGCATCCTGAACCACAGCCTGATCGCTGATATAGTGAAAACTGACATTTTTAATATAGGAAAAAGCGTCTGTTGCCCGCAGCGTTACCTTTTCACTCTGTTGCGGAGAAATAATCTGGCTACGTTCGCTGCTGGACGTGATGCGGACCGTGCCTGCGTTATCAAGATTCAGCGCATGAACTTTTTGATCTGGACTGTTCGTTTTAAACCATAAGTATATTTTTTCTTCTTCTTTATTTTTGTCCAGAACAAACAGCTTTTGCTCAAGGTCTGTTTTTTTGCGTAGCGCCTGCGTGAGCCACACCTGATGCTGATGACTCCCGGCAAGGATATAATGCTGTTTGTCTTTACCCTCTACGACCACGACTTCAGGGAAATCCGCAGCAACGACGGCTCGGATTTTTTTACTCCGTCTCTGATCGTTGTCCATGCTGAACAGCATAATGCTAAGCGCGATGATGGAGAGCACCCCTATGCTCAGCATTGCGGTAACGGCGACGCTGCGCTTCTTTAGGGCAGGCTTTTTTTTCAGCGCTTTGATATCCCACTCTTCGCCGGGAAGCTTAATCGCAAACCTGACGCCGCAGGCTTCCGTTTCCTGATTACCGGATAAGGGCTGTTCGCTGCCTTGTTCGCTGGTAAAAAAGATTGCGCTTTTGGTTTCGTCAACGCGAAGAAGGAAATGACTTAGCGTATTACCGTACGGTACAACGATCTGATCATATTCACTTTCGTTATCGAAAATCTCCTCCTCCGGACCAACAAGTATCCGGGTGATGCCCGCTTTTAGCTCATATTCACAACCCGAAAGAGGGGTATTCAAAAAGCGAAGGGTACATTCCGGATGTGTATCGGCCAGGTCGCCTGTTTCATTCTGATATGCCATGATCACCAACTGAATTACTTTTCTGTTTACCAGCCTAAGTCTGTTTACGATTCAGTGATTGATGGAATTATAATGAATGTTGATTTTGAGCGGTCACCCGTTGATGGCTGAGGGTAAAGCGCAGGCTTTTTCAGGTAATGAGCGATTTGTTGTAGCAGAATCACTAATAAGTCATTCAGAGTATTCGCGTCTTCTCTCTCCCCCAGCCTTAGTGACGACATGAATGATAAAACGTTATTCCGAATCGAGCTGGTTAAAATCTTCATTTCTATTGCGGTGCCGGTGGTGATCTGTCTGCTGGCGTGGTCATTTCAGAACGCGCTGTTTGAGAAAAAGCTCAGTAATCATATTGAATATAAAAAAGAAATCTCAGCGCTGATGCTGAGAACAGAGGTGTTCAGCCAGGTTAGAGAACCGCTCAACACGATTTATGCGTATATCGAACAGGTGGGCGACTGGGATCAATACAGCGCGCAGGAGATCAAAGACGCGCGCAGATATATACATAAGATTATGTATCCAAACCGGCATGTCTGGTCGGAAAACACCTTTGATCTCTATCTGAAGTATATGGATAACACCGCCTTTTACTCTGCCGGTAAGAGCGGAGCAAAAATTAACGCCCGGATCAACGAGCAGCGTACCCATGCTGCCGGATGGTCAGATGCAGATCGGAAACTGCTTTCAGGCGTCAGGCATCCCGAGCATAAAAAAACGTATGACAGGCTGATGAATGCGTTTGCCTGCGATATGGCGCTGCCGGAAGTTAAGCAGATGCCGTGAAGCAGCCTGCATTACGCTCATCCTGTTGATAAGACCACGCAGGGCGCCAGCAACACACTTGAAGCTGGTCACAAAGCTGATGTGTCACCATTCAGCCTGAATATTCCTGACATGATGCTTACATATATTTAACAACCTAATATATAAACTGATTTTCAGCTTCGGGTCTGTATTAATGCATGTAACGCATCAGTGCATGAGTTTATTGCGCTTATTAACTCTATTTTTCTGATCCAGTCTTTCGTGACAGGCGCAACGATAAAGCGCCCATGACAACTGGAGATTCTGATGCATTCCTCTACCTCACCCATGACTACCCGTTCGCGTATCAGTGCCATACTGCGCGTGACATCCGGTAACTTTCTGGAGCAGTTCGATTTTTTTCTCTTTGGCTTCTACGCCACCTATATCGCCCATACCTTTTTTCCGGCCAGCAGTGAGTTTGCCTCACTGATGATGACTTTTGCCGTCTTTGGCGCCGGTTTTCTGATGCGTCCTATCGGCGCCATTGTACTTGGCGCGTACATCGACAAAGTGGGCCGTCGTAAAGGGCTTATCGTCACGCTCTCTATCATGGCGGCGGGCACATTCCTGATTGTACTGATCCCCTCTTATCAGAGTATCGGCCTCTGGGCACCCCTGCTGGTGCTGACCGGCCGTCTGCTGCAGGGTTTTTCAGCAGGCGCTGAGCTGGGCGGTGTTTCGGTCTATCTTGCTGAAATTGCCACGCCGGGCCGAAAAGGGTTTTACACCAGCTGGCAGTCTGGCAGCCAGCAGGTTGCCATTATGGTTGCAGCCGCAATGGGCTTTGCCCTGAACGCTGCGCTGGAGCCGGGTGAAATCAGCAGCTGGGGCTGGCGTATCCCGTTCCTGTTTGGCTGCCTGATCGTGCCGTTTATCTTTATTCTGCGTCGCAAGCTGGAAGAGACGCAAGAGTTTACCGCGCGCCGTAAACATCTGGCGATGGGTGAGGTATTTAAAACGCTGCTGAGCAACTGGCCGGTTGTGATTGCGGGCATGCTGATGGTGGCGATGACCACTACCGCGTTCTATCTGATCACGGTTTACGCGCCCACCTTCGGCAAAAAAGTATTGATGCTCAGCGCATCAGACAGTCTGCTGGTCACGCTGCTGGTGGCCATTTCTAACTTTCTCTGGCTGCCGGTGGGCGGTGCCCTGTCTGACCGCTTTGGCCGTAAGCCAGTGCTGGTCGCGATGACGCTGCTGGCGCTGGCAACCGCTTACCCGGCGCTGACCATGCTGGCGGCGGCACCGAGCTTCTCTATGATGCTGACGGTACTGCTGTGGCTCTCCTTCATTTACGGCCTCTATAACGGCGCTATGATCCCTGCTCTGACTGAGATCATGCCAGCCGAAGTGCGCGTGGCGGGCTTTTCACTGGCTTATAGCCTGGCGACCGCGGTCTTTGGCGGCTTTACGCCGGTTATCTCCACTGCGCTGATTGAGTATACCGGTGATAAAGCGTCGCCAGGCTACTGGATGAGCTTTGCCGCAATTTGCGCGCTGCTCGCCACGCTCTATCTCTATCGTCGTCGCGCACTGACGCTGCAAACCGCACGCTAACAGGGAATGAAATAATGTATAAACCGATTCTGAGCCTTACTGCAATCATGCTCGCTTCGTTCAGCACCAGCGTGCTGGCGCAGGATGTCAGCGTGATGATCTCCGGCGGCTTTAAAGCTGCACTGGAAAAACTGGCACCCGTCTATGAAAAACAGAGCGGTAACCATCTGGTAGTTATCCCCGGCCCCTCTATGGGGAAGACGCCGCAGGCCATCCCGAACCGCCTGGCGCGCGGTGAACAGGCTGATGTGGTGATTATGGTCGGTGATGCGCTGACGCATCTGCAGCAGGATAAGCGCATTGCCGCCGGCACCCGCCAGGAGCTGGCAGACTCGCCGATTGGTATCGTGGTAAAGCAGGGCGATCCGCTGCCGGCGATTAAAACCGATGCTGAGCTGCGTACGACACTGCTTAGCGCAAAGTCTGTTGCCTATTCAGACAGCGCCAGCGGCCGCTATGTCAGTAATGAGCTGTTTAAAAAGCTGGGGATCGATCGGGAGATGCAGACAAAAGCGCAGATGGTGGAGCGCATTCCAGTCGCATCGCAGGTGGCGCAGGGACGTTACGCCATTGGCTTCCAGCAGGTCAGCGAGCTGCTGCCGGTGCCGGGTGTCAGTTTTGCCGGTGAGCTGCCGGCAAATGTGCAGTACATTACCCGCTTCGCCGGCGCGGTAACGGTAAACGCGCAGCATCCCGATGAAGGTAAAGCGCTTCTGAGTTTCCTGGCCTCTCCGCAGGCGCAGAAAATTGTGACCGCAACCGGTATGCACAGCGTAACCGCGACCGCTAAGCAGGGTGATACTGTTCAGTAATGAGCTTCTCCAGCTCGGCGGCAACGTATGACTGAATACGGCCACGACGGCGAATCAGACCCACGGATCGGGTCACCACCGGATGCGTCAGCGGTATCTGCGCCAGTAAGGAGTGCCCTGAGGAGGGCATCGACATCGCCGGCACTGCCGCAATACCAATGCCCGCCTCGACCATGCCTAACAGGGTAGTGACGTGGCGCGTTTCACAGATGCTGGGCCGGGCCGGAATGATATGCGCCAGCGCCTGGTCGAGCAGGGAGCGGTTACCTGATACCTTATCCAGCCCGATATACTCCTGCTGAAAATACTCCTCCCAGCTCAGTGATGATCGGCGCGTCAGCGGGTGTTCGTGCCGGCAGGCCGCAACATACACATCCTCTTCCAGCGGTAAAAATTCAATGGCCGGCGGCAGGCTTTTCGCAAAACAGATCCCGAAATCCGCCTGGCCGCTGCTGACCGCCTCAATAACATTGCCCACGCTACTGTCGATAATTTTGACCCGCACCCGCGGATAGCGTGCGCGAAAGCGCCGGATCACTTCAGGCATAAAGTAGTACGCAGCCGAAGGCACTGTCGCGACCGTCACCAGACCGGTGCGCTCCTGGCTTACCTGATTGATGTCAGCCAGTACCGCTTCCACGTTTGCCAGCAGCTGTTCAGATCGCTCAGCAAAGCTCTGGCCATAGAGCGTCAGCGTAACGCGACGCGTTGTGCGGTCAAAAAGCCGCGTGCCGAGCGCCGCTTCCAGTTTTTCAATCCGGCGGCTCAGCGCAGATTGCGACAGGCAGATCGACTCTGCTGCCAGGCGAAAGTTGCCATATTCCACCAGCGCGCGGAACGCATAGAGGTCATTAAGATCAAAATTCACGGGCATCAGGCAGCATCCTTTCAGGCAGTGCAGGGTAAGGTATCGGCCGGCACGGGCGTACCGGAAACGGATACAGCAATATGATTGCGCCCGGCTTACAGAGGCCGACGGCATACCTTACTGGTTTAGTACCGGGGACCCGCTGCTTTTAACGAATTATGTGATTCAGATCCCATTCCGAAAATCGCTCCTATACTCATACCTTTCTTTACACAGCAACGTGCTGTGTGTGCCATTTAAACAGGGATGCAGCTATGCAAAACTCTTCTCAGGACTCGCCGGACGACGGCGGCGCGCTTAATTTCACCGTTCAGCAACGACTGTTTTTTGTGGTGCTGGTGGCCACAATGGGAGCCCTCGCATACGGCTATGACACCGGAATTATTTCCGGCGCACTGCCCTATATGACACTACCTGCCGCACAGGGCGGGCTTAACCTTACGCCTTTTACCGAAGGGCTGGTGACATCCTCACTGACGTTTGGCTCCGCGGTAGGTGCGTTTCTCAGCGGTTACGTTTCCGATCGCTTTGGCCGCCGTATTACGCTGCGCAGTCTGGCGCTGCTGTTTGTCGCCGGCGCTTTTGGTACCACGGTGGCGCCCGATATCGAAATCATGGTGGTGATGCGGTTTATACTCGGCATCGCCGTGGGCGGCGGTTCATCGACCGTGCCGGTGTTTATCGCTGAGATCGCCGGACCCAAGCGTCGTGCGCCGCTGGTAAGCCGCAATGAGCTGATGATTGTTTCAGGCCAGCTGCTGGCTTATATCGTCAGCGCAGCGATGAGCCTGCTGCTGCACGATCCGAAAATGTGGCGCTATATGCTGGCGCTGGCAATGGTACCGGGCGTACTACTGTTTATCGGCACTTTCTTTGTCCCGGCGTCGCCGCACTGGATGGTCGCGGAGGGCCGCCTCAGTGAAGCGATGCGCATCATGCGTAAGCTGCGCGAAAACCCGCGCGAAATTAAAGCTGAAATGAAAGAGATGCGCGAAAACGCCCGTATGGCACGACAGGGGCCGGCGGCGCGTGAACTGCTAAAAGAGAAGTGGATTGTCCGTCTGCTGCTGATGGGCTGCGGCATGGGTATTGTGCTGCAGTTTACCGGCGTAAACGCCTTTATGTACTACACGCCGATTATCCTGAAGAGTACCGGCATGGGAACCAGCGCCTCGATTGCTGCGACCATTGGCAACGGTGTGGTTTCCGTACTGGCGACGTTTGCCGGTATCAAGGCAATCAGCCACTTTGGCCGACGCAAAATGCTGATGACCGGGTTATGTATTGTGATTGCAATGCAGCTGGCGCTGGGCGCGGTGCTGGTGTTTATGCCGAACAGCATGACGCAGAGCCTGCTGGCGCTCGCCTGTATCCTGGTATTCCTGTTTTTTATGCAGATGTGCATTTCACCGGTTTACTGGCTGCTGATGTCAGAACTCTTTCCAATGCAGGTACGCGGCGTACTGACCGGTTCGGCTGTGGCTTTTCAGTGGATCTGTAATGCGGCAGTGGCCTTTGCCTTTCCGCCTCTGCTGTCGCTGGTGGGTAACAACGCCTTCTTTATTTTTGCCGCTATCAATGTCGGATCGCTGATTTTTGTCGCGCTGGTGCTGCCGGAAACGCGTGGCAAGTCGCTGGAGCAGATTGAAGCACATATGCGGGAACGGTTTGGTGACAAGCGCCAGGAAACGGCGCCTGCAAACTAACCCCTTATGACTCTGCTGCTGTCCGTGCCGCTTTCGCGGCGCGGCGGCAGCGTTCAGAGCAGTACTGTACCTCGTCCCAGTTTTTCTCCCACTTTTTGCGCCACGTCATGGGTTTGTGACACTGTTTACAGTAGCGCACAGGCAACGCCTGTTTGTTACCTTTAAAATCTTTCACGCGTGATCTCCCCGTAATCAACCTCAACTTCGCTGACAGCTATTAATCCGACCTTTAGCCAATGAAACGTTAGATATATTTAATTTTTAATCATAGTAACCATGACTGCAAATGCGAATCTTTGATTGAATTTTGAAAGAAGAAAAAGAGGGGAAATGATTAAATTATTGCTTTGATCAGGAGAGAACATGTTAACCGTTAATAGCATTAAATCGGAAGGTAAGCAGGGCGTGGAGTTGTTTTATTTTGGTTCTGGCGAGGCTGCAGAAATATGCAGTGATATCAAATTCTGATTTAACGGGAAAACCTAATTACTATTTATCGGAATTATTTTCGATAGCGTAATTAAGGCGCGCTGAATATATATCAGGTTTCAGAAGATCTGCTTTGATTGAGGCCTCAGTAATATCATTGAAGCTCAGGGAAAATGCTCAGGTGACGCAATGAAGAATAACAGCACGCCTACACCGCATGATGCGGTCTTCAAAACATTTCTCTCCCACCCGCAAACCGCGCGGGACTTTATGACGCTACATCTGCCGCCTGCGCTGCTCGCGATTTGCGACCTTGCGACGCTCAGGCTGGAGTCTGGAAGTTTTGTTGAAGATGACCTGCGTTCTTACTATAGCGATGTACTGTACTCGCTAAAAACCCAAAAAGGTGACGGGTATGTCCATGTCCTGATTGAGCATCAAAGCTCGCCGGACAGACATATGGCGTTCCGCCTGATGCGTTATGCCGTAGCAGCGATGCAACGTCATCTTGACGCCGGGCATAACGCTTTGCCGCTTGTCATTCCTGTATTGTTTTATCAGGGTAAGCGCAGCCCCTATCCTTACAGCATGAACTGGCTGCAGCTTTTCAGCGAATCAAAGATAGCAACAACGCTCTATAGTAGCGGATTCCCGTTGGTGGATTTAACTACAATCCCTGATGAAGAAATTATGCAACATCGGAGTATGGCCGCACTAACCCTGCTACAAAAGCATATTCGCCGGCGCGATTTGAAAGAGGTGCTGAACCAGCTGGCTCTGCTAATGGCCGCGGAATTCATGACCGGACAGCAGATGCACGCGCTGGTAAACTATATGCTCCAGGCGGGTGAAACCGCCGATGCAGGCGCCTTTATCCGCGAGCTGGCGCTGCGGGTACCACAACATGAGGATGAACTGATGACAATTGCACAGCAGCTTGAGCAGAAAGGCCGTCAGGAAGGACGACAGGAAGGACGACAGGAAGGCCGTCAGGAAGGACGACAGGAAGGCCGTCAGGAAGGACGACAGGAAGCCAGCCTTAAGATCGCCCACAATCTGTTAAAGAATGGCATGGACATTCAGTCTGTTATGAATGTGACTGGTCTGACTGAGGAAGAGCTGAAGCACTCTTGTCACTAAGTGATTTAAAAGAGGCGCCGAACCAGCTGGCTCTGCTAATAGCGGCGGAATTCATGACCGGACAGCATATGCACGCGCGGGTAAACTATATGCTTCAGGCGGGTGAAACCGCCGATGCAGGCGCCTTTATCCGTGAGCTGGCGCTGCGGGTACCACAACATGAGGATGAACTGATGACGATTGCACAGCAGCTTGAGCAGAAAGGCCGTCAGGAAGGCCGTCAGGAAGGCCGTCAGGAAGGGCGACTGGAAGGACGACAGGAAGCCAGCCTTAAGATCGCCCGCAATCTGTTAAAGAATGGTATGGATATTCAGTCTGTTATGAATGTGACTGGTCTGACTGAGGAAGAGCTGAAGCACTCTTTTCGCTGAGTATTTTATCTTCACGCCTCCCATACCTCAGCTCATGCAAAAGAGCTGTGGCCTGAGAATCAACTCCTGCCGATTTTACCGTTGCCTGATAAGCTTCCTGAACTGCGATAACTGGTCATAATCAGCCAAAGTAGTTTAACAAAAAAAAGCGCCATTAAGTTCGCATAATCATAATTATGTTAAATTAAGGCTTGAGCTATGACTGTAAGCGAGTAGATTCAGCTTGCTGCACTCATACTCCTGACGCGATTGAGCCATAAATTTGAAGAAAATCATATTAATATCAGAATGCTCTTTACGTTGGGGCTAAGCTCAAAGAGTCAGGCAGTGAATTAACGCTCCTCTCTATCAGGCAGAGGCCTGGATCGCGAACCTCTGCCCGACCGCCCTATTTTTTATCCTGTGACCAGGTCGCGCTGCGGATATCGACCTTTACCGGCAGCAGGCCAATCCGCGTAAAGGTATCAGCCAGGGCCTGCTGCTGCGTAAAGACTTCAGGCGTCATGCGCTCTGCGCCAAAGGGCATCCTTGCCAGCGCGCGCTGCCAGATGGGCTGCGGCAGACCGGTTGAGGCAGACATGATTTTTGCCGCCTCATCCTGGTGCTGATTGGCCCAGGCGCTGAGTGTGCCCAGCTCATCTATCACCTTGCTGGCGACTGCCGGATGACCTTCCGCAAATTTGCGGCTGGCCAGATAGAAGGTGTAGTGCGGCACCAGCCCTTCAGCGTTGCTGATTAACCGGGCGTGGGCGTTGGTTTCAACTTCCGCGTAGTAAGGGTCCCAGATAACCCACGCATCGACCGCGCCACGCTGGAAAGCCGCCCGCGCATCGGCGGGCGGCAGATAGACCGGCGTAATATCCTTATAGCTTAGCCCTGCCTTCTCCAGGGCTGAGACCAGCATATAGTTAACGTCAGACCCTTTGTTCAGCGCCACGCGCTTACCCCTGAGGTCCGCCACACTTTTGACAGGTGAATCGGCCGGAACGACAATCGCTTCGGTTTTCGGATTAGCTGGCGAGTGCGCCAGATAAACCAGATCGGCCTGTGCTGCCTGGGCAAACGCAGGTGGCGCGTCGCCGGTGGCCGCGAGATCGATACTGCCGATATTCAGACCTTCCAGCATCTGTGGTCCGGCGGGAAACTCAATCCAGTGAACCGCAATCCCCTGCTTTTTAAACTCCTCATCCAGCGTGCCGCGATATTTGAGCAGAGCGAAGATGTTTGCTTTCTGAAAACCGATATTTACCGTATCGGGCTTATCGGCTGCCTGGGTGTTGAATGCAAATCCCGCCTGGGCGGCAATAATTAGTGCGCTGAGTAAAACTTTTTTCATTTCTCATTCCTGAGCCTGTTGTAGTCAGCGCAACATAACAAACGCAGGTTCAGGCGCTTAGCGATGAAAAGTTCGATGCTTAGCTGAAAAAACGCTATGGATGCCAGACGGACTCGCGAACCCGAATTGCGCGACTAAGCAATCCCAGCGCATAGAAGCGATCAGCGATCATCTGCTGCTCCCGGATGATGGCCAAACTCATCCGCTGCGTCTGGTGGCTGCGTCGCGTCAGCGCGTGCAGCAGAGAGGTTGTCGGGATGCCCAGTTCAGTTGAGAGCAGGCCTGCCGCTTCTGCGCGGTGCGCATCAATGTAGCGGCCGGTCTGCTCCAGCGCGGCCAGCAGAACCGCTATCAGATCTCCGGCATGTGCGGCGAACCCGCGTTCAGCAAGGTAGAACTGATGGTTGCTGACCCGGTCGCTGCCGTCAGCGATAACCCTGAACTGCCCGCTGTTTTCTGCCTCACTGAGCAGCGGATCCCACATCATCCAGGCATCCACGGCGTTGAGATCGCTGGGCGTTAACGGATATTTAGGTGGCGCGTAGAGGATGCGTACCTCATTCAGGGTTAACCCTGCTTCATCCAGAATCTGTAACAGCAGGTAGTGAACGTTAGAGCCCCGGTTTACGGCGATGCGTTTTCCTCTGAGATCGCTGACGCGCTGAATCGGACTACTGTCTGGCACCACCAGCGCGACGCTCTGCGGTGCTGCGGGTTCCCAGGCGACATACAGCATCGGGCTATGATCGGCCTGCGCAAACAGCGGCGGCACCTCCCCCGTGGTGCCAAAATCGATCTCCTTATTGCTGAGCGCATGCAGCAACTGCGGGCCAGCGGGAAACTCACTCCACAGTACGCTGACACCGCGATCGGCCAGCTGCTGTTCCAGTGACTGACGGGCTTTCAGGATCCCCAGATTGCCGAACTTCTGATAGCCGATGCGCAGCTCGCGCTCTTTTGCGGCAGGCTGAAAGGCGGAAGCGCTGCGCGGAGGCATGTGACTGCGGCGTGGCCTGATGATCCCAAGGTGCCCGAGGTGCGTCCGCAGCGTATGACGGCTGATGCCAAGCAACGCGGCAGCCTGAAGCTGATTGCCCTGCGTCAGTTCCAGAGCATTTCTGACCAGCGCGGCGATCATCCGCGGATAGAGCGGTGTCTCGCTTTGCTGCATCTGCTGTTTCAGAAACCGATCCATCGCCTCTTCGCCCGGCGACGTCCCGGGACCTGTCAGCTGGCTCAGCCGGAGCTGCTGCGGTGTCACCAGCGCGCTCTGACTAAGCAGTACGGCATTGTGTAGCGTATTCTCCAGTTCCCGGATGTTGCCCGGCCAGCTGTAGGCCATCAGCGTCGCCAGCGCCTCGTCGCTGAGCCGGAGCTGAGGACGGCCAAGCCGGCGCGCATAGAGCTGCAGAAAGTGATGCGCGAGCACGGATATGTCTTCGCAGCGCTGTCGCAGCGGCGGCAGCGTGACGCTCGCCACGTTGAGTCGGTAATAAAGATCCTCCCGGAAACGCCGCTCGCGAATGGCGGCCGCCAGATCGCGATTGGTGGCTGCGATAACCCGCACATTGACTTTGATCGCTCTGGAGGAGCCGACACGGGTGATTTCACGCTCCTGCAGCACACGCAGCAGTTTTATCTGCAGCGGCAGGCTCAGTTCTCCTATCTCATCCAGCAACAGCGTGCCGCCATCTGCGGCCTCGAACCAGCCGCTATGACGATTCTGCGCGCCGGTGAACGCCCCTTTCTCATGACCAAAGAGTTCGGACTCTGCCAGGCTTTCGGTGAGTGCGCCGCAGTTGACGGCCAGGAAAGGCTTGTCTCTGCGTGCGCTGTGATAATGCAGATAGCGCGCCATGACCTCTTTACCTGTTCCGGTTTCACCAATAATCAACACGGTCGCATCCGTCGGCGCAAGCTGATCAAGCACGCTCTGAAACGCCTTTGAGGCGCGATCGATCAACTCTGGGGTGGCAATCTGCATCGTTTTTTTACCGGCTAAACGGGGAAACAGAGACCATACCGTGCGGCCGCCCCGGAAACGAGAGGCTCAGGGTATTTAAGTGTTGCCAATGCGGCAGAGGGCGGCTGCCGCTGTTGCAAATGCAACAGCACCGGCAAAACGTTATCCATCCTATCCTGATGATTATAAAGAAAATATATTCTGGTTAGTTCTGGCATGATTGCTGCTAACAGCTATATAGCCAAAGGAATTATCCCTATGTGATAAATTCAAATATCGTTATAAAGGAATCTGCTAATGAGCCATGTGACACAGGAAAACCTCAACCTCTTCTGGTTTCTGCCGACCCACGGTGACGGGCGCTATCTGGGCACGACGGAGGGTGGCAGAGCGGTCGATTTACCCTACTTACAGCAGGTTGCGCTGGCGGCAGATAATCTGGGTTTTTATGGTGTATTAATTCCGACCGGGAAGAGCTGCGAAGATTCATGGCTGGTGGCGTCGGCGCTTGCCCCGATCACCAAAAAGCTGCGCTATTTAGTGGCCGTGCGTCCGGGCCTGCAGCCACCCAGTCTGGCCGCACGCATGGCCGCCACGCTGGACCGTCTTTCCGGAGGGCGGCTGCTGATAAACGTGGTAACCGGAGGCGATCCGGTTGAAAACAAAGGCGACGGAATTTTTCTGAGTCATGCTGAACGTTATCAGGTTACACGGGAGTTTCTTGAGGTCTACTCGCGTCTGCTCAAAAGCGAAAAAGTCGATTTCAACGGCGATCATATCCGCGTCGAAGGCGCCGAAATCCTCTTCCCGCCGGTGCAGGAAAATGGCCCGCCGCTCTATTTTGGCGGCTCCTCGGATGCGGCTATTGACGTGGCGGCCAGTCAGATCGATAGCTATCTGACGTGGGGCGAACCGGTTGAGCAGGTGGCGGAGAAGCTGGCGGTCGTCCGTCAGCGGGCGGAGGAAAAAGGCCGGACGCTCTCCTATGGCATTCGCCTGCATGTCATCGTGCGTGAAACTGAAGAGGAAGCCTGGGCGGCTGCTGACCGGCTGATCTCGCATCTCGACGAAGAGACCATTGCGGCGGCCCAGAAAATCTTTGCCCGCATGGATTCGGCCGGACAGGCGCGGATGAGTGCGCTGCATCAGGGCTCACGCGAGAGCCTGCGCATCGGCCCCAATCTGTGGGCAGGCGTGGGGCTGGTGCGGGGCGGTGCAGGCACCGCGCTGGTAGGCAGCCCGCAGCAGGTTGCCGACCGTATTCGTGAATATCAGGCGCTGGGGATCGAGAACTTTATCTTCTCCGGTTATCCGCATCTCGAAGAGGCGCATCGCTTTGCCGAGCTGGTAATGCCGCTGTTACCGCTGGCGGCCAACGCCGAAAAGAAACAGCGCAGCGTAAATACCGGCCCGTTTGGTGAAACGATTGGCGGCGACCGCCGTCCGGGTTAACCCCCGTTAACAGAAGAGAAGGCTCGCTTATGTTGCAACAGCAGATTGTCATTATCGGCGGGGGATTCACCGGCACCGCGCTGGCGATCCATCTTGCCAGACAGGGCCAGCCGGGCCTGAACGTGACGGTGATTGAACCGCGTGACGAACTGGCACAGGGCGTGGCCTACGGCACCCGCGATCCGGCGCACCGTATTAATGTTCCGGCTTCCAGGATGCAGCTTGCGGGCGATGAAGAGGGTCTGTTTGATCGTGACTTCCGGGCCTCGCCCGGCTATCTGAACGACCCGGACGCGTTGTGGCATGACGGCAACGTCTATCCGCAGCGCGGTGAGTTTGGTCGCTGGGTAAACGCACAGTTTATCCATCAGCAGAAACACTCTCCGGTGACGCTGAGACACCTGCAGGACAGCGCCTTATCGCTGCGGAACGGGGTCGTGACCACCGCCCGTGGAGCACGGATCCGGGCGGATCAGGTAGTACTGGCTATCAGCCATCCCCCGCCCGCGCTGCCTGCGCGGCTGAAGCAGCTACAGGCGCATCCCGGCGTGATCGCTGACCCCTGGCAGCGTGATGCGCTGACGCAGATTGCGCCAGACAGCCGGATAGCGATTATCGGCTCGGGCCTGACGATGTCGGATGTTGTCGCCTCGCTGCACCGCCAGCAGCACCGGGGTCACATCACCGTTTTCTCCCGTCGCGGACTGCTGCCGCGCGCCAATCTGAGCGGCAGTGAGGCGGCCTACAGCCTGGATTACAGTCAGCCGCAGTCCGCGACCGCGCGCGGCTGGTTACAGCGGGTGCGTCAGGAGGTTAAACGGGCAGCGGCGCTGAATCTGCCCTGGCAGCTAGTGCTGGATGATATCCGCCGCAACGGTCAGCGTATCTGGCAGAGTTTACCGCTGCCGGAACAGCAGCGTTTTCTGCAGCATCTCCGCCCCTGGTGGGATGTTCACCGCTATCGCATCGCGCCACAGGTCAGTCAGGTTCTCTCACAGCTGCAGGCCAGCGGTCAGCTCTCGCTGCGTGCCGCCCGTCTGATTGCGGCTGAACCGGCCGATGACGCGCTGCGGCTGACGCTGCGTCTGCGAGGAGCCGATCAGGAGGTTTGCGAGGTGGATAAGGTAATTGTGACCACCGGCCCGGCGCACAACGCGCTGCTGGACAGCAACCCGCTGCTGAGCCAGTTACAGGGTGACGGCGTGATCCAGCCCGATGCGCTGGCGCTGGGCATTCGGGTAAACGCCTTGTCGCAGGCTGTGAATACACAGGGTGAAGCCAGCCCCCGGCTTTATGTCGCCGGGCCCACCGCGCGCGGGCGTTTTGGCGAGCTGATGGGACTGCCGCAGGTAGCCGAGCATGCTGAATCCGTCGCGCGCATGTTGCTCAGCGCTACGCCCTCCTCCATCAGCGAGCGATGTCCCGGCTTCCTGACGCACTGATCCCCTTCTCACAATATCAATCTGAAAGAGCGGGCGGCAGCGTGATGCCGCATCCGCTCAGGAGCTGCCATGTCATCGAAACGTGAAATTCGTCTGAATGCTTTTGATATGAACTGCGTCGGTCATCAGTCTCCCGGCCTGTGGGCGCATCCGCGCGATCGCTCGTGGCAGTACAAGGACCTGACCTACTGGACCGATCTGGCGCGTCTGCTGGAGCGCGGTAAATTTGACGGGTTGTTTATTGCCGACGTGCTGGGTGTTTATGATGTGTACAACGGCAACAACCAGGCGGCTATCCGTCAGGCCACGCAGGTGCCGGTTAACGATCCCCTTGCGCTGATCACACCGATGGCGCTGGTCACGGAACATCTGGGGTTTGGTCTCACCGCTTCGCTGTCATTTGAACACCCCTACCCCTTTGCACGCCGCCTCTCGACCCTCGATCATCTGACCAAAGGCCGTGTCGGCTGGAATATTGTGACCTCCTATCTGGAAAGTGGCGCACGGAATATCGGTTATCAGGCTCAGACCGACCACGACGCTCGCTACGACTATGCGGATGAATATCTCCAGGTTGTCTACAAACTGCTGGAAGGAAGCTGGGAAGAGGAGGCGATACTGCGTGACCGCGAACGCCGTATTTTCAGCAATCCCGATAAAATCCATCCGATTAACCATCAGGGCACCTTTTTTCAGGTGCCGGGAATTCATCTGTGCGAACCGTCACCGCAGCGCACCCCGGTACTCTACCAGGCGGGGGCGTCCAGCCGCGGCAAGGCGTTTGCGGCGGAGCACGCGGAATGTGTGTTCGTTGCAGCGCCGTCGAAAGTGCTGCTGAAAAAAACGGTGGCGGATATTCGCCGGCGGGCCGCAGAGGCGGGACGCGACCCGCGATCCATCCTGATCTTCAATTTGCAGACTGTGATTGTGGGCGAGACGGACCTGGCGGCACAGGCGAAATGGCAGGAGTACAAAAGTTATGTCAGTTACGAAGGGGCACTGGCGCTGATCTCCGGCTGGACCGGTATCGATTTTGGCCAGTATCAACCAGATCAGGTCCTGAAGCATCTGCACACCAACGCGATTCAGTCAGCGGTTGAGACATTTTCCACCGCCGATCCCAACCGTCAATGGACGGTACAGGGGCTGGCAGACTGGGTTGGCATTGGCGGATTTGGTCCGTTGCTGGTAGGCAGTGCTGAAACCGTGGCAGATGAGTTGCAGAGTTGGGTTGAGGAGACCGATGTGGATGGCTTTAACCTCGCTTACGCGGTGACGCATGAAACCTTTTCCGACGTGGTGGAGCTGCTGGTGCCGGAACTGCAAAAGCGCGGTGTCTATAAGCAGGCTTATCAGGCGGGCACGCTGCGTGAAAAACTGTTCGGACAGGGGCCACGATTGACCTCGCCGCATCCGGGAGCCGGGTATCGTCGTACATCAGACATGAAACAGCAGCCAGAAAGCGAAAAGGTCTGACGGAAACAGGAGAGGTCAGCCCTTTGCCCGCTCTGTTTCGGGCAGTAAAAAACAGACAGCCGCCGGACAGAACCGGATAAGTCAGACGATTTATCCGGTTTTCCGCATGCCCGAGATTTGATTTTAACTTATTGAATTTACTGTAATCATTATCCGAAATTGTTGGTTGTTTACCCGGGGGGCTGAACTTATAACAGCTGCGTTGCCTGCTTAAATAATAACGAGGATACGATGAGTACACTGAATATTGACGACACCCTGACCGCCCCGCCGCCGCATTCCACACCGGTTCGTTCGGTCAGTGATGTGGCCCGGCTGATTAACAGTAACAGTGAGAAAAACAGTTACGCCCGCTGGATCGTATTTCTGGCGCTGGGCGGCGTATTTCTTGATGCTTACGATCTCACGACGCTCTCTTATGGCATCGATGATGTGGTTAAAGAGTTTGGGCTGACTCCACTTCTCACCGGGTTGGTAACATCCTCCATCATGATAGGGACCATCGTGGGTAATCTGGTCGGCGGCTGGCTGACCGACAAATATGGCCGCTATTCAGTTTTTATGGCGGACATGCTGTTCTTTGTCGTCTCGGCTATCGCGGCGGGCCTGGCGCCCAACGTCTGGGTCCTGATTGGCGCGCGTTTTCTGATGGGCGTCGGGGTCGGGATCGACCTGCCGGTCGCCATGACTTATCTCGCTGAGTTCTCGAAATTCTCCGGTAAAGGCAACAAAGCGTCGCGCCTTGCCGCCTGGTGCCCGATGTGGTACGCCGCTTCCTCAGCCTGCTTTTTTATCATTTTTGCGCTCTACTTCCTGTTACCTGCCGTGCATATCGACTGGCTGTGGCGCGCCTCGCTGCTGTTTGGTGCCGTACCGGCCCTGCTGATTATCGCGGTGCGCAGTAAGTTTATGAATGAGTCACCGCTGTGGGCTGCAAATCAGGGCGATTTAAGCGGTGCCGTGCGCATTCTGCGCGACTCCTACGGCATTATTGCGCATGAAGAGCAGCCTGAAAAAACTAAGACCGCGAAAGCGGCCCCGAAAGTGAGTTTCCGCGTGTTGTTTCAGAAGCCTTACCGCGAACGCACGATCGTCAGCGCAGTAATGAACGTCTGTATCGCTTTTGAATACACCGCCATTGCTTTCTTCCTGCCCTCTATTCTGGCGCAGTTCCTGGGCGCGGGCGTGTTTGAAACCATCTCTGCCTCCCTGGGACTCAACGCACTGTTCGCCTTTACCGGCGGTTTGCTGGGGATGCGGCTGGCGTGGAAGTTCCCTTCCAGGCATGTGGCGATTGCCGGCTTTGCGCTGCAGTTTATCGCGCTGATCTCCCTGGCGCTGATTGGTCATCCGCAGGCGACGATTGGAGTAGTGTTTGCCGTGCTGATGCTGGGACTTTGGCTGTTTGCTGAAGGGTTTGGACCCGGCGCGCAGTTAATGATCTATCCCGCACTCTCCTATCCAGCCCATATCCGCGCGACCGGCGTCGGTTTCAGCCGCTCGCTTTCGGGAATCGGCAGTGCGCTGGCGCTATTCATCCTGCCGATTCTGCAGGCCCGGTACAGCACCGATATGTTCTGGATTGTCTCACTCGCTGCGCTGATCCCGATAATTTTCCTGCTGGTCGTCCGGTTTGAACCGACCCGACAGGACATTGATGAACAACCCACCACAGGAGAAGATCATGTCTGAATTAACCCGGACTGAGTTTGCGGCACTGACCGAACAGTTCAGGCCGCTGTTTACCCGTATCGCCGAAGCCGCCTCCAGGCGTGAAACAACGCGTACACTGTTGCATAAGCCCATCGCCTGGCTGAAAGAAGCCCGCTTTGGCACGCTGCGCATCCCGAAAGAGGAAGGTGGCTTCGGGGTGTCACTGCCTCAGCTCTTTTCGCTGCTGACCGCGCTGGCCGAGGCGGATTCAAACCTGCCTCAGGCACTGCGTGCACACTTCGCGTTTGTTGAAGATCGCCTGAATCAGCCTGCGGATGCTGAACGGCTTCGCTGGTTTCGCCGTTTTGTGGATGGCGAGCTGGTGGGCAGCGGCTGGAGTGAAACGGGCACGGTGAAACTGGGTGAGGTCATCACCCAGGTTTCCCTGGCACCGTATGGCTGGACGATCAGCGGTGAAAAGTTTTACAGCACCGGAACCCTTTATGCTGACTGGATCGATGTTTTTGCCCGGCGAGCCGACAACGGCCGCGACGTGATTGCGCTGGTCAGCACGCACCAGAATGGCGTTGAGCGTGACGATGACTGGGATGGGTTTGGACAGCGCCTGACCGGCAGCGGCAGCACGCGTTTTGATCAGGCCCATATTGAGTCCGCTCATGTGTACGATTTCAGTACGCGCTTCCGCTATCAGACTGCCTTTTATCAGCACGTTTTACTCTCTACCCTGGCCGGTATTGGCCGGGCAGTAGTGCGTGATGCGGCACTGGCTGTGGCGCAGCGTAAGCGGATTTACAGTCACGGCAGTGCGCCACAGGCCAGACAGGATGTGCAGGTGTTGCAGGTTGTGGGCCAGATCAGCAGCTGGGCCTGGGCAGTAGAAGCGGCCGCTGAGCGCGCCACTCACGCTCTGCAGCGGGTGTTTGAGCTTGAGCAGAATGGTGCCGGTGAATCCGCACGGCATGCGGCTAATGTGCTGGCCGAGGTGGAGTCAGCCCGGGCGCAGGCCGTGGCGACAGAGCTGGTGCCCCGCGCTGCGACTGAGCTGTTTAATGCGCTGGGGGCGTCCGATACCCGCGTCAGCAAGGCGCTGGACAGGCACTGGCGCAACGCCCGTACGGTCTCCTCGCACAATCCGGTGATCTACAAAATCCGCAATGTGGGTGACTGGGAAGTAAATGGCAGCGATCCGACCTTTATCTGGCAGATAGGGAACGGCGGGGGCGCGTGATAAAAAAAGGCCGGGGGAACCCGGCCTCAGGGGCTAACGATGATTCAGCCGACGCGATAGCCGATCGCCGCAGAGCTGAAGCAGGGTCACCAGCGCGACCAGCACCACGATCACGGTCACCATCACCTGCATATCGAAACGCTGATAGCCATACCGATAGGCCAGGTCGCCCAGGCCACCGGCACCGATGGCACCCGCCATCGCCGACGCATTGATCATCGTCACCAGCGTAATGGTGAAGCCGCTGACGATGCCAGGGCGCGCTTCAGGCAACAGCACATGCCAGATAATATGCCAGCGGTGAAAGCCCATCGCCTGCGCCGCTTCCGTCAGTCCTTTATCCACTTCACGCAGGCTCACTTCGGCAATGCGGGCAAAAAACGGAGTAGCTGCAAGGGTCAGCGGCACCACTGCGGCCCAGACGCCATAGGTCGTACCGACTATCCAGCGGGTAAATGGGATTAGCGCCACCATCAGGATCAGAAAGGGAACCGAGCGAAAGAGATTAACCATCCAGCCCAGCACCCGGTTGAGTACCGGACTGG
This sequence comes from Pantoea sp. RIT413, assembly GCF_003057675.2. NCBI lineage: Bacteria > Pseudomonadati > Pseudomonadota > Gammaproteobacteria > Enterobacterales > Erwiniaceae > Pantoea > Pantoea sp. RIT413. Next base: position 96,547 of record NZ_QBJB02000012.1, read on the forward strand.
GGAAAAGATCCCCGCGTCCGCTCACCACCAGAAGCACCGCCATCGGTAATCCCAGCAGCAGCGCCAGCACCGAAGAGACCCCGACCATCAGCAGGGTATCCAGCAGTGCGCTCCATAAACGGTCAATAGCCTGTGACATAACCTGACACCTCCAGTTGATCGGCGATATGCGACAGCTGAGCGGTCACTGCCTGCGCTTCATGCCGGGCATCCAGCAGGACCAGCATCTGGCCAATCGGCTTCTGTGTCACCCACTCAATCGCGCTGTAGATCACGGTGATTTCACCCGGAATCAGGGCGCTCAGCGCACCGATATCCGGCTGAGCACCCTGCCCGGTGTAGCGCAGCCGCAGTAACAGCCGGGCATCGGGCTGCAGGCGGCGGTCGCTCAGGCGGCTGGCGACCGATTCTGGCAGTGTCTGATGATCGGGATTCAGCAGCTGTCGCGTGGTCTCCTGCTGCGGATCGCTGTAGACCTGCCAGACCGGGCCGCGCTCAATGATTTCACCCTGGTCGATCACCGCCACGTTGTGGCAGAGGTCGTGAACGACATCCATCTCATGGGTGATGAGGACAATGGTAATGTGGCGCTGCTGATTGATTTTCTTCAGCAGCGCCAGGATGGCGCGCGTGGTTTCAGGATCGAGTGCCGAGGTCGCTTCGTCACACAGCAGCAGCTCCGGGTCGTGCACCAGCGCACGCGCAATGCCGACGCGCTGTTTCTGTCCTCCGGAAAGCTGAGCGGGCCAGGCGTGCTGACGCGACTCCAGCCCGACCAGCGCCAGTAACGCATCCACTTTACGCGCCCGCTCAGCCGCAGGCACACCCGCAACCCTGAGCGGCAGCTCGATGTTCTGCCTGACCGTTTTGGCGGAGAGCAGATTGAAGTGCTGGAAAATCATGCCGGTGCTGCGCCGCCATTCGACCAGCTGGCGGGTCGTCAGAGCGCTGATGTCGGTGCCATCAATGACAATCCGCCCGCTGCCAGGCTCTTCCAGCCGGTTAAGGCAGCGGATCAGTGTCGATTTGCCCGCTCCGCTGCGGCCAATGATGCCGAAAATCTCGCCGCGCCGGATCTGCAGATGGATGTTATGCAGCGCATCGACCGTCTGACCGGGATAGCGTTTGCTCAACGCCTCCAGGGTAATGTGCGCGGCGCCGCTGGCCTGCGTGGCAACGGCGGAATGAGGTAATGGGCTGGTTTCCGGATAGCTAACGCTGACCATGATTACTGGCTCCAGCCCGGCTGATAAAGCTTGCCATAGAAACTGTCGAGGCTGGCGCGCACCACCGGCGAATGCTGATAAATATCGACAAATTTTGCCAGGCGCGGATCGTTCTCATGCCCCTGACGGATCACGAACTGAATAACATATTCAGGGTGTTCCAGCCCATCAAACAGCAGCGCCTGATTGGGGTCGATCGTTTTGGCCAGACGCAGATAGTGCGGATAACCCTGCGCAAGATCGACCTCTTCCAGCGAGCGTGAGAGCTGCACCGCTTCAACTTCGATGATTTTCAGTTTCTTCGGGTTGCTGACGATATCGTCGGGAGTGGATTTGAGCCCGGCATTCGGCTTCAGCGTAATCAGTCCCGCTTTCTGTAAAAGGAGTAATCCGCGGGCACCGTTTATCGGGTCGTTGGCGATGGCCACGGTACCGCCTTCGGGTATCTGGTCAATCGCGCTGTGCTTTTTCGAGTAGAGTCCGATGTTGTTGATGATGGCGGGCGCCCAGGCGACCAGATGGAAGCCGCCGGACTGGTTCGCATTCTCCAGAAAAGGCTTATGCTGGAACAGGTTAACGTCGATGTCGCCATTTTCAACGCTGACGTTAGGGGCGGTCCAGTCGGTGAACTCGACCAGATCAACCGCGAGTCCCTGCTTCTTTGCTTCCGCCACGGCGGTCTCCAGCGGCGGGGCAAAGGCGGCAGTCGTCCCGACTTTCAGCGGTCCCGAATAGTCTGCAGCGGCAACGGCACTGAGGGTCAGCAGTATCGCGCCCAGCGCGACGCGTAAGGGATTAATACGTGTCATGATGATTCCTTGAGGTTAAACAGTTCAACGGTGTCCGGTGGCATGACGCCAGTGCGCGGCCGGGTGACGATCGGGCAGGCGATCCTGCCGGAAAATTTTGTTGCGCAGTGAGCCGGGCTGATAAGCCGTTTTATAACGACCGCGCTGTTGTAATTCCGGTACGACCAGCTCGATAAAATCGCGGTAACTTTGCGGGTTGAGAATGCGTGTCAGATTGAAGCCGTCGATATCCCCCTCATCCATCCAGTGCAGCAGCGCGTCCGCCACCTGAGAGGGATTACCGATAATCAGCGGATAGCGGCTGCCCATGGCGTGCTGCTCCAGCAGGCGACGGCGGGTCCAGCCGCTGTAGGCCTGACTTACCGACTCAATCGCACGGGTTTCACCATTGACGATCGGCTCATCCAGGTCGAAGGCGGCCAGATCGAGACCAATTGAGCTGGAGAAATGGGCAATACCGGCTTCCGGGCTGGCATAGGCCAGATAGCTCTGGTGCTTCTCCTGCGCTTCGCGCTCGGTCGGGGCGACAATCACGCCGACACCCATAAAAATGCGTATATCGTCGGCACGGCGACCCGCTTCTACCGCAGCCTGGCGCAGACGCTTTGTCTGCTGGCGCATCGCGGCGGGTGTGGCGGCATTGACGAAGGTACACTCGGCATGACGGGCAGCGAACCGGATGCCACGCGCTGACGTGCCGGCCTGGAACAGCAGCGGCGTACGTTGCGGTGAAGGGCTGCTGAGGTGATAGCCCTCAACCTGATAGAACTCTCCCTGGTGCTTTACCGGGTGAATTTTGCTGGCATCGGCATAGAGGCGGTTCTGGCGATCTATCACCAGCGCATCATCCTGCCAGCTTCCCTCCCAGAGCTGGTAACTGACGTCGAGAAACTCATCGGCCTGGGCATAGCGCTGGTCATGCGCCAGCAGCTGCTTATTGCCCATTGCCCGCGCCGCGCTGTCCAGGTAGCCGGTGACGATGTTCCAGCCGATGCGTCCCTGAGTGAGATGATCCAGCGTTGAGAGGCGACGGGCAAAGGGATACGGCGCTTCATAGCTGAGGTTGGCGGTAACGGCGAAGCCCAGATGCTCTGTGACTCCCGCCATGGCGGAAACCAGCATCAGCGGATCGTTAACCGGCAGCTGAATCGACTCGCGCGCCGTCAGCGCGATCCCCTGCTGATAAACGTCATAGACGCCCAGAATATCGGCGATAAACACGCCGTCGAACAGGCCCTGTTCCAGCAGGCGCGCCAGATCTGTCCAGTAACGCAGCGTGTTAAATTCCGTAGAGTGATCCTGAGGATGTGTCCACATGCCGTGATGAATGTGACCGACGCAGTTCATATTGAAAGCGTTAAGCAGAACCTGTTTCTGGCTCATAGCGTGCCCCGGCGGGCGGGCAATACGCCATTGAGCAGATAGTTGCCTATCGCAGGATATTTCCAGCGTACCGGGTCGTGCAGGGTATGCGTGCGCGCATTGCGCCAGTGGCGGTCAAGATTGTATTCCCGCAGGCTGGCGCGTGTGCCGCCAAGTTCAAACAGCAGGTTCGCGGCTTCCAGCGACACCTCTGTTGTCCAGGCCCGTGCTTTGGCCACCTCAACAGAGGCCAGCGCGACCGTGCCGGCGTCGGGCTGCCGTTGCGCCGCATCAACGGCCGCTGCCGCCTCTTCTATCAATGCCTCGCCTGCCCGCAGCCGCGCAGCCAGACGGCCGGTACGATCAAGCGTTAAGGGATCGTCGCTGGCGCGGCTCACACCGCTGTCTGGCCAGGGTCTGGCACGCTGACGCAGAAAATCGAGCATATCGTTAAAGGCAGCCTGCGCAATGCCCTGATCGATAGCGGCATGCAGAATCTGGGCAAACGGCCCAAGAGCGGTGGGACGCTCAAAGGCCGACTGAAACGGCACGACATCATCTGGCTCGACCGGGACATTATCGAACAGCACGCTGCCACTGCCGGTGGTGCGCTGACCAAAACCACTCCAGTCGTCGATCACCGTAACGCCCGGTTGATGGCGCGGCACAAACACCAGCTGCTCTATGCCCGCTTCATCGCGCGCCGCAGTGGGAATACGGTCGGCGAACAGCGCGCCGGTGGCGTAGAATTTGCTGCCGTTGAGGACGTTGTTACAGATCGCTGTGGTACGCTGATGCGCGGCACGGGCTGAAAATTCTGCCAGCGCATTTCCCAGATGGACGCCAGCCAGCACTTCACCGTAAAAGCGTTGTTTCTGAGACTCGCTGCCGTTAAGGCGCAGGACTTCCAGCGCGTAGAAATGGTTCTGCGGAACCTGACCCACTGCCGCATCGGCCTCGCTGAGCAGGCTAATCACCGAGGTCAGCGTGGCTGTCGACGCCGCGATACCGCCATAGGCTTCGGGCACGGTAATCGCCCCTAATCCGGACTGAAACAGTGCCCGCAGCGGATGATGCGGTAACTCACGTTCGCGATCCCGGGTTGCGGCACCTTCACGGAACTGCTGCGCCAGCTGTGCGGCGACATCCAGCGCCTGCTGTTCGCTGCGCACGCTCTCCGCTGGCTGTTTCGGCTGAACCTGACTCATACTTTCTCCTTAAATCCACGCATGACGCGCGGGATAGACTGCATTCAGGTAGTAGTTGCCGATAGCGTGGGTTTTCCAGCGCACCGGGTCGTGCAGGGTGTGGGTGCGCGCGTTGCGCCAGTGGCGATCCAGACCATGCTGTAGCAGCGTGGCGCGACTGCCGCCCCACTCCAGGAGCTTTTCGCTGGCTCGCAGGGCGATCTCCGTGGTCAGCACTTTGGCTTCCGCCACGGCAATTGAGGCGGCTGCGCTGTTTTCGGCTGTCAGCGCGGCCGGGTCTGTGGCGTCGAGCACGCGGGCCGCCCTTCGCAGCAGGGCATTGGCGGCGCTCAGTTCGGTACTGATGCGACCGATATCGGCAAGGATGTAAGGATCGTCCGTGTTGCGCGCCACGCCGGCATCGACCCAGGGACGGGAGTGATCGCGAACGAACGCCAGCGCATCGTCCAGCGCGCCCTGCGCGATGCCGGCATCGATCGCCGCCTGGATGAGCTGTGAAACGGCACCGCGCAGCGTCGGTTTCTCCGGCGACGGTAGCGGAATAATCCAGGCCGGATCGACCGCCACCTGATGAAGCCTGACCGTGCCGCTGGCCGTGGTACGCTGCCCCATGCCAGACCAGTCATCGACAATCTCTGCGCCTGGGGCAGGCAGCGGGATGAAAGCCATCACAGGCCTGTCATCATCCTGAAGAGCGGTGGTAACCAGAATGTCGGCAAACAGCGCGCCGGTTGAATAAAACTTCTCTCCCGTCAGAAACCGCGCGTTCCCATCTCCGCTCAGCCGGGCCTGAACATCACGCGTATGACGGGTATTTTTTTCAGGACCACCGTTACCCAGTCGGTTGCCGTTCACGACGGCCTGCAGCAGCGTTTGCTGCTGTTCCGGTTCGCCTTCGCCCAGGATGAACTGAATCAGCCCAAAGTGGTTCTGCGGGATCTGGCCCAGAGAGGGATCGCTGGCGGAGATAATGCGAAAAACCTCGGCCAGGGTCTGATAGTCCAGCCCGCCTCCGCCAAAACGACGCGGAACGCTGATACTGCCCAGACCAAGCCGGGTGAACTGATTCAGCAGATCAACGGGATAAATCCGCTGCTGATCGCGCTCAACGGCACCGGGCTTCGCCTGCTCAGCCAGCGATTGCGCCGCCTGAATAGCCTGTTCGCGTCGGGTGATGACCGCCGCCTGACAGGTTTCGGGTACAGTAAAAGAGAGATTCATGGCGTTTCCAGTAAAAAAAGGGCGTCAAAGCATGCAGGCTGAATTAAGCCCGTTACATTTATTAACAGAGTGAGAGCGATAATAGTCAGTTGTTCAAAACGAAGTAAATAGCGTGGTTATTACAATATCCGCAAAGCTAATCAGTAATTGAGCTTTGATTTTTATAGCGTCCCTGAGGGGATTTAATGGAAGTTTACTGGCAAACGCCTCTGAGATATTCAGAGGAAAAATATTCATTCCTGTTTAATTATGCTTTATTGACTTTCATTTTCTGGCAGTGCTGCAGAAGGGTGAACAGATATTTTCCAGCCCCTGTCATCCCACACGTAATAGAACAGGTAATCTATTTTGACGTGTGGGCCATATTTGAAGGCAAAAATATAAACGCCTTTGTCTGTCGCTTTATTACTGGCGTGCAAATAGTTTCGGACATCCGATGAAAATGGTTCCAGGCACAGCGCTTTTGCTGTCATGATATTATATTCTCGTTATTTGATGAGTCAGCACGGATGAAGAAGAAAAACAGCACGCCCACGCCTCACGACGCGACTTTCAGGCAATTTCTTACGCAGCCGGAGATTGCCCGGGACTTTATCAATTTGCGCGTAAGACCTCGCCCAATCGGGCGGGGATATAAGCGCGGTAACTGCGTAACATTCCCTGGCCTTCTTACATAATGTGCCGTAATATGTAAAGCATGAAACGCGCATATAAATACAGATTCT
>NZ_QBJB02000013.1:0-95668 GCF_003057675.2 Pantoea sp. RIT413
GTCACGCAGGGGGTCGCGGGTTCGAGCCCCGTCCGTTCCGCCACCCTATTTAGGGGCGTAGTTCAATTGGTAGAGCACCGGTCTCCAAAACCGGGTGTTGGGGGTTCGAGTCCCTCCGCCCCTGCCAGAAAACAATCCTTTGCTTCGGCAAAGGATTTTTTTTGCCTGAAATTCAGGATCTTTTTGCATCCTTTCAAAAAATAAAGAGTCTGCGCCCGCTTTCACAGCTTCAGACCCTTCTCAATCTGCTATCTCAGTGCGTCAGAACCGGAAATTTAAGCAGCTGACGAATATGCGTTTGCTGATCGCTATTCTGCAGCCAGACGGCATATAGCGGGCGCACCGCTACCGGTGTATCGGGGATCGGCACAATATCGTTATATATCCCCTGCCAGGAATCGGGTAAGAAAGCACAGGCCCCGGTAGTGTGTAACAGTTCCCGCGTTACATGTGCCGATGTCGTGGTTAACACCGGAACATCATCACTCGACAAATAGCTCTCATGCTGATGAAAATCTGCGCCCCATTCCAGTTTGATATAATCATACTTCTCGCGTTTTTCCGTTTTACGCGCCCGGAACAGAGCAAGTGAAATATGACCAATCTGCTGGCTGGTCAGCTCATCCATTTTTGGCGCTTCCGTGGTGATTAGCAGATCAAGCTGCCGCTCATGCAGCTGTTTAACCAGCAGATGACGCTGGGCAATACGGGCTTCCATATGCAGGCTCTCACGGTTCTCATAGAGCGTCTGAAGCCAGGGCGTGAGATAAGCCTCCCACAGGGAAGCGCTGGCACCGATTGAGAGCTCATGATGCTGCTGCGTATGCGAAACCTCTTTCTTTGCCATCAGCCAGGTACTCATCAGGCTTTCCGCATAAGGTAATAACCGCTCACCTGCTGAAGTCAGGCGGATGTTATTACGATGGCGGGTAAAGAGATTTACGCCCAGCTGGTTTTCCAATTGACGGATGCGAAAACTGACAGCAGATTGCGTAAGGTACAGCGCCTCCGCAGCACGTCCAAAATGACGCGTTCTGCTCACCTCCAGAAAAGTTTTCAGTAATTCCGTATCCACACTATTCTCCCAAAATTTGTTTGTCGTACTGATTTAAATGTTTTGTTTTACACTCTGTCAAGCCTATCTAATACTCCGCGCCATAAATAGCACGGCCATATGAGAATCAGGAGCGTGTAAAATGGCGGAAAGCTTCGCAACAACAAATCGTTTCTTCGATAACAAACATTATCCACGTGGATTTTCACGTCACGGTGATTTCACCATTAAAGAAGCCCAGCTTCTGGAGCGTCACGGATACGCTTTTAATGAGCTTGATCTGGCAAAACGCGAACCGGTAACAGAAGAAGAGCGGTCGTTTCTTGAAGTGTGCCGCGGACAACGTGAGCCGCTGACCGAAGCAGAGCGCGTCTGGTCTAAGTATATCGCCCGCATCAAGCGTCCTAAGCGCTTTCACACCCTCTCGGGTGGCAAGCCGCAGATGGATACGGTTGAAGATTTCAGCGACAGTGATGACTGATAAAACGGGGCTCTGAACGGCCCCGTTTTTATTCCAGCGTCTTATGCAGATAAATCATTAAACGATCGATACTGCGGTAGCTCACCGCTTCCTGCAGATGTGGCCGTACTATCTGTGTTTCCCCGGCAAGATCGGTGATGGTTCTGGCCACTTTCAGGATGCGCTGCCATGCACGCACCGATAAACCCAGCGTATTAAGTATTCCTTCCAGCCACTCTGCATCAGCCTGTAACAACGCACAGTCGCGCGCGATCTCCGCATTAGTAAGATGGGCATTAATTTTGCCAGCGCGCGCCTGCTGTCGTGCTCTGGCTGCCAGCACCCGTTCCCTGACCTGTGCAGTGCTCTCGCCGGTGACAGCCTGCTGACTCAGGGTTCCGCCTGGCAGCAGCGGGATCTCAAGCGATAAATCAAAGCGGTCCAGAAAGGGCCCTGACAACCGGCTGAGATAACGCAGTACCTGCTGTGGTGAACAGCGGTTGTGATTGCCCTGGTAATGCCCGGTGGGGCTGGGGTTCATTGCGCCTATCAGCTGAAAGCGCGCAGGATAAGTCACTTTAGCCCGCGTACGGGAGAGCGCAATTTCGCCTGATTCAATAGGTTCACGCAGCGCATCAAGGACGCGGCGATCAAATTCCGGTAACTCATCCAGAAACAGTACGCCATTGTGTGCCAGTGATATTTCACCCGGGCGGGGTATAGAGCCTCCGCCAACCAGCGCATAGAGTGAGGCGCTGTGATGAGGCGCCCTGAAAGGGCGCTTACGCCACTGAGCGCGCTGTTCACCATTGCTGACCAGGCTGGCAATTGCCGCACACTCCAGCGCTTCACCGTCGTCCAGCGGTGGCATAATGCCCGGCAGACGCGTCGCCAGCATCGTTTTGCCTGTACCGGGTGGTCCGAGCAGCAGCAGATTATGTCCGCCTGCTGCTGCAATCTCCAGCGCGCGTCGTCCCTGCTGCTGACCAATAACGTCACGCAGATCCTGCGGTGAGTCCGTGGCCTCTTCGGCAACGGTCTGCGCCACTCTGAGCGTGGTCTGATTGTGCAGAAAAGCGCATATTTCACTAAGATGCACGCCGGTCAGCGTTTCGCCCTGCTGGATTAATCCCACATCCTGCTGATTCTGTTCAGCAACAATCATCTGGCGGCCGGCTCTGAGCGCTGCCATAGCGGCCGGAATTGCGGCCTGCACGCCACAGAGCGCGCCGTTAAGCGCCAGCTCACCCAGGAACTCATAGCGCGTAAGTTTATCCCCTGGCAGCTGTTCTGAGGCTGCGAGAAGCGCGATAGCAATCGGCAGATCGTAGCGACCACCCTCCTTAGGCAGGTCAGCAGGCGCCAGATTGATGGTGATACGTTTGGCCGGAAAGCTGAATCCGCTATTAATAATAGCGCTGCGTACCCGTTCGCGAGCCTCCTTAACCGTGGTTTCAGGCAGGCCGACCAGCGTCAGCGCAGGCAATCCATTACTGATATGAACCTCGACGGTTACCAGCGGCGCTTCGATTCCCAGTGCCGCACGGGTCAGAACTCTAGATAAAGACATCATCCCTCCTTGTTGCCTCTATCCTTGCTCCTCAGCGCGCTATCTGCGATCCCGGTTGTGCCATTTTGCCCGCCTTATTCCATATTTTTCTCTATTGTTTCACTGTTTTCGCCAAAAATGAGCGATCTCTTCCGCTAAGCATTATGCAATTACGCGCCGGGCGTGATGAATATTTATCACAAATCTGAATAACCTAGTTTTTACAAGGTGATAACGATGATTGCATCAGAACCGCGAAAAATTGGCTGATGAAAATTATTGTAAATGACCCGGTAACTATGATAACTCTGTAGGCATTACTTCGAACAAGTGAAAAAAAGACAACGTATGAAAGCCCTTCTATCCGTGATTAGCCTAGTCGTGATTAGCGTGGTGGTGATTATTAACCCACCGTGCGGGGCTGCGTCTGGAGAAAGAAAGGCTTAAAAATCAAGTCTGAAATCCCAAAAACCCCCGCACCGAAAGGTCCGGGGGTTTTTTTTTGACCAGACAAACTATCAGCTGATTAACGAGGAGCAGATTATGAGCAGTAGCATAAAATTCTGTTGTTCTCACAGGATTGCAGGAGAATAACCATGACAGGTGCACAATGGGTAGTTCAGGCATTACGCGCGCAGGGCGTTGATACCGTGTTCGGTTATCCTGGCGGCGCTATCATGCCCGTGTACGATGCGCTATATGATGGCGGCGTAGAACATCTGTTGTGCCGTCATGAGCAGGGCGCGGTGATAGCGGCTATCGGCTATGCCCGTGCTACGGGTAAAACCGGCGTCTGCATCGCAACCTCTGGTCCGGGAGCCACTAACCTGATCACTGGCCTGGCGGATGCGATGATGGATTCTGTTCCCGTAGTAGCCATCACCGGACAGGTTTCATCCGCTGTGATGGGAACCGACGCTTTTCAGGAGATTGACGTCCTTGGGCTGTCGCTGGCCTGCACCAAACACAGTTTTCTGGTTGAATCGCTTGACGATCTGCCTTCAGTGATGGCCGAAGCCTTTGCTATCGCGCAGTCGGGACGCCCGGGGCCGGTACTGGTTGATATCCCAAAAGATATCCAGATTGCCAGCGCGGAACTGACGCCCCATCTGCTGCCGGTTGAGGAGACCCTTTCCCATTCGCCGCAGCACATTGATGACGCGCGCGCCTTAATGGCACGTGCGGCAAAACCCATCCTCTATGTAGGGGGTGGCGTGGGTATGGCGCAGGCGGTACCGGCACTGCGTGCGCTGGCAAAAGAAAGCGGCATCCCGGTCGTCTCAACCCTGAAAGGGCTTGGCTGTGCAGAGAGCAGCAGCGAGCTTTATCTCGGGATGCTGGGGATGCACGGCACTAAAGCGGCCAACCTTGCCGTACAGTCGTGCGATTTGCTGATTGCAGTAGGCGCCCGCTTTGATGACCGCGTGACCGGCAAGCTGGATACCTTCGCCCCGCATGCCAGCGTTATTCATATCGATATCGATCCGGCGGAGCTGAACAAACTGCGCCGTGCTCATGTTTCGCTGCCAGGCGACCTCCGGCAGATACTGCCCGCGCTGAGTATGCCTCTGCAGATCGATGCATGGCGTCAGGAAGTCCGCGCGATGAAAGCGGAGTTTAGCTGGCGCTACGATCATCCCGGTGACGCTATTTACGCACCGCTGCTGCTGAAGCAGGTTTCCGATCGCAAACCGGGCAGTACGGTTGTGACCACCGATGTGGGTCAGCATCAGATGTGGACCGCGCAGCATATGCAGTTCAGCGCGCCGGAAAATTTCATCACCTCCAGCGGTCTCGGCACCATGGGATTTGGTCTGCCGGCAGCCGTGGGGGCGCAGATTGCCCGCCCTGATGATACGGTAATCTGCGTCTCCGGTGATGGTTCCATCATGATGAACATTCAGGAGCTGGGCACGATTAAACGCAAACAGCTGCCGGTAAAAATTCTGCTGCTGGATAACCAGCGGCTGGGCATGGTGCGCCAGTGGCAGCAGCTGTTTTTCGATGGCCGCTATAGCGAGACCATCCTGACCGATAACCCCGATTTTCTGATGCTGGCCCGCGCGTTTGATATTCCAGGCCAGCGTATCAGCCGTAAAGATGAAGTTGACGCCGCGATTGATGCTCTGCTGAACAGCGAAGGACCTTATTTCCTGCATGTTTCGATTGATGAGCATGAAAACGTCTGGCCACTGGTCCCGCCGGGTGCCAGCAACGCAAACATGATGGAGAAGAGCATATGAATCAGCATCAGTTATCAATTGAAGCCCGTTTTCGCCCGGAAGTGCTGGAGCGCATTTTACGCGTTGTTCGCCACCGCGGCTTTCAGGTCTGCGCGATGAATATGGGCTCCGCCAGCAACGCAGACAATATTAATATCGAAATGACCGTTGCCAGCCAGCGCTCAGTCGATTTACTGTCTTCTCAGTTACGCAAACTTTTGGATGTCGCCTGTGTCGAGATCCAGCAGCAGACAACACAACAAATCCGCGCTTAGTCGCCAAAGGACATAACGATGAGTACGAAGAAAGCAGACTTTATTTGGTTCAACGGAGAGATGGTTAAGTGGGAAGACGCCAAGGTCAGCGTTATGTCTCACGCACTGCATTACGGCACTTCCGTGTTTGAAGGCGTACGCTGCTACGACTCGCACAAAGGCCCGGTAGTGTTCCGTCACCGTGAACATATGCAGCGTCTGCACGACTCCGCAAAAATCTATCGTTTTCCCATCAAAGCCAGCGTCGATGAGCTGATGGAAGCCTGCCGCGAAGTGATCCGCGTTAACAATCTGAAGAGTGCCTATATCCGCCCGCTGGCGTTTGTCGGCGATGTAGGCCTGGGCGTTAACCCGCCGGACGGTTTTACCACTGACGTGATTATTGCGGCTTTCCCGTGGGGAGCCTACCTCGGTCCGGAAGCGCTGGAGCAGGGTATCAACGCCATGGTCTCTTCGTGGAATCGCGTGGCGCCTAACACACTGCCTACCGCAGCCAAAGCGGGCGGTAACTATCTCTCCTCCCTGCTGGTGGGCAGCGAAGCACGCCGCCACGGCTATCAGGAAGGGATCGCGCTGGATACGCAGGGCTACATCTCTGAAGGCGCAGGCGAAAACCTGTTTGAAGTCAAAGATGGCATCCTGTTTACGCCGCCGTTTACCTCTTCCGCTCTGCCAGGCATCACCCGTGATGCAATTATCAAGCTGGCGCACGATCTCGGTATTGAAGTGCGCGAGCAGGTGCTGTCACGCGAGTCGCTCTATCTGGCCGATGAGATCTTCATGTCAGGCACCGCTGCTGAAATCACCCCGGTGCGCAGCGTTGACGGCATTCAGGTCGGCGAAGGCAAGCGTGGTCCGGTGACCACCCGAATTCAGAAAGCGTTCTTTGGCCTGTTTACCGGCGAAACCGAAGATAAATATGGCTGGCTGGATCAGGTTAATCCGTAACAAGAGATCAGCGCGGGGGCAGCAGCGCCCGCGTCATTTTTCAGACTGGAGTAAATAGAGCATGCCTAAGTACCGTTCAGCCACCACCACCCACGGCCGTAATATGGCGGGTGCCCGTGCCCTGTGGCGCGCCACCGGAATGACCGATGATGATTTCGGCAAGCCGATTATTGCGGTAGTGAACTCATTCACACAGTTTGTACCAGGGCACGTGCACCTGCGCGACCTCGGCAAGCTGGTTGCAGAGCAGATTGAAGCAGCGGGCGGTGTGGCAAAAGAGTTCAACACCATCGCGGTAGATGATGGTATCGCCATGGGACATGGCGGCATGCTGTATTCACTTCCGTCACGTGAGCTGATCGCCGACTCCGTAGAGTATATGGTCAACGCCCACTGCGCGGATGCGATGGTCTGTATCTCCAACTGCGACAAAATCACCCCGGGCATGCTGATGGCGGCACTGCGCCTCAACATTCCGGTGATCTTTGTCTCCGGCGGCCCGATGGAAGCGGGGAAAACCAAACTCTCCGACCAGATCATCAAGCTGGATCTGGTAGATGCGATGATTCAGGGGGCGAACCCCAACGTCAGCGACGCCGACAGTGAGCAGATTGAGCGCTCAGCCTGCCCAACCTGCGGCTCCTGCTCCGGAATGTTTACCGCTAACTCCATGAACTGCCTGACAGAAGCGCTGGGCCTGTCACAGCCGGGCAACGGCTCGCTGCTGGCCACCCACGCCGATCGTAAAGCGCTGTTCATCAATGCCGGTAAACGCATTGTGAGCCTGACCAAACGCTACTACGAGCAGGATGACGCCAATATGCTGCCGCGTAATATCGCGACCAAAGCAGCATTTGAGAACGCCATGACGCTGGATATCGCCATGGGCGGCTCCACCAATACCGTACTGCATCTGCTGGCGGCGGCGCAGGAGGGCGAGATCGACTTCAATATCTCCGATATCGACCGCCTGTCACGTAAAGTACCGCAGCTGTGTAAAGTGGCGCCCAGCACTCCGAAATATCATATGGAAGATGTGCACCGCGCCGGCGGCGTAATCGGTATTCTTGGCGAGCTGGATCGGGCTGGCCTGATTGACACCAGCGCGCGCAATATTCTGCAGCAGACGATGCGTGAAACGCTGGATCAGTACGACATCATGCTGACGCAGGACCAGGCCGTAAAAGATATGTTCCGCGCCGGTCCGGCGGGCATCCGCACCACGCAGGCTTTCTCGCAAAGCTGTCGCTGGGACACGCTGGATGACGATCGCGCTGAGGGCTGTATCCGTACGCGCGAACACGCCTACTCACAGGATGGCGGCCTGGCGGTTCTGTACGGTAACCTGGCAGAAGATGGCTGTATCGTTAAAACGGCGGGCGTCGATAAAGAGATCCTGACCTTTAAAGGGCCGGCTAAAGTCTATGAAAGCCAGGATGATGCCGTTGAAGCGATCCTGGGCGGTAAAGTGGTGGCCGGTGATGTCGTCGTCATTCGCTACGAAGGGCCAAAAGGGGGGCCGGGCATGCAGGAGATGCTTTATCCGACGACCTATCTGAAGTCGATGGGCCTTGGCAAAAGCTGCGCGCTGATCACCGACGGGCGCTTCTCTGGCGGCACATCCGGCCTCTCTATCGGCCACGCCTCGCCGGAAGCGGCAAGCGGCGGCACCATTGCGCTGGTAAAAGATGGCGATCTGATTGAGATCGATATCCCGAATCGCGGCATTAAGCTGGCGGTACCGGATAATGAGCTGCACGCCCGTCGTGAAGAAGAAGCTGCGCGCGGAGAAGCCGCCTGGACGCCGCATAATCGCGAACGTCAGGTCTCTTTTGCGCTGCGTGCTTACGCCTCACTGGCGACCAGCGCGGATAAAGGCGCAGTGCGCGACAAGTCGAAGCTGGGAGGCTGATGGTATGGCTGAGTCTCAACCCCTGTCTGCGTCGCCTGGCGGCGCGGAATACCTGCGTGCCATTCTGCGTGCGCCGGTTTATGAAATTGCGCAGGTAACGCCGCTGCAGAAGATGGAGAAACTCTCATCAAGGCTCGGCAACACCGTTCTGGTGAAACGTGAAGATCGGCAGCCGGTGCACAGCTTCAAGCTGCGCGGTGCCTATGCGATGATCGCCGGATTAAACGAAGAGCAGAAAGCGCGCGGCGTGGTGACCGCTTCTGCCGGTAACCACGCGCAGGGGGTTGCACTCTCAGCCAGCACGCTGGGAATTAAATCGCTGATTGTCATGCCGGTCACCACGGCGGATATCAAAGTCGATGCGGTGCGGGCGTTTGGCGGCGAAGCCTTTCTGTTTGGCGCAAATTTCGATGAGGCGAAAGCCAAAGCGATTGAGCTGGCGCAGCAGCAGGGGTACACCTTTGTGCCGCCGTTTGACCATCCGGCGGTGATTGCCGGGCAGGGCACGCTGGCGATGGAGCTGCTGCAGCAGGATGCGCATCTTGATCGCGTATTTGTTCCGGTTGGCGGCGGCGGGCTGGCAGCCGGCGTGGCGGTGCTGATTAAACAGCTGATGCCGCAGATCAAAGTCATCGCGGTGGAGTCTGAAGACTCCGCCTGCCTGAAAGCTGCGCTGACGGCGGGCGAGCCGGTGGATCTGCCGCGCGTCGGGCTGTTTGCCGAGGGCGTGGCGGTGAAACGTATCGGCAGCGAAACTTTCCGGCTCTGCCAGGAGTATCTCGACGACATCATCACCGTTGACAGCGATGCCATCTGTGCGGCGATGAAAGATCTGTTTGAGGATGTGCGGGCCGTGGCGGAACCCTCAGGTGCGCTGGCGCTGGCGGGAATGAAAAAGTATATCCAGCAGCACGACATCAAAGGCGAGCGCCTGGCACACGTGCTGTCGGGCGCCAACGTCAACTTCCACGGCCTGCGCTATGTTTCCGAACGCTGCGAGCTGGGAGAGCAGCGGGAAGCGCTGCTGGCGGTGACCATTCCTGAGCAGCAGGGCAGCTTTCTGACGTTCTGTCAGACGCTGGGCGGCCGATCGGTCACGGAATTCAACTACCGCTATGCGGATGCGGACAGCGCCTGCATCTTTGTCGGCGTGCGTCTGACGCGCGGCCTTGAAGAGCGCGGCGAGATCATCAGTCAGCTTACTGAAGGGGGCTACCAGGTGGTGGATCTCTCTGATGATGAGATGGCCAAGCTGCATGTGCGTTATATGGTCGGCGGGCGTCCGTCAAAACCGCTGCGCGAGCGGCTGTTCAGCTTTGAGTTCCCGGAGGCGCCGGGCGCGCTGCTGAAGTTTCTGCAGACGCTGGGCGCGCACTGGAATATCTCACTGTTCCACTACCGCAGCCACGGCACCGATTTTGGTCGCGTGCTGGCGGCATTTGAAGTGAATGATAAAGAACCCGATTTTGAAACTCACCTGACGGCACTGGGTTACGAGTGGCACGATGAGGCGAATAATCCGGCGTTCCGTTTCTTTCTCGCCGGCCAGTAATCAGAGCAGATGCCAGAATGCATGAATCAGCGGCTCCCCGAGCCGCTTTTTTTGTACGCAAACGCCCAGCTGCAGTGGCGCCACTGACTCCACGTTCTCCAGCGTCATAACCCGGTTTCGCACCGGCTCAGGGCTGTTCTCCAGCACCACATCCGGCACCAGCGCAATTCCGCAGCCCAGCGCCACCATAGAGATAATCGCCTCATGGCCCGCCACCGTAGCGTAGATCTGCGGATTAGCGAGACGATAGCGCCGGAACCAGAGATCGATGCCGCGCCGCGCCGGTCCCTGATCCGGAATAATAAACGGGATCTGCGACCAGTCGGGCTCCGTCTGCGTGGCCTGGCTGCGTACCGGGCAGGGCAGCGCCGGTGCAATCAGCACCAGCGGGATCAGCCCCAGCGGTGTAAAGCCGATGCTGGCGGGCAGCGACTCCGGCCGGCCGGCGATGGCCAGATCCGCCTCGCCAGACTGCACCATCTCAATGGCGTCCGCCGCGTCGCCGGTCGTGAGCTTGATCTCCACCTGCGGATGTTCAGCGCGAAAGCGATCGAGAATCGGCGGCAGATGGCTGTAAGCGGCAGTCACCGAACAGAACAGACGCAGCTCACCGCTTAGCGAGGGGCCGTTGAGATCCATGACGTGACGCAGCTGCTGATACTGCAGCAGCGTCTGCTGGGCAAACTGGCGCAGCCGCTCACCCGCTTCCGTCAGCGTCACGGTGCGGTTATCACGCAGAAACAGCGCATGGCCGACATCCTCTTCCAGCCGCTGGATCTGGCGCGACAGCGTAGAGGGGCTGACGTGCATGGCGCGTGCCGTACGGCCAAAATGGCAGCTTTCTGCCAGATGCAGAAAGAGTTTTAAATCGCGTAAATCCATCCGGGATCTCCTGACATTTCGTATTGCAAAAATTGCAACGTAACGTTGTTAATATATCAATTTAAGCAATGGATTTCCTGTCATATGATGGGGTCATTCGCAGCGCTGAAACAGGCGCCGCTATCAGACAATAATGCAAACACAACATTGATGCGGAGTACCCCATGGCTAACTACTTCAACACATTAAACCTGCGCAATCAGTTAGCGCAGCTGGGCAAATGTCGCTTTATGGCGCGCGATGAGTTCGCCGATGGCGCCAGCTTCCTGAAAGGTAAAAAAGTAGTGATCGTGGGCTGCGGCGCACAGGGCCTGAACCAGGGGCTCAATATGCGCGACTCCGGGCTGGATGTAGCCTATGCGCTGCGTGCAGAAGCGATTGCAGAGAAGCGCGCCTCGTTCCGCAAAGCAACAGAAAACGGTTTTAAAGTCGGTACCTATGAAGAGCTGATCCCGCAGGCGGATCTGGTGGTTAACCTGACGCCAGACAAACAGCACTCTTCTGTTGTGAAGGCGGTTCAGCCCCTGATGAAAGATGGCGCTGCGCTGGGCTACTCGCACGGCTTTAACATTGTTGAAGTGGGCGAAACCATCCGCAAAGACATCACCGTAGTGATGGTGGCACCGAAGTGCCCGGGTACAGAAGTGCGTGAAGAGTATAAACGCGGTTTTGGTGTTCCGACGCTTATCGCCGTGCACCCGGAAAACGATCCGAAAGGCGAAGGCATGGCTATCGCGAAAGCCTGGGCTGCGGCTACCGGCGGTGACCGCGCAGGCGTGCTGGAATCCTCCTTTGTAGCGGAAGTAAAATCGGATCTGATGGGTGAGCAGACCATTCTGTGCGGTATGCTGCAGGCGGGTTCGCTGCTCTGCTTCGACAAGCTGGTGGCTGAAGGGCACGATGTCGCCTATACCGAAAAACTGATCCAGTTCGGCTGGGAAACCATCACTGAATCACTGAAGTTTGGCGGTATTACGCTGATGATGGATCGCCTGTCTAATCCGGCAAAAATCCGTGCCTGGGCGCTTTCTGAGCAGCTGAAAACGATCATGGCTCCGCTGTTCCAGAAGCATATGGATGATATCATCTCGGGTGAATTCTCCTCCGGTATGATGGCTGACTGGGCGAACGATGATAAAAACCTGCTGACCTGGCGTGAAGAGACCGGTAAAACGGCGTTTGAAAATGCGCCACAGTTTGAGGGCAAAATCGAAGAGCAGGAGTACTACGACAAAGGCGTGGTGATGGTCGCGATGGTAAAAGCGGGCGTTGAGCTGGCGTTTGAAACCATGGTAGATGCCGGCATCATTGAAGAGTCTGCATACTATGAGTCGCTGCATGAGCTGCCGCTGATTGCTAACACCATCGCACGTAAGCGCCTGTATGAGATGAACGTGGTGATCTCCGATACCGCTGAGTATGGCAACTACCTGTTCTCATTCGCCGCTGTACCGCT
Source organism: Pantoea sp. RIT413 (assembly GCF_003057675.2). Lineage (NCBI taxonomy): Bacteria > Pseudomonadati > Pseudomonadota > Gammaproteobacteria > Enterobacterales > Erwiniaceae > Pantoea > Pantoea sp. RIT413. The sequence goes on from NZ_QBJB02000013.1 coordinate 12,311, forward strand.
GCTGGAGGAGTTTATGACCACGCTGCAGCCGGGCGATCTGGGCAAAGCGACAGAAGGCACTCAGGTTGATAACGCACAGCTGCGCGACGTTAACGAAGCGATTCGTCAGCATCCGATTGAAACCGTTGGTCGCAAGCTGCGTGGCTACATGACCGATATGAAACGTATCGCGGTAGCTGGCTAAGTTCCCACCGACAATTTTCAGCCTTATCAAACCCCGGCCTGCCGGGGTTTTTTATTGCGCCACACCTCCCGTAGGGGCGCCATTAATGGCGCCCAACGCCGCACCGTCCCGGCCTAACGGGCCGCATAAATGCGGCCCCTACGTGATACACCTCTGTAGGGGCGTCATTAATGGCGCCCTGGCACAACGCCGCACCATCCCGACATAACGGGCCGCATAAATGCGGCCCCTACCGCGATACATCCCCGCACGGGCGCCACACCACTCCGTAGGGGCGCCATTAATGGCGCCCTGGCACAAAGGGCCGCATAAATGCGGCCCCTACGTGATATATCCCCGCACGGGTGCCACACCACCTGTAGGGGCGCCATTAATGGTGCCCTGGCACAACGGGCCGCATAAATGCGGCCCCTGTGTGATACACCTCTGTAGGGGCGCCATTAATGGCGCCCTGGTACAAAGGGCCGCATAAATGCGGCCCCTGCCGCGATACATCCTGCATCAGGATACGCGTTCACGCCGCATCATACAGCGTCTGGTGCCGCGTCTCTTTACAGGCGATCAGGGCAATCAGCGTCAGCACCGCCATGGCGGCAAGATAGAAACCCACTGCCTGCAGGCCATAGTTTGCATTGAGCCAGGTGGCGATATAGGGTGCTACGGACGCTCCCAGAATGGATGACAAATTATAAGAGAAAGAGGCACCGGTATAGCGCACTTCGGTCGGGAACAGCTCCGGCAGCAGCGCACCCATCGGGCCAAACGTCAGGCCCATAATGCTCAGGCCCAGCAGCAGAAAGCCCATCACCAGAATCTGCGAGCCGGAGCCGAGCAGCAGCGGGAACATCAGCGCAAAAGCGATAATCATCAGCGTAATAGTGATCATCGTTCTGCGGCGACCAAAACGATCGGCCAGCAGACCGGCAATGGGCACCATCACGCCAAATCCGATTACCGCCACCATCAGCATCCACAGGAAACTGTTGCGCGAGTAGCCCAGTCCGACCGGCGCCGGGGCGGTGCCGTAGCTCATCGAATAGACGGTCATGATATAGAACAGCGTGTAGGTCGCCAGCATGATAAAGGTGCCGAGTATGGTCGCCGTCATATGTTTGCTCAGCAGCGTGCCAATAGGCATACGCACCTGCTTCTGCTCCTTCTGCACTTTGGCAAAAACCGGACTCTCATGCAGCGAGACGCGCACGTAGAGGCCGATTAGCACCAGTACTGCAGAAAGGATAAACGGCACGCGCCAGCCCCACTGCATAAACTGCTCGTCGGTCAGCAGCCAGGAGAGCAGCAGGAACGTACCATTGGCAAAGAAAAAGCCAATCGGCGCGCCCAGCTGGGGGAACGATCCATACAGCGCGCGCTTTTTCGCCGGCGCATTCTCCGTTGCCAGCAGCGCGGCACCGCCCCATTCGCCGCCCAGTCCCAGCCCCTGACCGAAGCGCGCCAGCGCCAGCAGCAGTGGCGCGGCAACGCCAATGGTTTCATAGCCAGGCAGCAGGCCGATCAGCACCGTTGAGACGCCCATCGTCAGCAGTGAAGCGACCAGCGTCGCTTTACGACCAACGCGGTCGCCAAAGTGGCCAAACACCGCTGAGCCGATTGGCCGCGCGACAAAGGCGATGGCAAAGGTTGCCAGCGACTGCAGCGTCGCAACCGTGGCGTCCCCCTGAGGAAAGAAAATATGCGGAAAGACGATAACCGCTGCGGTGGCGTAAATATAGAAATCGAAGAACTCGATAGCCGTACCGACCAGAGAAGCTACGACAACTTTACCGCGTGAATTGACCGGCGCTTGGTCGTGCAGCGCGTCAGGTGTTTCTGTGATGGAGGCTTGCATAAATGTTTCTTAATTGTAAATGTAAACCAGAAATATTACGCACCTGGTATGCGGCATTCAATGAGCAAAAAGCGTCGCAAAACGACGATTTTCGGCGAAAAAGAGGATAATGTCTGAGTTAAGCGGAATGGTGGCGAATGGCAGCGGCAGGAAACGTTTTTCTGGCGTGAATCGCTGCTAAACCGCTAAATAAAAGTGACTGGCTGGCGTTTCCTGCTGGCGGGAGCGCTAAAATTCGCCAGCAGGAAACAGGTTTTACTGTTCAGGTGGTTGCCCTGTGCCCGTTGTCAGGAGGGCTGGCGCGGCTGCGGCATCTCCGTATCACCTTTATATTTCGCCGTGGCGATCCACGCGGCGCAAAACAGCGTCAGGCGGGCAAAGAAGTAGAAAAATGCCATCAGGCCGAGTACTGAACCAAAGGCAGCGCCTGAAGGAGAGGTCGCCAGCTTCGGCAGCGTCAGCGTCATAACAAATTTAATCACCTCAAAGCCGATAGCTGCCAGCAGCGTGCCGCGCAGCAGCGCTCTTTTACGCGGCTTATGGCGCGGCAGGATCCAGAAAATCCACAGGAACAGCAGATAGTTCGCCAGCACGGAGATGGAGAGGGCAATAATTGTCATCACCGGACGCAGCCAGTCGATGCCATCCAGCCCCAGCGCGCTGACGATCGCTGCCTGAGCCGCACCGGCAATGGACGTCAGCGAAAGGGTGATCACCAGCGCCAGCATCAGCCCCAGGAGTGAGAAGAGATCGCGCAGATATTTTTTCCAGAACACCTCTTTATCATCCGGCGTCCGCTCCCAGACATCGCGCGACTGCGCGCGAACCGCTTCGCGCAGGTTGCCCATCCAGTTGATACCGGAATAGAGTGCCAGCAGCAGACCGGTCAGACCCACGGTAGCGCGCTGCTGAATCGCAGTGTTCACGGTATTTTTTAACGTGGTGGCGAGCGTAGGATCGCTGATGCTGCTGACAATTTTGTTAATCAGCTCTGACAGCAGATCCTGATTAGAGGCCAGCACAAACCCCACGGCGGCAAACGACACCATCAGAATCGGGATCAGCGATAAAAAGGAGAAGTAGGTGATCGCCGCGCCAAACTGGCTGCCCAGCCGGTCATTAAAGCGATCCAGCGCCCGGATAAAGTGCGCGACGGCCGGAATAGACTGAAACCACGTGGCGAAGCGCGACACGCGACGAATTGAGCCATCCACAGTTTTGTTACCGGTGTGGATATCGATCAGCGGCTTTGAATCGGCGGCTGACTCCTGAGTTGTTTTGTCTGTCATAGACGATAGGCATCCTGTTCACTGCGAAACTGAAATTATATACCGTAAATAACGGCGGCGGCGGATGTGTCAGGTGACATACTCCTGCAGCACCTGGCTCAGCCACTCCATAAACACCCGCACGCGGCGCGCCACGTTGCGGCGGTGCGGATAGAGCAGCGTAATCGGCATCGGTTTTGCCGGAAAAGCGTGCAGCACCTCCACCAGCTGACCCGACTCCAGCAGCGGCTGAACGCCCATTGCCGGCACCTGAATAATGCCCAGTCCGGCGAGGCAGGCGGCACGGTAGGTTTCAGTACTGTTTACCGTCACCACGCCGCCGGTCTGCACATAGTGACACTGGCGGCCATCGAAATATTCAAATCCCGGCGCAGGCTGACCCAGCTGCTGGGTATAGTGCACCATGGCGTGCTGCGACAGCTCCTCCAGCCGTATCGGACGGCCAAAGCGGGAAAGGTAGTCGGGACTGGCGCAGTTGATCAAGGCATAGGTGCCAATTTTTCGTGCAATCAGACCGGAATCTTTCAGCTCGCCCACGCGCACTACGCAGTCAAATCCTTCCCGAATCACATCCACCTGGCGATCGCTGCTGCTCAGCTCAATCTCAACGCCGGGATAGTGCTGCAGAAACTCCGGCAGGCGCGGCAGAATAAAGCTGGTGGCCATCGCCACCGACATATCGACCCGCAGCTTGCCGCTCAGCGTCGCCGGGTCATGCTGAAACAGACTGTCCATATCCTCCATCATCGACAGCAGATCGAGGCAGCGATCGTAATAGACCAGTCCATCCTGGGTGAGGTGCACGCGCCGGGTAGTACGATGCAGCAGGCGCGTGCCCATCTGGTTCTCCAGCGCCTGCAGCTGACGCGACACGCTGCCTTTTGGTAAACCCAGACTTTCAGCGGCGCGGGTAAAACTGCCCATCTCCGCGACCCGTACAAAAACCTGCATTGCATGAATTTTATCCATGTTGTTCACCGATTGTTGTTGTTATTGAAACAGTGCTGCGCAGTTATCTGCGTTTATAGATCACTTTGGTTTGAATATCTTTATCAGACGTTCACTTTTGCAGCAGGAGAGAGTTATGAGTCACAAAATAGCGCTGATTACCGGCGGAAACCGCGGCCTGGGACGTAATGCAGCCCTGAAACTGGCCGCACGCGGCACACATATTGTGTTTACTTACCGAAGTCACGCTGATGAAGCGCAGAAAGTGGCAGAGGAGATCGAAGCGCTGGGCGTGCAGGCGGCTGCGCTGCCGCTGGACGTTGGCGACAGCAGCCAGTTCGCTGCCTTTGCACAACAGCTTACGCAGACGCTGCAGCGCGTCTGGCAGCGCGACCGGTTCGATTTTCTGGTGAATAACGCCGGTCATGGTCACTATCAGCTGCTGACCGATACCACCGAGGCGGAGTTTGATGCGCTGGTCAATGTGCACCTGAAAGGCCCGTTTTTTCTGACCCAGGCGCTGCTGCCGCTGCTGAACGACGGCGGCCGTATTCTGAATATCTCCAGCGGGCTGACCCGTATCACGCAGCCTGGCTCCGGAACCTATGCCGCAATGAAAGGCGCCATGGAGGTGCTGACGCGCTATCAGGCGAAGGAGCTGGGCGCGCGCCGCATTCGCGTCAATATTCTGGCACCGGGCGCCATTGAGACTGACTTTGGCGGCGGACGGGTGCGCGATACGCGTGAACTTAACGCGCAGATTGCGTCCGTCACCGCGCTGGGGCGGGTCGGGCTGCCGGACGACATCGGGGACGCTATCTGCATGCTGCTGAGCGAAGAGAGCGGCTGGATCACCGCCCAGCGCATTGAAGCATCGGGCGGTCAGGCGTTGTGATCGCCTGCTGACGTAAGAGCGGCGCGTCAGAGCGTGATGGTACCGTCGATAACCGTTACCGTCTGGCCGCCGATCCAGATCGCCTCTTCCATATAGGTAACGTCAATACGGCCGTTGCGCTGGATCGCGCTGCCCTGGCGCGCCCGGTAGCTGCGCGTCTGGCCCTGGGCCGCCAGGTAGCGAGCCAGACAGGCGTTGGCGCTGCCGGTGACCGGATCTTCAGTCAGGCTGCCATTCTCCACAAGCAGCGCGCGGACCTCATACTGCTCCGGTTCCCCCGGCGGCAGCGCGCCGAAAATCAGCGCGCCGCTGACGCCCGCCCGCTGCTGCAGCTGCTGCAGATCGGCTACGGAAGCCGTGACGTCGACGACCGCCTGCGCGCTGCTGAGCGGGATCAGCAGCCAGCGAATACCCATATCCGCTACGGCAGGCGACTGCGTCAGATCAAAGGCCTCGCTGTTAAGCGCGCGGCTCATCAGCGCATCGCTGAACGGCGTCAGGGTTGCCGCAGGGGCAGCGAATGCCAGCGCGCCATCGGCGGCGATACGCACCTCAACCAGTCCGACGCCGCACTCCTGAACAATACAGCCGGCGTTTTTCTGCGGCCAGCCCGCTTCCAGCAGCGCATGGGCTGTACCCAGCGTCGGGTGACCGGCAAACGGCAGCTCACCTGAAGGGGTAAAAATGCGGATGCGATAGTCCGCCGCGCTGCTCTCTGGCGGCAGCACAAACGTGGTCTCTGACAGATTGGTCCAGCGCGCAATCGCTGCCATCTGTTCGTCAGCTAATCCCTGTGCATCCATAATCACGGCCAGCGGATTTCCCCGAAATGCCGTTGCGGTAAAGACATCCACCTGTTTAAACGCCACTCTCATAACAATTCCTTTTCTGTCAGCCAATATGTGGAATGATACCCTGCGCATGGTAAAAGCGCGCTAACAGGGCTATGAATAGATTAATAATTCTGCAGGCGGAGTCCGCGATGTTAAAAATTTTAGGCCGTAAAACGTCAATCAACGTGCGCAAGGTGCTGTGGCTCTGCGCTGAGCTGAATATCACCTATAAGCATGAAGCCTGGGGCGACGAGGGTCTGTCGCTGCATGCACCGCAGTTTATGGCGCTGAACCCCAACGCCCTGGTGCCGGTCATCATCGACGACGGGCTGGTGATATGGGAATCCAACGCTATTCTGCGCTACCTGGCCAACAGCTACGGTGGTGCATGGCTCTATCCGGAGGAGCCGCGCTTACGCGCGCCGGTGGATCAGTGGATCGACTGGCAGGCTACCGAGCTTAACACCTCCTGGCGCTACGCCTTTATGTCGCTGGTACGAAATTCACCAGCGCATCAGGATCCCCGTCTGCTCGCAGCAGCGGTGAAAGGCTGGACGCACACCATGGGGATACTCAATCAGCAGCTGGAAAAATCGGGCCGCTATGTGGCCGGGCGTCACTTTAGCCTGGCGGATATTCCCATTGGACTGGCCGTAAACCGCTGGTTTGAAACGCCGCTGGATCACCCCGATTTTCCGGCAATACAGACCTACTATGAGCGGCTGACCGAGCGCCCCGGATTTACCACCTGGGGACGCAACGGCACGCCTTAAGACGCAGCAGGGGCAATGCCGCTCATCTCGCACGCCAGAGCACCCGTGCGCGCTAAGGCACGGGTGTAACGCGCGTCGAACGGATAACAGCAGGAGAGGCGCAGCGCATGCCGGTAGCGTTCGCTCAGCGTGTAGAGCGCGCCTGGCGTGACGCAGATCTGCTCCTGCAGCAGACGATTAAACAGCAGCACGGTATCAATCTTACCCGGCAGCTCGACCCAGAAGACAAAGCCACCGCGCGGCAGCGTGGCGCGTGTTCCCTGCGGAAAATGGCGCGCCAGAATGCCCCGCGCCGCATCCAGATTTGCCGCATAGCGCCGGCGCAGCGAGCGCAAATGATGATCGTACCCCCCGCTGGCGAGGAACTCTGCCAGCGTCTCGCTCAGCAGCCGCGATTCAGTCATCGACGAGACCGCTTTCAGCCGCGCAATGCTGGCATGAAACCGGCCCGCGGCGGTCCAGCCGATACGAAAATCAGGCGCCACGGTTTTGGTAAAGCTGGTGCAGTAAATCACCCAGCCATCGCGATCGAACGCCTTAACCGGCGGTGACAGCGGCCAGTCAAACTGCAATTCATCGTAGAGCCCGTCTTCAATCAGCGGAATGCGATAGTGATTCATCAGCGCAGCGAGCCGTTTTTTGTTCTCCAGCGGCATCACGTAGCCCAGCGGGTTTTGCGCGCCCGGCATAGCGATCAGCGCCTGAATGCGCTGTTCCTGCAGCAGCATCTCCAGCGCGTCCAGCGAAAGACCGCGCTGCGGATCGGTGGGGATCTCCAGCGCTTTCAGTCCGAGCGAGGCGAGCAGCGGAAACAGGAAAAAATAGGTGGGGGATTCCAGTCCGATACAGTCGCCGGGCTGCGTGACAGCGCGCAGCGCCAGCTGCAGCGCCTCCATGCAGCCGTGGGTCAGGGTAATCGCCTGAGCGGTAAGGTTCAGTCCGGTATGCACGCTGCGCCGGGCGATCTCCTCGCGCAGCCGCTCGCTGCCGGGAGGCAGCGCATAACGACCGATAATGTCGCCCTGGCGCCGGATCAGCGCGGCGGTGATACGGCCCAGCTTCGCTGAAGGAAAAAGCTCACTGTCCTGCGGACAGGCCAGCGAAATATTGGTGTAGTCGGGATTATTCTGCGCGGCAAAAACCTGTTCAATCAGCGCCAGCTTCTGTGCATCCGGATCGCCACTCTCTGCGGTGGGCGGCTGCGGCTGCAGCGTAACGGCAGGCAATACGCCGCGAACGTAATAACCTGACTGCGGCCGCGCCTCAATCAGGCCGCGATCTTCCAGCAGTTGCCAGGCGTTGATCACGGTATTTACGCTGAGCTGGTGCGACTGCGCCACTCGCCGGATAGCGGGCAGGCGGGCACCCGGCCGCAGCGAACCCTGATGAATAGCGTCGGCAAATTTTGCTGCCAGCTGCTGGTAGCGCGGTTGATCGTCAGTAAACGCGAGGGACACAATGGCCTCCGGAAGTGACAGGTACAAAGCAGAAAAAGTGTGACTGTACCCATTACAATACTGAATTACTGTCTCTGTTGCCATTGCGGTGACGGCATTACGATGGAGTCAGCTTATTCAGTCCGGAGAACGTCTATGCTCGATCCCGCCTTTTTCAGTTATGTCACCATCATGTCTATTACGCCCGGCCCGAACAATCTGCTGCTGGCCACATCAGGGGTCAATTTCGGCTTTCGTCGCACGCTGCCAGTGCTGGGCGGTATATTGCTCGGCTGCGCGCTGCAGATGCTGCTGGCAAGCGTGGCGCTGGAGCTGCTGCTGACGTGGATGGCAGCCGTACGCCTGCCGCTGACGCTGGCGGGCTGCGGCTATCTGCTGTGGCTGTCATGGAAAATTTTTCGCGCCGGTGCGCCGCAGGCCAGCGCCCGTCCGCGTCCGATGACGCTGCTGGGCGGCGTGGCTTTTCAGGCGGTTAATCCCAAGGCCTGGCTGATGGTCACAAACGTTGCGCTGCTTTACGCCAGCAGCAGCAACGTCTGGCTGGTGCTGACCGGTTTTGCCGCGCTCAATCTGCCCTGCATTCTGCTCTGGGCAGCGCTGGGCGATCGGCTGCGGACGTACCTGCAGACGCACTGGAAGCGGCGCCTGTTTAACACGCTGATGGCGCTATCGCTGCTGGCAACGACCGGCTGGATGGGGTATGACGCGCTGAGCGCAATATAGAGCAGGTGCGCCGGGCGGCGCACCTGAGCAGTCAGCTATTTGCCGACCACGTGAGCGGTGATCCGCGCTTCGTCGTTTGCCGCGTGCGAGGTGATCACCGGCTCATATTCCAGCTGCAGTATGCGACTGGTATCGGCCAGTACTTTCTCAGTCAGCGCCACGTCACCATTGAGCTTGCGGCCCCATGATGGAATAACGGCCCGGATTTTAGTCTGCCACTCCGGTGAGCGCATCTGCTCAGGGAAAGCTTTTGCCATCAGCTCCAGCATAATCGGTGGCGCGGTCGATGCACCTGGTGAGGCGCCCAGCAGCGCAGAAATAGAGCCATCAGCAGACGTCACCACTTCAGTGCCGAGGCGCAGCACGCCGCCTTCCAGCTCATCATTTTTGATGATCTGCACGCGCTGGCCCGCCGTGACCAGGCGCCAGTCTTCCTGTTTCGCCTGCGGCACATAGGCGCGCAGCGCCTCCATGCGATCGGCATCGCTCTGCAGCACCTGATCAACCAGATATTTCACCAGGTCAAAACTCTTCAGGCCGACCTGCATCATCGGCAGCAGGTTGCTGGTGTTCATCGCGCCAAACATATCCAGCAGCGAACCCTGTTTCAGGAACTTAGTGGAGAAGGTGGCGAACGGGCCAAACAGCAGCACCTGTTTGCCATCCAGCACGCGCGTATCAACGTGCGGCACTGACATAGGCGGTGCGCCGACGCTGGCTTTGCCGTAGACCTTGGCCATATGCTGCGCGACCACATCCGGATTTTCAGTGACAAGGAAAGAGCCGCCTACCGGGAAGCCGGCGTAACCTTTGACCTCAGGAATGCCTGACTTCTGCAGCAGCGGCAGCGCCGCACCGCCGGCACCGATAAACAGCTGGCGGGTAATCAGGGTGCGCTGTTCACTGGTATCCAGGTTCATCAGCGTAACCTGCCAGCGGCCATCGTTCAGGCGCACCAGGTCACGCACTTCCTGCCGCATACGCAGGCGGAAATGCGTTTTTTTCTCCAGGGCGGCGATCAGCTGACGCGTCACTTCACCAAAGTTGACGTCTGTACCCATATCGGTCCAGGTGGCGGCTACCTTCTGCTGCGGATCGCGTCCTTTCATCACCAGCGGGATCCACTGCGCAATCTGATCGCGATCTTCGGAATAGTGCATACCGCGGAACAGCGTGCTCTTCTGCAGCGCCTGGAAACGCTTGCGCAGGAAGTCGACGTTAGCGTCACCCCAGACAAAACTCATGTGTGGCGTGGTATGGATAAAGCTTTTGGGATCCTGCAGGTTGCCTTTCTGCACATGATGCGCCCAGAACTGACGCGACATCTGGAAAGATTCGTTGATGGCTACTGCTTTAGCGATATCGATCGAACCATCCGCCTTTTGCGGCGTGTAGTTAAGCTCCGCCAGCGCGGCGTGACCGGTACCGGCATTATTCCAGCCGTTAGAGGATTCCACTGCGACGTCATTCAGACGCTCAACCATTTCAATGGACCAGTCTGGCTCCAGCTCCTGCAGCCAGGTGCCGAGCGTAGCGCTCATGACGCCTGCGCCAATCAGCAGGACATCAACTTCTTTCCGTTCCTGACGTTTTGCACCATCCATTGCAGCGCTGCTCAGCGCCAGGTTTACCGCAGTGTTGCTCATGAGGCGACATCTCCTCTTCTGTTGACCTGAAGCTCAACAGGTTGGCAGGCAAAATAGCCGCGCGGCTTACGCGCGCTGCGCTATCTCAAAGGGTTAAGACTCAGGTTAAGCCAATGGGGCGATAACGGTTAACTACACGTTATGCATATGCTTCTGAATATAACATTCTCGTATTGGAATTAAACGTTTGTTTATTTTTTAAATGCCGAAATGATTCAGCATAAGAATTAATCAGCCTGAGCGGCAGCTTATAAGATATTTTTATCCGCTAATCAGCAGGTTATGCAGATATCAATGTTATGTAATTGTGACGAGGTCGCAGAGGTTGAAAGTTGAACAGTGACAGGTATCACAAAATAACATTCTGAATAATAAGAAATATTTATGGTGAGCTGGAAACGGGGATTTTTTGTTGCGTGATATGTCGCCCGTTTGTGTAAAAATAGTGTTACATTTCTGTGATTCTGATTTTAACGGGCGAAGCGTTTGAGAGAAGGGTCAGCGCATCTGAAACCAGCGACGCCAGATAAAACGGATAACAAAAAACTCCAGCGTGCCAAGCAGCAAAAACCACAGGCAAAATACCAGCGTATAGAGCTGGTTGAGATCCTGGAGGTGTAAGCTCTGCTGCAGTCGCTGCGCCCATATCAGACCAAAAGAGGGGGCGGGCAGCAGAAGCGCCGAAAGAAAGCCCAGCAGCAGGATCCCGCCTGGAATAATCAGTGTTTCGAAAGGGTTTTTCATCGCTCTTTTCCTGTCAATATTGCGCGTGCATTAGCGCATAAAAGGGGCGGGCAGTGCAATCTGTGAATCAGATGACGCCAGGAAATTTCTGCGATTCCATCAACTTAGCGTTAAAAATAGCGGCAGTTAAGAGTTATAGCCTTTGCTATACTTAAACCCCTGATTTTGTTGTCTTTTTTTTGGGGTGTTTGCATGCTAGACTGCGCGCACTTTTTTATGACTGACTTATTAATACGAACAAAGCAGAGGATTTACGCATTTGTTCGCTAACTGGCTAAAAACCCATGACATTCATCGCAACCCTGATCCTGGCTTTTGGCATGTCAATGGACGCCTTTGCCGCTGCACTGGGTAAAGGTGCGTCGTTGCACCGTCCGGGAATAAAAGAAGCCTTACGCACTGGCCTGATTTTTGGTGCCATCGAAATGCTGACGCCGCTGATCGGCTGGGCAATCGGCCTGGCGGCCAGTCACTACATCATGGCGTGGGATCACTGGGTGGCCTTTGGTCTGCTTAGCGTACTGGGCGGCCGTATGATTATGGAAGGTTTCCGCCAGACAGCAGATGAGCCCTGCGAAGCGCCGCAGCAGCACGGCTTTATGGTGCTGGCGCTGACGGCGGTTGCCACCAGCCTTGATGCGCTGGCCGTCGGCGTCGGTCTCGCTTTCCTGCAGGTTAATATTTTGTTCACCGCGCTGACCATTGGTGCTGCAACCACGCTGATGGCGACAACCGGTGTGCTGGTGGGACGCTTTATCGGCCCGGTGCTGGGCAAGTGGGCAGAAGTGCTGGGGGGTGTGGTCCTGATCTGTATCGGCAGCACGATTCTGATCGAGCATCTGGGATTGATGAGCTGAACGTTAATTTTGTGATCTGGCTCAAATAAAATTGCATGAAAAACGCGCTGCCGCTATAATTTGCGCGTAATTTTTCAACAATATTTGAGTCAGGTGTTTCATGAAAGCTTTTTTCCGTTATGTGTTTCGCGCCTATGTCGCAACCTTTAAACACGTACCGCCGGGCGCGCTTTCTTAAGCGTCCAGAGTTACCCTCGATAATCGCCTTCAGGGATCGAAGGATGATTATCACCTCTCATCTTTGTCCTTTCCCGCACGCAGACTGACACAAACCTTCACCACTTTCTTTGCAGGTCATACCGCATTTCTGGCTGGCTTTTGATACGCTGCGCGCCATTTCTTATTATAACGAGGCGGTTATGCAGCTTTGCAGTTTTTATCTGATTGATTGTGCACGCAAAAGCTATGGCATCGTGCAGAAAGAGGGTGTGGTCGATCTGGGGCTGCGCTTCGGTGACGTCTGTCCCGACCTGAAAACCCTGCTGGCGCGCGGTGGTATCAGCGATCTGGCCGCATTTGAGCATCTGCCAGCGGATCATGCGTTTAGTGCCATTCGTTTTCTGCCGGTCATTGAGCAGCCGGGAAAAGTTTTCTGCGTCGGCATGAACTATGCCGATAAACGTAAAGAGTTTGCGGAAACGCTGGAGGCGCCCACGCTGTTTGTCCGTTTCGCTGACTCACTGGCGGCGCACGAACAGCCGCTGCTGAAGCCTGCGACTACCGCAGAATTTGACTACGAGGGCGAGCTGGCTGTGATTATCGGCAAAGCCGCCTCGCAGGTGTCGGCAAGCGACGCGCTGGCGTATGTGGCGGGCTATAGCTGCTTTATGGATGCCACTGTCCGCGATATGCAGTTTACCTGGTTTACCGCCGGAAAAAACTGGCAGCAGACCGGCGGCTTTGGCCCGTGGATGACCACGGCTGATGAGATCCCCGATCCGCAGCAGCTGGCGATCAAAACCTGGCTTAACCAGCGCGAAGTGCAGAACGACACCACGGCCAGTATGGTGCATCCGGTGGCGAAAATTATTGACTATATCTCTGCGTTTAGCCCACTCTCGCCGGGAGACGTTATTATTACCGGATCGCCCGGCGGCGTCGGCAAAAAGCGTACGCCACCGCTGTTTATGTTCCCGGGTGATGAGATTGAAGTGGAGATTGAAAAAATCGGTCGTCTGCGTCACCGGGTGGTCTGACCGTAACCCGGCGCTGCTGCCGGCAGGGTGATCGTTTACCGGCGATAGCGTATTATCTCTGCACGGGTGATGGCGTACCACCCGATCCAACCGCCGCTGTTTTCAGACGGCTGATGACGCCTGACTATACGCTTATCCCTGCGCGGAGAGGGCGGCGGGTCAGGCGTTTTTCGTTTCCTGCTGCCGTTACGCGCGCTTCATTCCGGAGATCAAATTATGCTGAAGTCGCTGTGTGCCGTAATCGTCGGCGGAGCTGCTGGCTGCACCCTGCGCTGGCTTATCTCGCTACGTTTTAACGCGCTGTTTCCTGATTTGCCGCCAGGCACGCTGATCGTCAACCTGGTGGGCGGTTTCATTATTGGCGCCGCTCTGGCGTGGTTTATGCGTTACCCACAGCTCGATCCGGCATGGAAACTGCTGATCGTTACCGGTCTGTGCGGCGGCCTGACCACGTTTTCTACCTTCTCAGCAGAAATTGTCAGCCTGCTACAATCAGGTAAATACCTGTGGGCAATGTCGAGCGTGCTGGTGCATGTCGTGGGTTCGCTGCTGATGACCTTTGCGGGCTTTGCAGTGGTTAACCTGCTCGGCTGAGCGCCCGCCAGCGGCCCGTCAGGGAGGATTCTGTTCAGACGCAAAGGAGCGTAACCATGCCGGGCAATCCACTTTTTCTTAATCTGGTCCTGCTGCAGGGCGAGCCTGCAGCAAAGCTGCGCGCGGCGCAGGATGCAGGGTTTGATCAGGCTGAAATCTGGCGCGAGGATGTAGAAAAGATGGAGACGGCGCACTTAGCGCACTCCGCGATCCGTTTCACTAATCTGCAGGTGCTGCGCGATTTTACCGGCGCGCCGGACAGCGAGCGCCAGCAAAAGCGTGAGGAGCTGCAGCAGTTTATCCGGCTGGCGCGTGCGATTGGCTGCGACACCATCCAGGCGCCTGCCACCACGCGACAGGATTGCATCCCGGAACGCATTGATGACGATCTGCGCTGGCTGGCGGCGGAAGCGGCGCGCCATGAGATGCGCATCATGTATGAGCCTATGGCGTGGAGTAGCGTGGACAATACGCTGCCGCTTGCCTGGCAGCGCCTGCAGCGTCTTGATCTGCCTAATGTTGGCCTGGTGGTGGATCTGTTTCATATCTGCGCGCTGGGTGGTGACGCGTCGCACCTTGAGGGCATCCCGGCCAGCCGTATCTATGAAGTCCAGCTGTGCGATATGGCTGAACAGCCGCCGCAGAATAATCAGGCGCTGAGCGACTATGCGCGTCACCAGCGGCTGCTGCCGGGCGACGGCATTATTGATGTGGCCAGCTTTGTCAGTCGCCTGCAGCGAGCCGGTTATGCTGGTCCGGTTGGCATTGAAGTATTCAATGACCAGCTGAAAGCGCAGCCGGCGGCAGAGAGCGCACGGCGCGCCTGGCAGGCGCTGAATCGCTGCTGGCGCTAATCCTGCAGGCACTGCGCAATATAGGTTACCGCCTCTCTTGCGCCCTGCGGCGAGATGGTGTGGCCGGTGGTGGCTTCGAAAGCGGCCGTTACGTTAACGCCTGCCGCCTGTAACCGGCTGACGGCGGACGCTGTTTCGCTGAAGGGGATCACCTCATCCGCTTTGCCGTGGATCAGTAGCGCGGAAGCGCAGGGCTGCGGGGTTAGCGGTTCGTCGAATGCCAGCCGGCCGGAAAATGCCACCACGCCGGCCAGCGGGTAGCGTCCTGAAGCCAGTGCATCCAGCGCCATGATCGATCCCTGCGAGAAGCCGACCAGAATAACGTTTTCCCAGGCATCCGGCATGCCGTGCTGCGCCATCAGGCGCTGCAGCGTATCATCAAATGCATCGCGCGCCGCACGCACGCGCGCCGGACGATTCTCCGGCGTAACGCCGGTCAGGCTGAACCACTGATAGCCCATCGCATGCTCAAATGGCCAGGGCGCGTCGGGGGAAGCAAACGCCACGTCGGGCAGCAGCCCGCTCCAGTGCTCACCGAGCACCGCCAGATCGTCACCGCTGCTGCCAACGCCATGCAGAAAAATAACCAGTGCTTTTGCCATGCCTGCTCCTTAAAAACCGTACGCTGCCATATCCGGCCCGGCGGGCACGATGCCGTTGGGGTTCAGAGCGTTAATCGAATAGTAGCCCTGTTTGATATGGTCCATGTTCACCGTCTGTCGTATGCCCGAGACCGCCAGAACGCTTTTCAGATAGCGATCCAGCAGCGGATAGTCGCACAGACGACGCAGGTTGCATTTGAACAGGCCATAGTAGGCGGCGTCAAAACGAATCAGCGTGACAAACAGCCGGATGTCGGTTTCAGTCAGGCGTTCGCCCAGCACAAAGGTACGGCCATCTTTCAGCAGCGCTTCCAGCTCGTCCAGCTGCGCAAAAACGTCGCTGAAAGCCTGCTGATAACTTACCTGGGTAGTGGCAAAGCCGGTACGATAAACGCCATTATTTAACCGGGTGTAGATCGTTTCATTCAGCGCATCGATCTCCGTGCGCAGATCGGCAGGATAGAGATCCAGGCGATCGTCAGCCAGATCGCCAAAGCCGCTGTTCAGCATGCGCAGAATATCGGCCGACTCGTTATTGACGATAGTCTGCGTCTTTTTATCCCACAGCACCGGGACGGTGGCGCGTCCGGTAAAAGCGGCATCGGCGCGGGTATAGAGTTCATGCAGATACTCAGCCTGGTTCAGCGTGTCGCGCTGCGCCCCCGGATAATCGCCAAAGCGCCAGCCGGCGCTGCCCAGCTGCGGTTCAACCACGGAAACAGTAATCACCTGTTCCAGACCTTTCAGGCTGCGCGCAATCAGCGTACGCGATGCCCACGGGCAGATCAGCGCCACGTAGAGATGGTAGCGATCCGGCTCTGCGGCAAATTCGGTTGTGCCATCAGCACTGATCCAGTGACGAAACTGCGAGGTCTGTCGTACAAATCCACCCTGCCGATCGGTGGCCTGTACCGGATGCCAGGCTTCACTCCATTTGCCATTCACTAACATAACGCTGCTCCTGTGTAATCAGGGCGCAGAGAGTAGCGCGCCGCGGGCCTGGTGATAATCCAGGCAAAACGGCTTTCATTCTTTCCGAAATGGAAGTAATCAGGCGGGCGGCTGATGGAGGAAGTGGCTGGCCAGAAAGTCGATCAGCAGCCGGGTTTTCTGCGCCAGAAAACGGGCAGAGGGGTAAAGTGCAAACAGCCCCATGGGCGGCGGCGCAAACTCCGCCAGCAGCGTAACAATCTCCTGACGCTGCAGAGCGGGCGTGGCGATAAAGCCGGGCAGGCGGGCGATACCGAGCCCGGCGACGGCAGCGTGCAGGCACGCTTCGGTGTTGGAAAAACAGAGGCGGCCGCGGATCGGTACCGTGGCGCTGTCGCCTGCAGCCGTGACAAAAGGCCAGTTCCACGGATCGCGAAAGTTGGTGTCGCTGATGCACTGGTGTCGGGCGAGATCGCGCCAGTGCTGTGGCGTGCCATGCCGGAGCAGGTAGGCCGGCGATGCGGCAATATGTACCGGCACGTCACCCAGTCGCCGGGCGATCAGGCTGCTGTCATCGAGGCGGCCGATGCGCACCGCCAGATCGAACCCTTCATCCACGATATTGACAGCGCGATCGGAAAAGCTGACGTCCAGCTCGATTAGCGGATAGTGACGGGCAAACGCGACCAGCACCGGTGCCAGTACCGCCGTTCCAAAGGTGCCAGGCGCGCTGATACGCAGCCGGCCAGAGGGCAGGCTGGCATTTTCGCGCATAGCGTCATCCAGCGCATCAAACGCATCCAGCAGCGTTTTAATGCGTTCATAGTAAGCGCGGCCCGCATCGGTCGGAGAGAGCGCCCGCGTGGTACGTTTGAGCAGCTGAACGCCCAGCAGCTGCTCAAGCCGCGACACCAGCTTTGACGCCTGCCCGCTGCTGGCGCCAAGGCGCATCGCCGCAGCGGCAAAGCTGCCCGTCTCCAGTACAGCGACAAACATCCGGTCACAATCAAGTCGATCCATCTTCTCTCCAGGCAGGCCAAAGCCAGAGTATACGCATCAACCGGCGCCCCCGGGCGGGAATTCCGTCGCAGGGAGCGCATTAATGCGTCCCTGGCCGCAGCCCGCACCGCGCCGGCGTCATCGCGTTTCGCACGCGGATTAACCCGGGCGCCATAAATGGCGTCATCACGTTCCGCCCGCGCATTAACCCAGGGCGCCATTAATGGCGCCCCTACGGGGCATTGTAGGGGGCGCATTAATGCGCCCCTGCCCGCATCGCGCACTGCGCCGGCGTCATCGCGTTTCGCACGCGCATTAACCCGGGCGCCATTAATGGCGTCATCACGTTCCGCCCGCGCATTAACCCAGGGCGCCATTAATGGCGCCCCTGCGGGGGCATCGCAGGGGGTGCATTAATGCGCCCCTGGCCGCAGCTCGCACCGCCCCTGCATTGCATCATGGCGGGAAAGGGCGCCGTGACGTATCGTATACGCATTCATCCGGGCGTCATAAAGGGCGCCCCTGGCCGGGAGAGCTGCATGTCACTGCATTTTCTATCATCACTGACGGAGATCGCGGCTGCTGAATGGGACGCGCTGCTGCCTGACGATCAGCCCTTTTTACGCCACGCCTTTCTGACCACCCTTGAGGAGAGCGGCAGCGTGCGCGCTGAAACGGGCTGGCAGCCGGCACACCTGCTCTGGCGGGAGCAGGGCAAAACCGTCGCTGCGCTACCGGGCTATGTTAAATCCCACTCGCGCGGAGAATATGTCTTCGATCAGGCCTGGGCCGAGGCGTGCCAGCGCGCGGGGATCCGCTACTACCCCAAATGGCTCGGTGCCGTTCCGTTCAGTCCGGTAACGGGGCAGCGTCTGCTGGGCGAAGCGTCCGCCATCACTCAGCTGCTGACCGCGCTGCCGGACGCGCTGCTGGCGCGACAGATAAGCGGGGCGCATATCAACTTCACCACGCCGTCCGCCAATGCCCTGATCGCAGAGCAGTCCGACTGGCTGATGCGCCTCGGCCTGCAGTATCACTGGCACAACCGTCACTACCGCGACTTTGCCGACTTCCTTGATACGCTGATGTCGCGTAAACGCAAGCAGCTGCGCAAAGAGCGGGAGCTGGTGCAGCAGAGCGGCTTTGTCTTTAGCTGGTATCGCGGTGATGAACTGCGGGAGGATCAGTGGGATTTTGTCTACACCTGCTACGTCAGCACCTATGCGGTACGCGGCCAGCGTCCTTACCTGACGCGTGCATTTTTCAGTCTGCTGGCAGAGCGTATGCCGCAGGCGATTCGCGTGGTTATCGCCACGCTGGATGAGCGGCCTGCCGCGATGGCCTTTTACCTGTGCGACAGCACCACGCTTTATGGCCGCTACTGGGGCTGTCTGGCAGAGTTTGACCGCCTGCATTTTGAAACCTGTTTCTATCAGGGCATGGAGTTTGCTATCGCAGAAGGGCTGCAGCGCTTTGATGCGGGAGCGCAGGGTGAGCACAAACTGGTGCGCGGTTTTGAGCCGGTGATAACGCACTCGTGGCACTATCTGGCGCATCCGGGACTGCGCGCGGCGGTGGAGGATTTTCTGCAGCAGGAACGGGCAGGGGTGCACGACTGGGCCGATGAGGCGCGTGCAGCCCTGCCGTTCCGGCGCGGCGATTAATCGGTGCCGACAAAACCGCCGGTCTGATGCTGCCACAGGCGGGCATAGAGACCGTTCTGCGCCAGCAGCTCGTGATGATTGCCCATCTCCACGATCTCCCCCTGCTCCAGCACCACCAGCCGGTCCATCTTCGCAATGGTCGACAGACGATGGGCGATAGCGATCACCGTTTTGCCCTGCATCAGGCTCTCCAGGCTCTCCTGAATGGCCGCTTCCACTTCAGAGTCCAGCGCCGAGGTGGCTTCATCCATAATCAGAATCGGCGCATCTTTGAGCAGCACGCGGGCGATAGCGATACGCTGTCGCTGACCGCCGGAGAGCTTGACGCCGCGCTCACCGACGTGCGCCTCCAGCCCGGTGCGCCCCTGAGAATCAGAGAGCAGCGGAATAAACTCATCGGCACGCGCCTGCGTGATGGCCGCCTGCAGCTCCGCTTCCGTGGCGTCGGGACGACCATAGAGCAGATTGTCGCGGATGGAACGGTGCAGCAGTGAGGTATCCTGCGTGATCATACCAATCTGCCCGCGCAGGCTCGCCTGAGTCACATCCGCAATGTTTTGATCGTCAATCGCAATGCGGCCGCCGTTGAGGTCATACAGGCGCAGCAGCAGATTCACCAGCGTGGATTTACCGGCACCGGAAGGGCCAATCAGGCCGATTTTTTCACCCGGTTTAATCGTCAGATTCAGCCGGTTAATCACCTGACGGTTAGTGCCATAATCAAAGCGCACATCTTCAAAGCGGATCTGACCGCGCGTCACCCGCAGCGGTGGCGCCGCCGGCGCATCCTGGACGCTGAGCGGCTGCGCAATAGTACCCAGCCCATCCTGCACCATGCCGATATTTTCAAAAATACCGTTCACCACCCACATGATCCAGCCTGACATATTCACCAGCCGGATCACCAGCCCGGTCGCCAGTGCAATGGCGCCGACGCTGATCAGCGACTGGCTCCAGAGCCACAGCGCCAGCCCGGAGGTGCTGACAATCAGCAGGCCATTGAGCGCAGAGAGCGTGATGTCCATGCTGGTCACCATGCGGCTGGCGTGGCGGGTTTTGTCGGTCTGGTCCTGAATCGCCTCGCGTGCGTAGCGCTTCTCCAGATCGGTATGCGCAAACAGCTTGATGGTGGCAATGTTGGTGTAACCATCCACAATGGTGCCCATCAGGCGCGATCGCGCCTCTGAAGAGACCACCGACCGCTGCTTCACGCGCGGGACAAAAAAGCGCAGTGACAGGCTGTAAGCGATCAGCCAGATTACCAGCGGGATCATCAGCCGCCAGTCCGCTTCTGCAAACAGCACCAGCGAGGTACCGGCGTAAATCACCACATGCCAGATGGCGTCCACCAGCTGTACCGCTGAATCGCGCAGCGCGTTGCCGGTCTGCATGATGCGCTGGGCGATGCGGCCGGCAAAATCGTTCTGAAAGAAGTTCAGGCTCTGGCGCAGTACATAGTTATGATGCTGCCAGCGGATCATGCTGGTCATGCCGGGGTTGATGCTCTGGTGAACCAGCAGGTCGTGCAGGGCGATCACCACCGGCCGCAGGATCAGCGCCACCGCCGCCATCCAGAGCAGAGTCGGCCAGTGTTCACTGAAGAGCGTCGCCGGCGTGGCATGGCTGACGAGGTCGATAATGCGGCTGAGATAGCTGAACAGCGCCACTTCAATCAGCGCCTGCGCCAGGCCCACTACCAGCAGCGCGGCGAAACCTGGCCATACCTGACGCAGATAGTAGCGATAGAACGCGCCGAGGGTGGCGGGGGGAGAATCCGTTGGTGCATCCTGAAAAATATTGATAAAACGTTCAAAACGGCGAAACAACATAGGGTCACTCTTTCCGGAAGGTCAGAGTTAACAGCTTAGTGCAATCAGATGGAGATCACGGATATGGAGATAAAGATTCGCGGCCGCGAACCGCGCGATGCCGCGGCTTACCAGCGTCTCTACAGTCAGCCAGAGGTATATCGCTGGACCACGCAGCTGCCCTTTCCCAGCGTGGCCACGTGGGAGAAAAAATTTGAGCGCATGGACGCTGAAGGCTATATCGCGTTTGTCGCTGAGCTGGAGGGGCAGCTGGTGGGCGAACTGACGCTGTTTACCGAACAGCGGCTGCGCACCCGCCACAGCCTGAGCTTTGGCATCAGCGTTGATCCGGCGTTTGCCGGACGCGGCATCGGTGAGCAGCTAATCCGCACCGGGCTCGACTACGCCTTTAACTGGATGGGGATTATCCGCGTGGAGCTGGAAGCGTTTCATGACAACGCGCGCGCGCTGCGCCTCTATACGCGTCTGGGCTTTGAGCATGAGGGCGTAAAGCGCAAAGCGTGCCTGCGCGATGGCGACTATCACGATATTGTGGTGATGGCGAAACTGCGCGACCCGCAGTGACGCTGCGCGCGCCTTCTGAAGCGCACGAAAAGAAGAGCTGACAGCAGAGCCGCCGCACCGTGCGGCTCTGCTGCGTTCTCAGGCGGGGCTACTGGCTCTTTTTAACGTAGTTCTGCATATTCTCTTTGGTGACCAGCTCAAACGGGATCCAGACGTGAGAAGCGACTTTTTCACCGGCAATCAGCTTTTGCGCGACCTCAACGGACGTTTTGCCCTGGCCGATGGCGTCCTGAAATACGGTGACCTGAATTTTATCCTGCGCCAGCGCCTGCAGACCATCCGGCGTGGCGTCAATGCCGCCAATCAGCAGCTTTTTGTTGCTTTTTGCCAGCGCCATGGCTGCGCCAATCGCCATCTCATCGTTGTTCGCCGCGACAATATCAATCGTCTCGCCGTTGCCAAGCCAGTTAAGCATTAAATCCATGCCTTCGTTGCGCGCATAGTTAGCCGGCTGTTTCTGCACCACTTTCATGCCGGGATATTTTGCTACCACCTGCTCCACATCTTTCGTGCGCTGCAGGGCACCGGCATCAGTGAGATTGCCGATCATAATCGCCACATTGCCTTTGTAATCAGCCATTTTAGCCAGCGCTTCCATCTGCAGCGTGCCCGACTCACGCTCATCCGAGCCCACGAACACCACTCCCGGCGGCAGCGTTTTATCGCCCGGCGTACGGTTCACATACACCAGCGGAATTTTTGCCTGCTGTGCCAGACGGGTCAGCTGCGGCGTGCTGGCCGAGTCCACCGGATCGACAATGATGGCATCCACGCCCGCGCCGATAAAACTCTGTACCTGATCGGTCTGACGGCCGACATCGCCGCGTGCATCTTCAAACTGCACCGCCAGCCCGCGCGCTTTCGCCTCTTTATCGATCGACTGGCGGATGATGGTTAAAAAGTTCTGATCAAAGTAGGCCATCGACACGCCGATTTTATCCGCCAGCGACGACGCAGAAGCCGAAAGCAATCCCACCAGCAGCACCGCTTTTACTGTTTTCATTGCGTACTCCAGAGCATGAGAGAAGAGAGGGTGGAACAAATATTTCAGTAAAATTAAAAATGACCTTTTGCAACCATTTGAGACTACGATCGGCGCGCAAGCCTGACAATCTGCCGGTGCGCGTTTTGCTGCCGGGAGCACAGATCGGTCCGCACATAGCCAGTGCCAGCCGCCTTTTCTTTCGCCTGGCGCACACTCTGCGGCGTTCACCGGAGAAAGATCGGCAATCTGTGCGGCACAGCACGCGGCATTGTGCCAAACGCTGAAAGCGGGACCGTTTTTAACCTGCCGATCCCTGCAACCGCACAATGACCGTGCACCAGCCCGCTTTCTATAGTTGCTGAACAGTAAAGATTGCGCGGTATTGCTGATCCCTGTCGCATCGCGACAGGACGCTTCCCCTTTCAAGGAACTGAGCCTATGTTGCAACGTCAAACCCGCAGTGAAACCAGCCGTGTGCGCCTCTGGATCCTGTGTCTGATCCTGTTTCTGTCGGTGGTGGCCTATGCTGACCGTTCGATCCTGTCGATCTCCGGTTCCGCAATCAAAGAGGAGTTTGGTCTTTCAGCGATCCAGCTTGGCCTGATCCTCTCCGCCTTCAGCTGGGCTTACGTGATTGGTCAGATCCCCGGCGGCCTGCTGCTCGACCGCTTTGGCACCAAAAAAGTCTACGGCGCGACGCTGGTGCTCTGGTCGGTCTCCACGCTGCTGATGGGCTTTGTCGGTGAGTTCTCCGCCGGCGTAACCATGACGCTGACGCTGATGTTTGCGCTGCGTTTTGCGCTGGGGCTGATAGAAGCGCCGAGCTTTCCCGCCAACGCCCGCGCGGTCATTATGTGGTTTCCCGGAGCCGAACGCGGCCGCGCCTCATCGCTGTTTGCCTCGGCGCAATATTTTGCCGTCGCCATTTTTTCGCCCATCTCAGGCTGGCTGGTCATGCGGTTTGGCTGGGAGTGGCCGTTCTTCGTGCTGGGCACCATCGGCATTCTGGCCGTGTTTGGCTGGATGGCGTGGATGCACACGCCGCGTCAACATCCGCGCGTGACAAAAAGCGAGCTGGACTACATTGAGCAGGGCGGTGCGCTGGTGGATATTGATGCCGCAGAGACGCTGAAAGCCCGTCCTCCGGTCGATAAACGCATGTTTAAACTGCTGCTCAGCAGCCGCATGCTGTGGTGCGCCTATCTGGGGCAGTACTGCACGATTGCACTCAGCTACTTCTTCATTACCTGGTTCCCTATCTATCTGGTTCAGGCGCGCGGCATGAATATCATGGATGCCGGTTTTGCCACCATTGCGCCGGCGCTGTTTGGATTTCTTGGCGGCATCAGCGGCGGTTTCCTCTCTGACAGGCTGCTGGCGCGCGGCTGGAGCCTCTCCTGGGCGCGCAAGGGGCCGTTTATCGCCGGTATGGTGATGGCGGCTTCGCTGACGCTGGCCGCGGTGATCCCGAGCAACGCCGGTATTATCGCTATCATGTCTTTCGCGTTCTTCGGCAAGGGCGTGGCGGCGGGGGCGGGCACCTGGACCATTGTCAGCGATACCGCGCCAAAAGAGGCGGTAGGGCTGGCGGGTGCCATCTTCAACGGTATCGGCAATATGGCTGGCTTCATCACGCCGCTGCTGTTTGGCATTATCGTCGGCCTGACCGGCAGCTACAGCGTCGGCCTGCTGTTTGTTGGCGCGCACTGTATTATCGCGGCCCTGCTGTTTCTGCTGGTGATGGGGCCGATTCAGCGCGCAGAGAGCCAGACGCCTGCGGGCCAGACGCGCACGCCGCGCCGTGAGCAGGGCGAAGGCGCTCTGAGCCGGTAGTCTGTTCACCGCCACCGGTAAAGGGCACCCGCGGGAAAATGTGCGCTTTACCGGCGGGCTCACAGCCGCACAAAACGCCTCTGAAGATTTTTTGATCAGCTGCCGATACCCCTCCTGACCATCCACAGCGAGTCAGGAGAGTACGTGTGATAAAGCTGATTTCCGTGGACGAACTGCAAGAGGGCATGTTTATCCACAAACTTGAGGTCTGGTGGCTGAAAGATCGGCGCATTCGCAACCTTATGCTGATCACTGACCGCCGCCAGATCGCCATGATCCGCAGTGAAGGGATCCGCCAGGTCTGGATCGATCTCGATAAGTCGGTGCCGATCCCGCACAGCCAGCCCGTCAGAGCGCCGGTTGCGGAGAGTGCCTTTTTCCGCGAGCTGGATCAGGCGCAGCAGATTTTCGCCCAGGGCAAGCCGCGCGTGCTGGCGATGTTTAATGAGGCCCGTATGGGGCAGCGCCTCGATCTCAGCTTCACGCTCGATCTGGTTGATCAGATAGCGGGATCGATTGCGCGTGAGCCTTCAGCGCTGCTCAGCGTGGCGCGCCTGAAAAATCACGATGACTACACCTATCTGCACTCCATGGCGGTGTGCGGGCTGATGATCTCGCTCGGGAAGAAACTGGGGCTGGAGGCCGACCGGCTGCGTCGCGCAGGCATGGCTGGCCTGCTGCACGACGTCGGCAAAGCGGCCGTGCCGCTGGCGATCCTCAATAAGCCCGGCAAGCTGAGCGACGATGAGTTCGCGGTCATGCGTGAACACCCGATTGTTGGCGCGCAGATGTTGATGGAGGCGGATGCGGGCTACGATCTGCTGGATGTGGCGCTGCATCATCACGAAAAATTTGACGGCAGCGGCTACCCGCACGGCCTGCGCGGCGAGGAGATCACGCTCTATGCCCGCATGGCCTCCGTCTGTGATGTCTATGACGCGCTCACCTCGCATCGTCCCTACCGTAAAGGCTGGACGCCTGCAGAAGCGATGCACAATATGCTGAGCTGGCGCGGCCATTTCGATCCCGCGCTGCTGCACAGTTTTGTACGGTCGATTGGCATCTATCCGGTCGGATCGCTGGTACGTCTGGCGTCGGGACGGGTCGCGCTGGTGGTGCAGGCGGGTGAAAAATCGCTGCTGAAGCCTAAACTGCACGTCTTCTGGTCGCTGCATGCCCGGCGCGAAGTGAAACCGGAAATTGTCGATTTAGGCGACAGCTTCTGTACCGACAGCATTACCGGTGCTGAAGAGGGGTCGCTGTGGCAGAACATCGACCTTAACCGCGTCTGGGCGCTGGAAAGCGCTTAATTTTACGCCATATTTATACTTTCTTTACGCCCGTCCTCCGCCTTTTTATCCCTTCTTTATGCCGCGCCGCGCATGCTTGTCGCACTACTGACTACTCCGGAGGTTGCTGTGAGCGTGGGCGTAATAGCGGGCATTGTGCTGCTGATTTTGTTACTGGGCTATCTGGTTTATGCCCTGCTTAATGCGGAGGCATTCTGATGGCGGCGAATGCATTCTTACTGATCGCGCTGTTTCTGCTGGTGCTGATGGCGCTGGCGCAGCCGCTGGGTCGGTTTCTGGCGCGGCTGGTGGCGGATAAACCGCTGCTGCCGCGCACCGAGCACCTGCTGTGGC
The DNA here is from genome assembly GCF_003057675.2 of Pantoea sp. RIT413. Taxonomy (NCBI): domain Bacteria; kingdom Pseudomonadati; phylum Pseudomonadota; class Gammaproteobacteria; order Enterobacterales; family Erwiniaceae; genus Pantoea; species Pantoea sp. RIT413. Next base: position 38,202 of record NZ_QBJB02000013.1, read on the forward strand.
AGCTGACGGGCAGCGGCACAGCGGCGATGCGCTGGCAGCACTATCTGCTGGCGCTGCTGCTGTTTAACGCCGTAGGCTTCGTGGTGCTGCTGGCGATACTGATGCTGCAGGGGGCGCTGCCGCTTAATCCGCAGCAGATGCCGGGCCTGAGCTGGGATCTGGCGTTTAACACCGCGGTAAGCTTTGTCACCAATACCAACTGGCAGGCGTATGGCGGTGAGAGCAGCCTGAGCTACTTCAGCCAGATGGCGGGGCTGACGGTACAAAACTTTCTCTCTGCGGCAACCGGTATCGCCGTAGCGTTTGCCCTGATACGCGGGTTTGCTAACCGCTCGCTGGCGACGCTCGGCAACGCCTGGCGTGACCTGACGCGCATCACGCTCTACGTCCTGCTGCCGCTCAGCCTGGTGATTGCGCTGTTTTATGTCAGCCAGGGCACCATCCAGAGCTTTGCGGCGTATCATACCCTCACCACGCTGGAGGGCGCACAGCAGACGCTGCCGCTCGGTCCGGTAGCCTCACAGGAAGCCATCAAGATGCTCGGCACCAACGGCGGTGGGTTCTTTAACGCGAACTCTGCCCACCCGTTTGAGAATCCGACCGCCCTGACCAACTTTGTTCAGATGCTGAGCATTTTCCTGATCCCGGCGTCGCTCTGCTTTACGTTCGGGCAGCACCTGAACGATCGCCGGCAGGGCCATATGCTGCTGTGGAGCATGAGTATTCTGTTTGTCCTCGCGGCCTCGGCGGTGATGTGGGCAGAGGTACGGGGCAACCCGCATTTCCTGGCGCTGGGCGCTGACAGCGCGCTCAACATGGAGGGCAAGGAGACGCGCTTCGGCATACTCAACTCGGGCCTGTTCGCGGTAATTACCACGGCAGCCTCCTGCGGCGCGGTTAATGCAATGCATGACTCCTTTACCGCGCTGGGCGGCATGGTGCCGATGTGGCTGATGCAGCTGGGCGAAGTGGTATTCGGCGGCGTGGGCGCAGGGCTGTACGGCATGCTGCTGTTCGTTCTGCTGGCGGTGTTTATCGCCGGGCTGATGATCGGGCGCACGCCGGAGTATCGCGGTAAAAAAATCGACGTGTGGGAGATGAAAATGACCGCGCTGGCGATTCTGGTCACGCCCGCGCTGGTGCTGCTGGGTACCGCACTGGCGCTGATGACCGATGCCGGTCGCGCGGCGATGGCCAACCCCGGCATTCACGGATTCAGCGAAATACTCTATGCGGTCTCATCTGCGGCAAATAACAACGGCAGCGCTTTTGCCGGACTCAGCGCCAACACGCCGTTCTGGAACCTGCTGCTCGGCGTCTGCATGCTGGCTGGCCGCTTCGGCATCATTATTCCGGTCATGGCGATTGCCGGATCGCTGGCGGCGAAAAACGTTCAGCCCGCGGGTAACGGTACGCTGCCGACGCACGGCCCGTTGTTTATCGGCCTGCTCACAGGCACCGTGCTGCTGGTGGGTGCGCTGACCTTTATTCCCGCGCTGGCGCTTGGGCCGGTCGCGGAACATCTGCAACTGATTCAGGAATAACGCAATCATGAGTCGTCAACAACTGGCGCTGTTTGATGCGCAGCTGACCCGCACCGCGCTGCTGGATGCGGTAAAAAAACTCGATCCGCGCGTGCAGTTTCGCAACCCGGTGATGTTTCTGGTATGGCTGGGCAGCGTGCTGACGTCGCTGCTGGCCGGCGGCATGCTGGCGGGCTGGCTGAGCGGCAGCGCCGGCTTTACCGGCGCCATTGCCTTCTGGCTCTGGATAACCGTGCTGTTCGCCAGCTTTGCAGAAGCGCTGGCGGAAGGGCGCAGCAAGGCGCAGGCCAACAGCCTGAAAGGCATTAAGAAAACCAGCGAGGCGAAGAAGCTTGCGGCAGCGCACTATGGTGCTGCATGGCAGCCAGTCTCTGCGGATACGCTGCGCAAAGGTGACGTGGTCCTGGTTGAGGCGGGCGATGTGATCCCGTGCGACGGCGATGTACTGGAGGGCGGCGCGTCGGTAGATGAGAGCGCCATTACCGGCGAATCGGCGCCGGTGATACGCGAGTCCGGCGGTGATTTTGCTTCCGTTACCGGCGGCACGCGCATTCTGTCTGACTGGCTGGTGATCCGGTGCAGCGTCAATCCGGGCGAAACCTTTCTCGATCGGATGATCGCCATGGTGGAGGGCGCAAAACGTCGTAAAACCCCGAATGAGGTCGCGCTGACCATTCTGCTGGTTTCACTGACCATCGTATTTCTGCTGGTGACCGCCACGCTGTGGCCATTTTCCGCGTACGGCGGTACACCGGTCAGCGTCACGGTACTGGTGGCGCTGCTGGTCTGTCTTATTCCCACCACGATTGGTGGCCTGCTGTCGGCCATTGGCGTGGCGGGCATGAGCCGCATGCTGGGGGCAAACGTGATCGCCACCAGCGGACGCGCGGTGGAGGCGGCAGGGGACGTTGACGTGCTGCTGCTGGATAAAACCGGCACCATCACGCTCGGTAATCGCCAGGCGACGCAGTTTCTGCCCGCGCCAGGCGTCAGCGAAGAGCAGCTGGCGGATGCGGCACAGCTCGCCTCTCTGGCAGATGAAACGCCGGAAGGACGCAGCATTGTGGTGCTGGCGAAGCAGCGGTTTAACCTGCGCGAACGCGATCTCAGCGCAATGGGCGCCAGCTTTATCCCTTTTTCCGCTCAGACCCGCATGAGCGGCGTGAACGTGCAGGATCGGCTGATCCGTAAAGGCGCCGTGGACGCCGTGCGCCGCTATATCGACGCCGGCAATGGACGCTTTCCGGCGGAGGTCAACGCCCGGGTTGAGGAGGTCGCGCGCGCGGGCGGCACGCCGCTGGTGGTAGCCGAAGGCGCGCAGGTTCTGGGCGTGGTGGCGTTGAAAGACATTGTCAAAGGCGGCATCAAAGAGCGTTTTGCTGAACTGCGCCGGATGGGCATTAAAACCGTGATGATCACCGGCGACAACCCGCTGACCGCAGCGGCTATCGCCGCAGAGGCGGGCGTGGATGACTTTCTGTCAGAAGCGACGCCGGAGGCTAAACTGGCGCTGATCCGTCAGTATCAGTCAGAAGGACGGCTGGTCGCGATGACCGGCGACGGCACCAACGATGCGCCTGCGCTGGCGCAGGCGGATGTCGCGGTGGCGATGAACTCCGGCACCCAGGCGGCGAAAGAGGCGGGGAACATGGTCGATCTCGACTCGAATCCGACCAAGCTGCTGGAGGTGGTGCATATCGGTAAGCAGATGCTGATGACGCGGGGGTCGCTGACCACCTTTAGCATCGCCAACGACGTGGCGAAATATTTTGCCATCATTCCGGCGGCGTTTGCCGTGACCTACCCGCAGCTCAGTATGCTCAATATCATGGCGCTGCACTCTCCCGCCTCCGCGATCCTGTCGGCGGTGATCTTCAACGCACTGGTGATTGTGTTTCTTATTCCGCTGGCGCTGAAAGGGGTGAGTTACCGGCCGGTGAGCGCGGCAGCGCTGCTGCGACGCAATCTGTGGATTTACGGTGCGGGCGGGCTGGTGGTGCCTTTTATCGGTATTAAAGCGATTGACCTGCTGCTCACGCTGTCAGGCCTGGTGTAAGGAGAAGAGAGATGAGTCAGTTACGTCCGGCTGTTGTATTGTTTATGGTGCTGATGCTGTTTACCGGTGCTCTCTATCCGCTGCTGACCACCGGGCTGGCACAGTGGTGGTTTCCGCAGCAGGCGAGCGGTTCGCTGCTGAGGCAGGCGGGCAGCGTGCGCGGCTCAGCGCTGATTGGGCAGCAGTTCACTCAGCCCGGCTATTTCCAGGGTCGGCCATCGGCTACGGCGGAGCGGCCTTATAACGCGCAGGCTTCCGGTGGCAGCAACCTGGCCGGGAGTAACCCGGCGCTGGACAGCGCCGTCGCCGCGCGCGTGGCCGCGCTGCGGGCGGCGAATCCGCAGGCGCCGTCAGCGGTGCCGGTGGAGCTGGTCACCGCTTCAGGCAGCGGCCTGGATCCGGATATCTCTCCTGAAGCCGCGCTGTGGCAGGCACCGCGCATTGCGGCAGCGCGCAATATGACGCTGAAAGACGTTGAGGCGCTGATTGCGCGTAACACCGGGCGTCCGCTGCTGCCGTTTATCGGCGAAGAGACGGTGAACGTGCTGCGGCTCAATATGGCGCTGGATAATTTGCAGGGATGAGGCACATTCGGTGCGCATAAATGCGCCCCCTACATTGTAGGGTCGCCATTAATGGCGACCGTTTCGATGCGCGGGCCACGGCTCAATATGGCGCTGGATGATTAGCAGGGATAAGGTGCATCCGGTGCGCATAAATGCGCCCCCTACGTTGTAGGGTCGCCATTAATGGCGACCGTTTCGATGCACGTGCTGCGGCTCAATATGGCGCTGGATAATTTGTAGTGATGTGGTGCATCCGGTGCGCATAAATGCGCCCCTACAACGTAGGGTCGCCATTTATGGCGACCGTTTTGATGCACGTGCTGCGGCTCAATATGGCGCTGGATGATTTGCAGGGATGAGGTGCATCCGGTGCGCATAAATGCGCACCCTACAACGTAGGGTCGCCATTTATGGCGACCGTTTCGATGCGCGTGCTGCGGCTCAATATGGCGCTGGATGATTTGCAGGGATGAGGCGCATCCGGTGCGCATAAATGCGCCCCCTGCAACGTAGGGTCGCCATTTATGGCGACCGTTTCGATGCGCGGAACACGGCGTAACGCCATTTATGGCGACCGTTTCAATGTGCGGACCACCGCGTAACGCCATTTATGGCGACCGTTTCACCGATCGTACGGAACTCACTATTTGAACGACATGAATGACGAACAGCCCCGTCCGGACCCCGATGCGCTGCTGCTCAGCCACAGCGACAGCCACCGCGGCAAGCTGAAAATCTATTTTGGTGCCTGTGCCGGCGTGGGTAAAACCTTTGCGATGCTGCAGGAGGCACAGCGGCTGCGCGCGCAGGGGCTGGATGTGCTGGCCGGTATCGTGGAAACCCACAATCGCGCAGAAACCGCCGCGCTGCTGCATGGCCTGACGCTGCTGCCGCGTCGCACCACCGGTCGCTCGCACCATACGGAGTTCGATCTGGATGCGGCGCTGGCGCGTCATCCGGCGGTGATCCTGATGGATGAGCTGGCGCATACCAACGTTCAGGGCGCGCGCCATCCCAAACGCTGGCAGGATATTGACGAGCTGCTTGATGCCGGCATTGATGTCATCACTACGGTTAACGTGCAGCACCTTGAAAGCCTGAATGACGTAGTGGCCGGTATCACCGGAATTCAGGTGCGCGAAACCGTGCCCGACCCCTTTTTTGACAGCGCGGATGAGGTGGTGCTGGTGGACCTGCCGCCGGACGATCTGCGTCAGCGGCTGAAAGAGGGCAAAGTCTACGTCGGCGACCGGGCCGAGCGCGCGATTGAAAACTTTTTCCGCAAAGGCAATCTGTTTGCGCTGCGTGAACTGGCGCTGCGCCGCACCGCCGATCGCGTGGACGATCAGATGCGCGCCTGGCGTGACCAGCAGGGACGCGATCGCGTCTGGCATACGCGGGATGCGATTCTGCTCTGTATTGGTGATGATACCGGCAGTGAAAAGCTGGTGCGAACCGCCGCACGTCTGGCCGCGCGGCTCGGCAGCGTCTGGCACGCCGTTTATGTGGAAACCCCGCGCCTGCATCGCCTGCCGGAGGCGCAGCGACGGGCGATCCTGCGTACGCTGCAGCTGGCGCAGGAGCTGGGCGCGGAAACGGCCACGCTCGCCGATCCTGATGAAGTACGCGCGGTGCTGCGCTACGCACGCGAGCATAATCTGGGCAAAATTGTCGCCGGGCGCCAGCCGCACCGGCGCTTCCGCCGCGACAGCTTCGCCCAGCGTCTCGGCGAGCTGGGGCCGGATCTCGATCTGCTGGTCGTGGCGCTGGATGAGCCGCTGCGCCCGGCGCTGCATGCGGCCAGCAGCAAACCGGTCAGCAGCGATAAGTGGCGGCTGCGGCTGCGCGGCTGCATCATGGCGCTGCTGCTCTGCCTTGCGGTGACGTTTATCGGACGCGGCCTGCTTGCAGAGTTCGATAGCGCCAACGCCGTCATGATCTATCTGCTGTCGGTCGTGCTGGTGGCACTGCGCTACGGGCGCTGGCCCTCGGTGTTTGCCACCGTGATCAATATCGTCGCGTTTGATCTGATGTTTGTCGCGCCCACCGGCACCGTCGCCGTCTCTGACCTGCAGTATCTGGTCACCTTTGGCGTGATGCTAGCGGTCGGCGTGATCGTAGGAAATCTCACCGCCGGCGTGCGCTACCAGGCCAGGGTGGCGCGCTATCGCGAGCAGCGCGCCCGCTATCTCTATGAAATGGCGAAATCGCTCGGCAGCGCGCTGACGCCGCAGGATATTGCCGCTACCGCACAGCGGGTGATTGAGGTGACGCTGCAGGCGCGCAGTCAGCTGCTGCTGCCCGATGAGCAGGGGGAGCTGCAGGCAACCGGACCGGACTTACGCGGCACGCCGCCCGATGCCGGAATCGCAAAATGGAGCTACAGCAAAGGTCAGCCTGCCGGCGCCGGCACCGATACGCTGCCGGCCGTGCCCTACCAGATTGTTCCGCTGAAGAGCGGCCAGCAGTGCCGGGGTCTGCTGGTGGTTGAGCCGGAGAACCTGCGCCAGCTGATGATCCCGGAGCAGCAACGGCTGGTGGAGACGTTTACCGTGCTGATCGCCAACGCGCTGGAGCGCATGGCGCTGACGCAGAGCGAAGCGGCTTCGCGCCTCGCAGCAGAGCGCGAGCAGCTGCGCAATGCGCTGCTATCGGCACTGTCACACGATTTACGCACGCCGCTGACGGTGCTGTTTGGTCAGGCAGAGATGCTGATGCTCGATCTGGCGCATGCGCAGTCGCCGTTTGTCGCGCAGGCCGGCCAGATCCGTGAACAGACGCTGAGCACGATTCGTCTGGTCAGCAATATGCTGGATATGGCGCGCATTCAGTCCGGCGGCCTGCAGCTGCGCGAAGAGTGGGTGGCGCTGGATGAGGTGATCGATGGCGCGCTGCGCAGCATGGGGCCGATGCTTAAAGGCCACGCGTTTGAGCTGGCGCTGCCGTCCGAGCTGGTACTGATTAAAGGCGACAGCGCGATGCTGGAGCGGGTATTTTCCAATCTGATTGAGAACAGCCTGAAGTATGCCGGTAACGCGGCGCAGCACGGTATTCGCGCCTGGCGCGACGGCAGCAGGCTGGAGATTGGCGTCTGGGACAGCGGGCCGGGCATCGCGGGCGACAGCCTGACGCAGATTTTTGAAAAGTTTGCCCGGGGTGATAAAGAGTCTGCCGTACCGGGGGTCGGACTGGGGCTGGCGATCAGCAAGACCATCACTGAAGCGCATCGCGGACGCATCTGGGCGGAAAACCGTGCCAGCGGCGGCGCTGAGTTTCGTCTGTCGCTCCCGCTCCCGGCGCCGCCGGAAATTTCCGAGGCCGCACTTAAATAACTTCACACAAGTTCGGGTATACTCGGCAGCTTCGCTGCTAACTTATGGAAACTTATGGAACGTTTTACCGAAAACCTGATGTATTCATCCCGCTGGCTGCTGGCACCGGTTTACATTGGACTTTCGCTGGGCCTGCTGGCGCTGACCGTTAAATTTTTTCAGGAAATTTTCCATCTGCTGCCGAACATCCTCAGCATTGCGGAAAACGATCTGATCCTGCTGCTGCTGTCGCTGGTTGACATGACGCTGGTCGGAGGGCTGCTGGTGATGGTGATGCTCTCCGGCTATGAAAACTTTGTCTCGAAGCTCGATATCGCCGAACACAAAGAGAAGCTGAGCTGGCTGGGCAAGATGGACTCCGGCTCGCTTAAGAATAAAGTCGCCGCCTCCATTGTGGCGATCTCCTCTATCCATCTGCTGCGTATCTTTATGGATGCGCGCAACGTCGCCAACGACAAGCTGATGTGGTACGTGATCATCCATCTGACCTTTGTGCTCTCCGCGTTTGTTATGGGCTGGCTGGATAACATGTCAAAAATGGAGAAAAAGCACGCTGGCTGATCTGCTCAGCGTGCCGGGGGGCGGGTGCCGAGCAGCTGCGGCATGACCGTTTTAATCAGCGTAAAAAAATGGCGCAGCCTTGCCGGATAGTAGCTGGCCCACGGGTAGGTCAGCCAGACCGGCAGCGGCGGCGCCTGCCACGCCGGCAGCAGCTGCACCAGCGCGCCGCTCTCCAGATCGTCCTGTACCACCCACGATGAAACCAGCGCCACGCCCATTCCGGCCAGCGCGGCCTTGCGCACCGCATAAAGGCTGTCGCTGGCGAGCCGCGGCGCGATCGCCAGGTTCACCATTGCGCTATCGCTGACGCGCTGCAGCGCAATCTCATTGCGATAAAAGCTGGTCAGCGCCAGCCACGGCAGCTGTGTCAGTTCTTCTGCCTGCGTCACGGGCGGATGGGCGGCCAGCAGCGCCGGCGCTGCCACTACAATACGCGGCACTTCCGCCAGCAGCACGGCCACAATGCCCGGATCGTCCGGCGCACCAACCTGAATCGCACAGTCCACGTTTTCACTGATAAAGTCCGGCGTGCGATCGTTAAGCATCCACTCTACATTCAGACGCGGATAACGCTCCAGCCAGGCGACCAGCGGCGTAATCAGCTGATCCTGCCCGAAAGCGTGCGGTGCGCGCACCCGCAGCGTGCCCGCTGGCTCGTCATGTGAGCCGGTCAGTTCATCCTCCAGCGCGTACCACGTTGCCAGCAGCTGGCGCGCCTGCGTATAGCAGCGCTCTCCGTCATCGGTCAGCTTGAGCGCATGGGTGGTGCGCAGTATCAGCTTCAGGCCGAGATAGTGCTCCAGCGCCTGCAGCCGGCGGCTGACGGTGGGCTGGGTGGTATTAAGCTGCCGCGCGGCGGCGGAGAGGGAGCCACTCTCAACGATACGGATAAAGGTCTGCATCAGGGCAATACGATCGGTGCTGGTCAGGTTATTCATACGTACCACGCATAACGGTTGTGTCCTGTCACACTCTACCGCGTATGGCTGCCGCGCGCTTTAATAGGCGCAACTTTTCAGGAGAGTCACCTATGTCTGTTTTATTGTCATCTGCCCGTCGCGCAGAAACGCTTCCCGCTCCGCTGCTGTTTACGCTTGCCGCCGGTGCCGGCCTGAGCGTCGCCTCTATCTACTACAGTCAGCCCATGCTGGATATCATCAGTAAAACGTTTAATACCGGCATCAGCAGCACCGGTATGGTGCCGATGCTGACGCAGGCGGGCTATGCGCTGGGGATCCTGCTGCTGGCCCCGCTGGGCGATCGCCACGACCGGCGGACCATTATTCTGATTAAGGGGCTTCTGCTGGTGGCCTCGCTGCTGCTGTGTGGCTTTGCCGGCGGAATCGGCGCGCTGCTGATCGCCAGCTTTGTCACCGGGCTGACCGCTACCGTCGCGCAGGATATTGTGCCCGCCTCTGCCGCGCTGGCACCGGAGCATCGCCGGGGCAAGACGGTTGGCGTGGTAATGACCGGGCTGCTGGCGGGCATTCTGCTGTCGCGCGTGATCAGCGGCCTGGTGGCGGAGTATGCCGGCTGGCGTACGCTCTATTTTATCGCTGCGGGTGCCATGCTGCTGATGACGCTGGCGCTCTGGCGCGTGCTGCCGCGCTTCACACCCGGTACCGCCGTCAGCTATCCGCGCCTGCTGCTGTCGCTGGCGCAGCTGTGGCGTCAGCATCAGACGCTGCGCCGCGCCGCGCTGGCACAGGGGCTGCTATCGGTGGGATTCAGCGCCTTCTGGTCAACGCTGGCGCTGATGCTGAGCGAGCGCTTTCATTTCGACAGTGCCATCGCGGGTGCGTTTGGCCTGGCGGGCGCGGCAGGGGCGCTGGCTGCTCCGCTGGCCGGCAGCGTAGCCGATCGCATCGGTCCGGCGCGGGTGACGCAGTATGGCTCTGCGCTGGTGATGGTGTCGTTCGCGCTGATGTTTCTGCTGCCGCTGCTGCCGCTGGCGGCGCAGCCGGGCGTGATTATCCTGAGTACGGTGGGATTTGATCTGGGGGTGCAGGCGACGCTGGTGGCGCATCAGACGCTGGTCTACAGCCTGGCACCTGAGGCGCGCAGCCGCCTGAATGCCCTGATGTTTACCGTGGTGTTTGTCGGCATGGCCGCCGGCGCGGCCCTCGGCAGCCTGGCGCTGGCGCATTTTGGCTGGAACGGCGTGGTCACGCTGGCAACGACGGCGGCGGCGCTGGCGCTGCTGGTACGCCTGGGCAGTGCGCATCTCAGACACTAATTTTCAATCCTGTGCCAGGCTTAAGGGAGTTATGTTTTTGAAAAGCGGAGCGTTATGAATTTCCTTGCCTGGACCGCCGTTGTCGGCGGTCTGTTACTGATCATGTCACTGGCCTCCGGCTGGATCCACCGCGGGCCGGTGACCTCATTTGGCCTCTATCTTATCGCCGGGATTATCTGCGGTCCCTGGGTGCTGGACCTGCTGCGTATCGATATTGTTGGTCACTCTGAGCTGGTGGCGCATATCACCGAAATCACCATGGCCGCGTCGCTGTTTATCACCGGTCTGAAGCTGCGCCTGCCGCTGAAAGCGCACGCCTGGCGGGTCGGACTGCGGCTGGCGTTTCCGGCGATGCTGCTGACGGTAGGCGGTATGGCTTGTCTGGTGCACTGGATCACCGGCTTTAACTGGCCGCTGTCGCTGGCGTTTGGCGCCATTGTTGCGCCAACCGATCCGGTGCTGGCCAGCCTGATTTCAGTCAACGATGCGCGCGATGATGATGCGCTGCGCGTTGCGCTCTCCAGCGAGGCGGGAATGAACGATGGCTCGGCGCTGCCGCTGCTGATCCTGGCGCTGCTGCTGATGCGCCCGGAAGGCTTTGATCTCGCCAGCCTGGGGGAGTGGGCGACGCTGGATGTGCTCTGGTCTATTGGCGGGGGGATTGCAATTGGCTATCTGCTGGGGCGCGTTATCGGCCAGCTCGCGGCGCGGCTGCGCAGCGCGCACGACGATGTGGCGCCAAACGATTTTCTCGCGCTGGCGCTTATTGCGTTCAGCTATGCCGCCTCGCAGGCGCTGGATGCCTCCGGCTTCCTGGCAACCTTTGCTGCAGGCGTCGGCCTGCGGCGCGCTGAACTGCGCGTCACGCGCTGTTTTCCGCTGGAAGATCTGCCGGAGGAGAAGCAGCATCTGCCGGCTGAAGTCATGGTGAATCCTAATCAGCGCGTGCGGCAGAGCGGCGGCGGCATGGTTAAGTCCGTGGGTCTGGTCATTGGCGATGCGCTCTCATTTGGCGATACGGTAGAGCGCCTGCTGGCTGCCGCGCTGATGGTGGTGCTGGGCATTACGCTGGCGCACCACTGGAATCCGATGGGCATTGGCCTGGCGCTGCTGCTGTTTGTCGTGGTGCGGCCGCTGGCGGTCTGGCTCACCACCTGGCGCTGTGAAATGCCGCGCGCGCGCCGGCTGCTGATTGGCTGGCTCGGCATTCGCGGAATTGGCAGTATCAACTATATCGCTTTTGCCTGGGTGCACGGCCTGCAGGGCGCAGAAGCGCAGCAGATGGTGGATATGGCCCTGACCATTGTAGTATGCAGCGTGGTGCTGCACGGTATCACGGTGACACCGCTTTTAAACTGGCGTGCTGCCCGCCAGGCGGCACGCACGCAACAGGATGAAACCTGAGTTTCCGGAAACAACAGGAGCTTTTATGAAACGCTTATTGATTGCCCTGACGGGCTTAACCCTTTCCGCCAGCGCGCTGGCAGCAGATGCGGATGCGCAGGAAAATATTTACGCCGGCCAGCTCTGCCATCTGGTCAGCAGTGAACAGAAAACCGGTGACATGGAGAGCTATACCGCGAAGCTGAAAGCGCAAATGGCCGCCAGCCAGTCACCTTCTGCGATGAACAAGACTGAATTTGATGAAGAGATCGCGCAGGAAGTGATCAATGGCTGGCTGGAACTCGGTGAAGAGGAGCGCGGTAAGCTGCGTCACGATCAGCAGCAGTGCGAGCAGACCGTCATGACGCAGTTTCAGCAGCAGGATTAAGCCGCCGCTTTGCGGTATGTGCCGCAGCGGCAGCCATCACGTTTTACGCGCCTTTTATGGCGCGTTTTTTTATGGCTTTTTGGTGCGGAATGCGTACATTATCGCCGGATAGAAATCAGACTTTCGTCACACCAATAATCTGACCCGTGGCCGGGTGTTTTCTGAGAGTGGCTGGCACGCAACATGATGACACGTCGTCGTTTTTTACAGGCGAGCGGGGCAACCGTTCTCGCGATGACCACCGGCAAGCTGTTTGCCCGTGACGACATCATTCCGCTCTGGCCGGATGAGCCGCCGGGTGGGGGTGGTCCGTCGGGCCTGTTAAGGGTCAATACCAAAGGCTCATGGACCAATATCGTTTCACCCGCTATCCAGCGCTTTCGTCCGGAAAACCCCAACGGCGAGGCGGTACTGATTGCCGCGGGCGGTGGCTATCGCTTTATCGGCATGGGCCGGGAGGCGTGGCCGGTGGCGCGCTGGCTGAATGCCAATGGCTATACCGCCTATGTGCTGAGCTATCGCCTGCCCGGTGAAAAGTGGCAGGCGGGTAACCTGGCACCGCTGCAGGATGCACAGCGCGCCATTCGCATGGTGCGCGCGATGGAGTCGAAAGTGCACCTGCTCGGCTTTTCGGCCGGCGGCCACCTGCTGGGCATGGCCGCCGCGAGACCTGACTTTCGCACTTATCCGCAGCAGGACGCGCTGGATGAGATCGTGCCTTCAGCCAGCAGCGTGGGGCTTATCTACCCGGTGATTACGCTGGAAGCGCCGTTTCAGCATACGCAGACCCGCCTGATGATGGTGGGAGCGCACGCCACCGCGACCCAGGCGGCGAACTGGTCCGTGCAAAACTATGTGACCCGCGCCTATCCGCCGACGTTTCTCGCCCAGGCGGAGGACGATCGCACTTCTAATCCTTACAACACCGAACTGATGCGCGACGTCTGCCGGCGCATGCGCGTACCGGTTGAGCTGATTGAGCTCAGCAGCGGCGGGCACGGATTTGGCCTGGGTAAAGCGGGTACGCCTGCTGCGCTCTGGGACCAGGCGTATGTGCGCTGGCTCGACAAACTGAGCTGATCGCTGCGGCGCACCTGCCGCACACCCTACCAGGCGGGAATGCTGTTGCACTGCCACACTCAGTAACCGATAACGCGTTATTGTGTCCTGACAGGAGAAAAGCGAATGAAAGCGATGATTCTTAACCAGCCCGGCGGGCTGGATAATCTGCGGCTGGTGGATCTGCCCGATCCCGGCAAGCCCGCCGCTGACGAGATCCGCGTCCGTATCCACGCCACCTCACTTAATTATCACGATCTGCTGGTTGCCGACGGATCGATCCCGACCGAAGCGGGGCGCATTATGATGGCGGACGGCGCCGGCGTCGTGGAGGCGGTGGGCAGCAGCGTCAGCGAATTCCGCCCCGGCGACCACGTGGTGTCCTGCTTTTTCCCGCAGTGGCAGGATGGCCTGCCTTACGCCCGCGTGGGCGACTTCACCCGCACGCCGGGAGATGGCGCGCAGGGCTTTGCCGCGGAAAGCGTGGTGCGCCCGGCGCATCACTTCACCCTGGCGCCGCGCGGCTGGAGCCATGCTGAAGCGGCCACTATCACCACCTCCGGGCTGACGGCGTGGCGGGCGCTGGCAGGCGATGCGCAGATCAAGGCGGGCGATACTATCGTTACGATCGGCACCGGCGGCGTCTCCATTACCGCACTGCAGATCGCTAAAGCGATGGGCGCGCGGGTGATTGTCACCTCATCCTCTGATGAGAAGCTGGCGCGTGCGCGCGAGCTGGGCGCCGATGCCGGCATTAACTACCGCACCACGCCCGGGTGGGGCAGCGAAGTACAGCAGCTGACGGAGGGAATCGGTGCGGACGTGGTGATTGAGCTGGGCGGACCGGGCACCATGGCAGAGTCGATCAAAGCGGTGCGTATCGGCGGACATATCGCGCTGATTGGCGTACTGACCGGCCATGAAGGCGTGATCCCGACCTCGCTGTTGATGGCGAAGCAGGCGCGGATCCAGGGGCTGATAGTGGGCCATCGCCGGCAGCAGCAGGAGTTTGTGCGGGCGCTGGAGCAGATTGCGGTGCGGCCGGTAATTGGTGAGCATTTTACGGCGCTTGACGATCTGCCGGCGGCGTTCCGCCATCAGCAGGGCGCCAGCCACTTTGGCAAAATTACCCTCTCCTGGTAACCGGCTACGGCGATCAAAAAAGGCGCCCGTCCGGGCGCCTTTTTGTTAACGCATCGTCACAAACTCTTCCGCTGCGGTGGGGTGAATCGCCACGGTATTGTCGAAATCTTTTTTCGTGGCACCCATCTTCAGCGCCACGGCAAAGCCCTGCAGCATCTCATCCATGCCGCTGCCGATGCCGTGAATACCGACAATCTTCTCTTCCGGGCCGACGCAGACCAGCTTCATGCGGCACGGCTGGCGATGCTGCGTGACCGCGGTGTACATGGCGGTAAAAGAGGATTTATAGACTTTCACCTGGTCATCACCATACTGCTCGCGCGCCTGCGGTTCGGTCAGGCCCACCGTGCCAATCGGCGGATGGCTGAACACCACTGTCGGAATATCGCTGTAGTCGAGATGCTCATCCGGTTTGTTGTTAAACAGACGCTCAGAGAGACGACGGCCTGCCGCCACCGCTACCGGCGTCAGCTCGACGGCACCGGTGTTATCTCCTACCGCATAAATGCCTGCGACGCTGGTATTCTGAAACTTATCGACGCGGATATAGCCTTTCTCATCGAGCGCAACGCCGGTCACGTCAAGGTTAAGATTATCGGTTGCCGGTTCGCGACCCACCGCCCAGACCAGGCAATCCACCGTCTGTTCGCTGCCATTTTCCAGCTGCAGCGTCAGGCTGCCGTCAGCATTTTTAACCACGGCTTTTGGCGTCGCTTCGGTATGCAGCTGCGGGCCTTCCGCCTGCATCACCTCCACCAGCGTTTCGCTCAGGAGCGGATCAAAACTGCGCAGCGGAGCGTGTTTACGCACGAACAGATGCGTTTCCGCGCCCAGCGCGTTGACCACGCCTGCCAGCTCAACGGCGATATAGCCTGCACCCACTACGGCCACGCGCCGCGGTAAGGATCCCAGCTCAAAGAAACCGTCAGAATCGATACCATATTCGGCACCTGGCACAGCAGGGCGCACCGGGCGTCCGCCGGTGGCGATCAGAATATGATCGGCGGTGATCGTTTCACCATTAACTTCCACCGTGTGCGCATCCACAAAGCGGGCAAAGCCTTTGATGACTTCGACTTTGTTTTTGCCCAGCACGTTGTCATAAGAGGTGTGAATGCGATCGATATAGGCGCTGCGGTTCTTTACCAGCGTGGCCCAGTCAAAGCGGTTCACCGTAGTATCAAAGCCGTAATCGGGTCCATACAGATGAATGGCTTCGGCGATCTGTGCCGCATGCCACATCACTTTTTTGGGCACGCAACCGACGTTAACGCAGGTGCCACCCAGCTCTTTCGCTTCGATCAGCGCACACGTCTGGCCGTGCATGGCTGCACGATTAATGGAGGCGATGCCGCCGCTGCCGCCGCCGATAGCGAGGTAGTCAAAATGTCTGGTCATCCGTTGTTTCCGTCTGTTGAGAAAATATGGCGTAAAGTTTACCGCTACCTGGCGGAGCGGCGCAAAGGTTCCGCCTATGATTATGATAGAGTGAAATCCAGGTTTCGCTTACAGGTAAGGCTATTATGCATCTGACTTTTTTAGGCACCGGCGCGGGCGCGCCCAGTTTACAGCGCAATGTCAGCGCGATCGCCCTGACGCTCTCAAAGCGTGGCGACACCTGGCTGTTTGACTGCGGTGAGGCGACGCAGCATCAGTTTATGCGCTCGGCGCTTCGCCCTGGCAAACTGGAGAAGATTTTCATTACGCACCTGCATGGCGATCACATTTTTGGCCTGCCGGGCCTGCTTACCAGCCGCTCGATGGCGGGCATGCTCGATCCGCTGACGCTGTATGGCCCTGAGGGGCTGAAGGCATTTGTTGAAAACGCGCTGAGCCTGAGCAGTTCATGGACCACTTATCCGCTGGAAATCGTGGAGATTGAGGCGGGTCTGGTACTGGATAACGGCGAGTTCCGGGTGACCGCTTATCCGATGAATCATGTCGTAGAGTGCTACGGCTACCGCATTGAGCAGCATGATAAGCCCGGATTTCTGGATGCCGCACGACTTAAAGCAGAGGGCGTGCCGCGCGGCCCCTGGTATCAGGATCTAAAGCAGGGAAAAGTTATCCGGCTGGAGGATGGGCGCGAAATTAACGGCGCAGACTATCTGGGGCCCGCGACGCCAGGTAAGGTGCTGGCAATATTTGGCGATACCGCGCCGACCGACGCCGCGCTGGCGCTGGCGGCCAACGCCGATGTCATGGTGCATGAAACCACGCTTGAGGCAGCAATGGCGGAGAAGGCCAACGGGCGCGGTCACTCAACGACGGTGCAGGCGGCAGCCGTGGCGCAGCAGGCGGGGGTTAAGCGTATGATCGCGACGCACTTCAGCTCGCGCTATCTCTCTGCAGATCGGGACAAGCTGCTGGCGGAGTGCCAGTCGGTGTTTGCGGCAACCGAACTGGCACACGATTTTGCTGTTGTGGAGATTTAACGCGCCGGACGGTTACTCTGGTACTACCTGCGTCACGCTATAGTGCCCGGTGCCGGCAGGGACCAGCGTTTTATGCAGCCACGGCAGCAGCTCTTCCATCTGCGCTTTGAGTTTCCACGGCGGATTAATGACGATCATGCCGGAAGCGGTCATGCCGCGCTGGTCGCTGTCCGGACGCACCGCCAGCTCAATCTGCAGAATA
This sequence comes from Pantoea sp. RIT413, assembly GCF_003057675.2. Taxonomy (NCBI): domain Bacteria; kingdom Pseudomonadati; phylum Pseudomonadota; class Gammaproteobacteria; order Enterobacterales; family Erwiniaceae; genus Pantoea; species Pantoea sp. RIT413. The sequence goes on from NZ_QBJB02000013.1 coordinate 55,107, forward strand.
TTGCGGATACCGGTAGCTTCCAGATCGCGCAGCATATGTTTGATTTGCTGGCGCATTACCACCGGATACCAGAGCGCATAGATACCGGTAGCAAAGCGCTTATAGCCTTCCTGAATCCCTTTCACCACATCCTGGTAGTCGCTTTTCATCTCATAAGGGGGATCGATCAGGATCAGGCCGCGCCGCGCCGGCGGTGGCAGTTTCGCCTTCAGCTGCTGATAGCCATCGCCGCGTTCCACGCGCGCGCGCGCATCTTTGCTGAACTCGGTGCGTAGTAGCGGATAGTCGCTGGGGTGCAGTTCGGTCAGCTGCAGCTTATCCTCTTCGCGCAGCAGGTAACGGGCGATCAGCGGTGAACCTGGATAGTAGCGCAGGGTGCCACCGGGATTCAGGTTACGCACCGCGTTCAGATAGGGTTTCAGCAGCGCAGGCGCGTCAGGCTGCTGCCAGATGCGGGCGATGCCTTCCAGATATTCACCCGTGCGCTCGGCGTGCGCGCTGCTCAGCTGGTAGCGTCCGGCACCCGCGTGCGTATCCAGATAGAGAAAGGGCTTATCCTTCTCCATGAGCGCGGTGAGGATCAGGCTTTCAACGGTGTGTTTCAGCACGTCGGCGTGGTTGCCGGCGTGAAAACTGTGGCGATAACTCAGCATAAAAGATGGGGGTCCGCAGTTGGATCAAAGGAGTTGACGATTGAATATGGCGCGATTATAGCCGGACCGTACAGAAATTGCTGGGCTTTTGCGGCCTCCGCCCCGGCGCTGCGGCAGCGCAGTACGCATCGGGCCAGCCGCGGGAAAGCGGGCAGGGCACGGCAAAATAGTGACAGGCCGATTCAGGCTCACGCTTAATTTGCTGCCAGATCGCGCCTGGAAATGCAATTTTGAGCGTTTTTTCCTACTTCTATTCCATTTTACGGCATTGATTTTAATGTCCGGCGCCCGCATTTTAGTAAAATTGCGTAGCGCGAGTATTCGCGCCCATAATTCCATGATGAAAGGATCGCGCTTATGACTAACCCATTACTTACCCCTTTTACCCTGCCCCCTTTTACCGCCATTAAACCCGAGCATGTGGTGCCTGCCGTGACTCAGGTTCTTGAAGAGTGCCGTGATACGGTAGATCGTGCGGTAACGCGGGGAGCGCCTTACACCTGGGAGAGCCTGGTTCAGCCTATTGCAGAAGCAGACGATCGTCTGAGCCGCGTATTTTCACCTGTCAGCCATCTGAATGCGGTAAAAAATAACCCCGATCTGCGCGACGCCTTCGACAAAGTGCTGCCGCTGCTTTCTGAATATTCTACCTGGGTTGGACAGCATGAGGGCCTCTACAAGGCGTATCGCAGCCTGAAGCAAAGCGAAGGCTTTGCTGCACTCAGCCCGGAGCAGCAGCGCGCTATTGATAACAGCCTGCGTGATTTCGAGCTGTCAGGCATCGGGCTGGAAAGAGACAAACAGCGGCGCTATGGCAAAATTATGGCGCGCCTGTCAGAGCTGGGCTCAGCCTACAGCAACAATGTGCTGGATGCGACCATGGGCTGGACCAAACTTGTCACCGATAAAGCGGAGCTGGCGGGTGTACCTGAAGATGCGCTTGCCGCTGCCGAGGCGCAGGCTAAGCTACGCAAGCAGGAAGGCTGGCTGCTGACGCTGGATATCCCGAGCTATCTGCCAATTATCACCTATTGCGACAACGCCGCCCTGCGTGAAGAGATGTACCGCGCGTACGCTACGCGCGCTTCCGATCAGGGACCCAACGCAGGCAAATGGGATAATGGCCCGATAATGGAAGAGCAGCTGGCGCTGCGCCACGAGCTGGCCCAGCTGCTTGGCTACGACTCCTACGCGGATAAGTCGCTGGTAACCAAAATGGCCGACAGCCCGTCTCAGGTCATCGACTTCCTGGGCGATCTGGCAAAACGCGCCCGTCCACAGGCTGAGCAGGAGCTGGCGCAGCTGCGTGAGTTCGCTAAAGAGGTGTACGGGGTTGATAACATGCAGCCCTGGGATATCACCTATTTTAGTGAAAAGCAGAAGCAGCATCTCTTCGCGATCAGTGATGAACAGCTGCGTCCCTATTTTCCGGAAGCCCGCGTATTAAAAGGCCTGTTTGAAGTCGTAAAACGTATCTACGGCATCAACGTTAAAGAGCGCAAGGGCGTTGAGATCTACCATCATGATGTCCGCTTCTTCGACCTGTTTGATGAAAGCGGCGAACTGCGCGGCAGTTTCTATCTCGATCTCTACGCGCGCGAGCATAAGCGCGGTGGTGCCTGGATGGATAATTGCGTTGATAAAATGCGCAAGGCGGACGGCAGCCTGCAGAAGCCTATCGCCTATCTGACCTGTAATTTCAGCCAGCCGCTGTCGGATAAGCCTGCCCTGTTTACGCACGACGAAGTTATCACGCTGTTCCACGAATTTGGCCATGGTCTGCACCACATGCTGACGCAGGTTGAAGTCCCGGGAATATCGGGTATCAACGGCGTACCATGGGATGCGGTCGAACTGCCGAGCCAGTTTATGGAAAACTGGTGCTGGGAACCGGATGCGCTGGATTTTATCTCCGGTCACTACCAAACCGGTTCATCCCTGCCGGACGAGCTGCTGGAAAAAATGCTGAAAGCGAAGAATTACCATGCGGCGCTGTTTATCCTGCGTCAGCTTGAATTCGGCCTGTTCGATCTGCAGCTTCACACAGGTTTTGACCCGCAGCAGGGGCCGAAGGTTATGGATACCCTGCATGCCGTCAAGAAGCAGGTTGCCGTTGTGGAATCGCCGCAGTGGGGACGCTTCCCGCATGCGTTCAGCCATATCTTTGCAGGCGGATATGCCGCCGGTTACTACAGCTATTTATGGGCCGATGTGCTGGCAGCAGATGCGTGGGCGCGCCTCAGCGATGAGGGCATTTTCAATCGCGAAACCGGCCAGGCTTTCCTTGACAATATCCTGACGCGCGGCGGTGCTGAAGAGCCAATGGAGCTGTTCAAACGCTTCCGCGGCCGCGAGCCGCAGCTTGATGCCATGCTGAAAAGCTACGGCATCCAGGGATAAACCGGCTTGTGAAAATCGGTTTAGTGGATGAAACAGGCGCCGGAGACGGCGCCTTATTACAGCTGGCAACGCGCTGGGGCCTTGAGCAGGATGAGAACGCGCCGCTGGCGCTGGTGCTCACGTCTGCGCATCTTGAGCTGCGCAAGCGCGATGAGCCTAAGCTGGGCGGTATTTTTGTCGATTTTGTCTCCGGTGCCATGGCGCACCGGCGCAAATTTGGCGGCGGACGCGGCGAAGCGGTGGCCAAAGCCGTGGGCATCAAAGGCGGCTATCTGCCGGATGTGGTCGACGCAACGGCCGGTCTCGGACGCGATGCGTTTGTGCTTGCCGCGCTGGGGTGCCGGGTGCGGATGCTGGAGCGCCACCCGGTGGTCGCCGCGCTGCTTGAGGATGGCCTGCAGCGTGGCTACGCCGACAGCGAAATCGGCGGCTGGCTGCGCGAGCGGCTGACGCTGCTGCACGTGGCGAGCCAGCAGGCGCTGAGCGATATCGCGCCCGCGCCGGATGTGGTCTATCTCGACCCCATGTATCCGCACCGGCAGAAAAGTGCGATGGTAAAAAAAGAGATGCGCGTATTTCAGTCGCTGGTGGGGGCTGATGAGGATGCCGATGCGCTGCTGGAGCCTGCGCGGCGTCTGGCGAAAAAGCGTATCGTGGTCAAGCGTCCTGATTACGCACCGCCGCTGGCAGGCGTGGTGACACAGTCTGCCGTGGTGACAAAAAGTCACCGTTTTGATATCTATCCGCCGCTAACCTGAAGCGGCAGAGCAGGGCGTCAGATATAAAACAGGCCGGTTATCCCGGCCTGTTTTTTTATTCTTCTTCTGCGTCGCGCAGCGGCACAATCAGCATATCGATATGCACGGTATTGATCAGCTGACGCGCGGATGACATCAGCTTGCTCCAGAAATCCTGGTGATGTCCGCAGACCACCAGATCCACATCATATTTCCGGATAGCATCCACCAGCACCTGGCCCAGATCGCCGCTGCCGCTCAGCGTTTCGCCAACCGGATAGCCTGCGCTGACGGAGAGAGCTTTCAGGGCGCTGTGCGTCTCCTCTGAAATGCGCTTCTGCATATCGCCGAGATTGACGTCAATCAGGCCGGTATAGAGATCGGAATAGTTAACGTCAACGTGGATCAGCGAGATTTTGGCATCATAAGGACGCGCCAGCGATACCGCTTTATCCACCAGCAGCTGGCTTTCCGGAGAGAGATCGACTGCAATCAGGATATGTTTATAGGCCATGATAAAACTCCTTTCTCAATATTCTGGGGGGCTACCCTCCCGCAAACCACGGCGGGCGTTTTCCTTAGCGCGAAGCGGCGATGATGCGCCGGTGACTCAATGAAACTGCAGGATCTGTTGTTATCTGCTGAGTATAGCCAGTGTCACCGGCAAATGCTGCACCGCTGCGCCTGAGCGTGATAACGATCCACTGAGCAGGGGGTTATGCATATATTGACGAAGCGCGTCGCTGGAAAAAGTTTGAGCAGATATTCTACACTGAAATTGCGTGCCACTTTTCTCTGGTGGCGAGGCGCAGATCTGTAAAACAACAACGCCAATCTGCTTATCGATGGCTGGCTTATTTTCCACAGGGCGTCTGCAGCACTTCCCCGCTGCATATCACGTCATTGCGGTACCAGCCAGAAGGGGGAAATATGATCAGCACTATCGCGCTTTTTTGGGCTCTTTGTGTGGTTTGTCTGGTAAATATGGCGCGCTACTTCTCTTCCCTGCGTGCGCTGCTCTACGTATTGCGCGGCTGCGATCCGCTGTTGTACCAGTATGTTGATGGTGCCGGCTTTTTTACGTCTCACGGCCAGCCGGGTAAACAGGTGCGGCTGGTGCGCTATATCTGGTTAAAGCGCTATCTTGACCATCATGACGATGAGTTTATCCGCCGCTGTGAACGGGTGCGCAGTCAGTTTGTACTGACCAGCGGACTCTGTTTTCTGGTCGTGGTGAGTTTGGTGGCGATGGCGATCTGGCAGTAAAGCGACACCGTTATTCCGCGCGCAGGCAATAAAAAAGGGCGACACTGCTGTCGCCCTTTTACCGGAATAGTGCGGTATCAAATCAGATGCAGCGCAATCCAGTAGAGTCCGCCCGAGAGCAAAATACAGACCGGCAGCGTGAAGATCCACGCCATGGCGATATTTTTAATGGTGCGACTCTGCAGTCCGCCACCGTCAACCAGCATGGTGCCGGCCACAGAGGAGGAGAGGATATGCGTGGTTGAAACCGGCATACCGGTATAGCTTGCCACGCCAATCGATACGGCGGCGGTCACCTGCGCTGACATACCCTGCGCATAGGTCATGCCTTTCTTACCGATTTTTTCACCGATGGTGGTTGCCACACGTCGCCAGCCAATCATGGTGCCGATACCCAGCGCCAGCGCCACGGCCACGATAATCCAGACCGGAGCATACTCGATGGTGCCAAGCAGATCGCCCTTCAGCTTGCTGAGGAAGCGCTTATCATCCGCACCGGTTTCCGGCAGCTTGGCCGCCTTATCCGCAGTGTCAGAGATGCACAGCAGCAGACGACGCATCTGGCTGCGCTGATCGACAGAGAGCTGATCGTAGCTCTGCAGATTGTTCAGCAGGCCCTGGGCCCGGCCGATAGCCTGCAGCGCACGGGCGCTGTCACAGTGGAACTCCTGCGGGCCGCTCGGAACTTCTTCCGGCGTCGGCAGCGCAGGCGGTGCCATCTGCACAATGTGCGTCAGCGAATCGCCGTGCTGGCGGTAATACTGCTCCAGATGATTAACCGCATCGCGCGTGCGGGTGATGTCATAACCGGAAGCGTTCATATTCACGACAAAACCTGCCGGAGCCACGCCAATCAGCACCAGCATGATCAGACCAATGCCTTTCTGTCCGTCGTTAGCGCCGTGTGAATAGCTGACACCGATGGCCGAAACAATCAGCGCGATGCGCGTCCAGAACGGCGGCTTTTTCTTGCCATCGATCTTTTCACGGTCAGCGGGGGTCATATGAATACGCGCACGTTTCTTCGTACTGCTCCAGTAGCGGCGCAGCAGGAAAATCAGGCCGCCGGCGATGATCAATCCGATAATCGGTGACAGGATCAGCGACAGAAAGATATTGATCACTTTTGGCAGATTAAGCGCATCCACTACAGAGGTGCCGGTCATCAGCGCATTGGTGAGACCAATACCGATAATGGCGCCAATCAGCGTATGGGAGCTGGAGGCCGGCAGGCCCAGATACCAGGTGCCGAGGTTCCAGATAATGGCAGCCAGCAGCATGGAAAAGACCATGGCGAGGCCGTGCGCCGAACCGACATTCAGGAGCAGGTCGGTAGGAAGCATATGTACGATGGCGTAGGCCACGCTCAGACCGCCGAGTAGCACGCCAAAAAAGTTGAACACACCTGCCATCACCACTGCCAGCTGCGCCCGCATCGCACGGGTGTAGATGACGGTAGCGACCGCGTTGGCGGTGTCGTGGAAGCCGTTGATTGCCTCATAAAACAATACAAACAGCAGGGCAAGAACCAATAACAGGCCGGTACTCAGGTCAAGACCAGCAAACAGATGTAGCATAAACGTTACGCCATTTTGGAGGACATGAACGCGGCGCATTATCTGCGACAACGCACTGTATGGGAAAGAGAAATATAGCCTTTTTTTGTCTTAAATTGGTAACTCAGAGGACAAAACAAGGTAAAAGAGCCGAAAAATGAAACAGTTACATTATGACATATTTACGGCATTTTTTTGAAGGTGGCGCAAAAAGCCGCAGATCACTACAATCAGCGCCTTTCGTAATCAGGTGGACATCGCAGTGGAAAAGTTTGACGTTATCGTAATAGGGGCAGGTGCTGCCGGGATGTTCTGTGCAGCGCAGGCGGGACAGCGCGGGCGCCGCGTACTGCTGCTGGATAACGGCAAAAAAGCGGGCCGTAAGATTCTGATGTCAGGCGGCGGCCGCTGCAACTTTACCAATCTGTATACCGAGCCGGCGGCCTACCTGTCGCACAATCCGCACTTCTGCAAATCTGCACTGGCGCGTTACACCCAGTGGGATTTTATCGATCTGGTCAGCCGGTACGGCATCGCCTGGCATGAAAAAACGCTGGGTCAGCTGTTCTGTGATGACTCCGCGCAGCAGATTGTCGATATGCTGCTGAAAGAGTGTGAAGCGGGTGCGGTGACGCTGCGGCTGCGCAGCGAAGTGCTGAGCACGGAGCGTGACAACGGGGGATACCGGCTGCAGCTTAATGGCGCAGAGGTATGGGCAGAGAAGCTGGTGATCGCCAGCGGCGGGCTGTCGATGCCGGGACTGGGCGCGTCGCCGTTTGGTTACAAAGTGGCGGAGCAGTTTGGTCTGCGCGTCTATCCGACCCGCGCCGGACTGGTGCCGTTTACGCTGCATAAGCCGCTGCTGGAGCAGCTCAGCACCCTGTCGGGCGTTGCGCTGCCGGCCACCATCGAAGCGCAGGATGGCACGCTGTTTAAGGAGGCGATGCTGTTTACCCATCGCGGTCTCTCTGGTCCGGCAGTGCTGCAGATCTCCAGCTACTGGCAGCCAGGCGAGTTTATCAGCGTCAACCTGCTGCCGGCGCTGGCGCTGAACGACTACCTTGATGAGCAGCGCAGCGCACATCCCAATCTCAGCCTGAAAAACAGCCTGGCGAAGATCCTGCCGAAGCGGCTGGTGGAGGTTCTGCAGGCGATGAATTCGATTCCGGATGTCACCCTGAAGCAGCTCAACAGCAAACAGCAGGCTGAACTGGCGCAGTTACTGCACCAGTGGCGGGTACAGCCAAACGGCACCGAAGGTTATCGCACCGCAGAGGTCACGCTGGGAGGCGTCGATACCACCCAGCTCTCTTCAAAAACCATGGAGGCGCGCGATGTGCCGGGCCTCTATTTCATTGGTGAAGTTGCGGACGTGACCGGCTGGCTGGGGGGCTACAATTTCCAGTGGGCGTGGAGTTCCGCCTGGGCCTGCGCCCAGGCGCTCTGAGCATTACCGGCGGCTCAGCAGCAGCTGTCCCAGCAGGCTGTCGCGGTTGACCACGCCATATTTCAGGTTGGTGGCGAGATATTTGCGATCGAAGCCGGTGAGTTTGGTTAACGGCGGCAGCACCTCAGGCAGACGATCGACCATCAGCATGCGGCTCAGCCGGACCGGACGCCACTCGCTCAGGCTTTGATAAAGCAGCGCGCTGGCTTCGCACTTGCGCAGATAAAGATTGTAATGATTGCTTTCGCGCAGCGCCTGCTGCTGCGCCAGATAGACTACCAGATAGTCGGGTGGCGTAATCCCCTGCACCAGGGTGTCATAGTCAGGCTGCGCCAGCAGCTGCCGGAAGAAAGCCTCCGCCCCCAGCGTCACAATCGGGCGGAAATAGTGCAGCCAGCGGCCAATAAAGGCATTGTTCGCCGGAGCCGCAAGAAACCACGACTCAATCACCGGATAAGCCATATCGTGCGTTGAACCGGCACGATAAAACGCAATCAGGTCGTAACGCGCATCGGCGTTAACGGCCAGCAGCGTATCCAGCGTACGGTTGAGGATAATGGTGGCATCCATCCAGATGCCGCCATAGCGGTAAAGCAGCTCCAGGCGGATAACATCGCTTTTGTGCGACGGACGCATATCGGGATGCGTAAACTGCAGGTCCGGCAGATAGTGGGCGAGATTGCGATTGTTAATCACCGTCATCTGGTAACCCGGGTTTTCCCGGACGATTTTATCCACAAAAATCTGCACTTCAGCGGGCAGCGTTTCGCTCTCCCAGTACATCCAGATCTGCTGCGGGATCGGCGTGCCGGTGGCGGGCTGGCTGCACATATCGATATCCTGCTCATCGCGCGGATTATAGCTTGCCAGCTGTTTACGCCGCGTCAGCATCTTCTCTGCCCGCAGACCCAGCGAGACCAGATGCGTTTTAACGTTATTTTTGTTCATGCTTTTTCCTGTCGCAGGCCGTCAGCTATCGCAGTTTTTATGCAGGCAAAAAAACTGGCCCTGTGGCAACGTCCTGAATGCACCCTGAGCGGCGCGAAATGAAGTTTTAAAATTAACAAAGGGCGGGAAGTTGCTCAATCAATAAACCGTAAAACAACAACTTTAAGAGAATCCGCAGAAACCGGCGCGGATGGCTCACGCGGGCGGGTAGCCGGGCCGCTAATCTGCTATTATCGCCAGGTTTTTTACTCCGCCGATCCTGTGACACTATGTTAAAAATGAAATTTCTGCTGCCGGTGCTGATTTTGCTGAGCGCAACCGTATGGTGGCTGATGCCACATTATGATGATGAAGATAAAGCTTATTATATTGCTGTATTCTGTACGCTGACCCACGACGGGCGCGATAACAGCCCGCAGGCGATGCAACAGATTATTGAAGGCGGTAACTCCGATTACGCGCTGCAGAAAATCCGCTTCCAGCCTGGCCTGGCAACCCATCTGCAGCAGGTGTGGCAGCATCTGGCCTTGCCGCAGCAGCAGCAGGCGCGTCAGGAGGCGCTGCGCTGCCGGCAGATCATGTCAGCCGTGATGCTGCCGGGTAAGCCAGTGGCATAAAAGCGATTGCGCTTCTCTGCGGCCGGCGCGAAGCGTGTTGCCGGCCGATCACAGCGGGTCTTCATCCGGAGAGCCCGGTTTACCCTCCATACGCCGGCAAATCGCACAGGGGTCGTCACTGTTGCGGATATGCGCTTCCGCTTCGTGACTCAACCTGCGCCTGCGGCACTGCAGCGGCGTGCAACCCAGCGTCTGCTTAAACGAACGGGTCAGCGACTGCTGGCTTTCAAAATGGTATTTCAGCGCCAGGCGAATAATCGGCGTGTCGCTGTATTTAAGATCCGCAATACAGTGGGTCAGTTTTTTCCGGCGAATATAACGCGCCAGCGTTTCACTATAATAGCGGGCAAATAATTTCTGCAGATACCATTTCGAATATCCTGATTTCTGTGCAATATCGTCGATGCTCAGGCGCTGCTCCAGATTATCGGTGATCCACTCTTTTATTATGGCGATAACTTGCTGATTATATTTCTGCTTCATGCCGATGTTTTCCCTTCACTCGTTATTATGAAGGTTAATTAAACGGCATAAAATAGCGGCATGCTAAATTATTTTTCTGCTTTTGATTAATATATTCTCATATCAAGAATGGTCTTGTTTTTATATAAATACTTTACCGTTATTTCTGGAAATAACAGAATAAAAGCAGCGTTATTTATTTAAATTTCGATCAGAAAAAGCGGTTCACGTGCTCACGATTATTGTGTAAATCAGCAGCCCGGCGATAGCGACCGCCAGGCTGAAGAGTGCTTATCAGAGCACTTTCTGCTCGGCGAGATCCAGCGCAAAGTAGCTGAATATCAGGTCGGCACCGGCACGCTTAATGGCGCCCAGGCTTTCCAGTACGACATTACGCTCGTCAATTGCACCCGCCTGCGCGGCGAACTTGATCATCGCATATTCACCGCTCACCTGGTAGGCAGCCAGCGGCAGCGTGGTGCGTTCGCGAATATCACGCAGAATGTCGAGATAGGCGCCGGCAGGTTTAACCATCAGCGAATCCGCCCCTTCGGCTTCATCCAGCAGGGATTCGCGGATCGCTTCACGCCGGTTCATCGGGTTCATCTGATAGGTCTTGCGATCGCCTTTCAGCGCCGTGCCAGCGGCCTCACGGAACGGGCCGTAGAACGAAGAGGCAAACTTAGTGGAGTAGGACATAATCGCCGTATCCGTAAAGCCCGACCCATCCAGCGCCTGACGAATCGCCTTAACCTGACCATCCATTGCCGCTGAAGGGGCAATGAAGTCAGCACCCGCCTGCGCGGCTACTACCGCCTGCCTGCCCAGATTGATCAGCGTCTGGTCATTATCCACGCCGTGATCGCACAGCACACCGCAGTGGCCGTGGCTGGTGTATTCACAGAAGCAGGTGTCGGACATCACGATCATCTCCGGCACGGTATCTTTACAGATACGCGCCATACGCGCGACCAGGCCATTCTCCTGCCATGCATCGCTGCCGGTGGCGTCGGTATGATGCGAAATACCGAAGGTCATTACCGAGCGGATACCCGCTTTGGCAATACGCTCAATTTCATACGCGAGACGTTTTTCCGGAATTCGCATCACGCCTGGCATAGCGTTGATCGGCACATAGTCATCCACCTCTTCTTCAACAAAGATCGGCAGCGCCAGATCGTTGATGCTAAGGCCGGATTCCTGGAACATTGCGCGCATAGAGGCGCTTTTACGCAGCCTTCTCGGGCGCTGGATCAGATTAAATTCAGACATGTTCACACAACTTTTTTGGATGAAAATAGTGACTACAGTTTACTCTTTTTCACGTCGGGTAATGAAGAATGTGTGCTGCTGAGAGGCGGAGACGGGAGATAAAAAAGTCCCGCCGGGCGGCGGGACTGGTGAATATTACTCTTTAATAACCGGATGCTGATCGACCAGGTTGCGGCGTTTAGCCTCAAGGCGTGCGATCTCGGCATCAATATCTTCAATCTTCTGTTCGATGTTGTCGTGATGCTCCTGCAGGATCTCACGGGCTTCATCCAGGTCAGATGCCGCAGGCGTGGCGCCACGCAGCGGTTTGTTCGCCGTCTCTTTCATATAGAGACCGGTGATCAGACCCACGACAGCAACCACCATCAGATAGTAGGCAGGCATATAGAGGTTATTGCTGGCTTCTACTGCCCAGGCGGTCACGGTCGGCGTCAGACCGGCAACCAGAATCGAGATGTTGAATGCGCTGGCCAGCGCGCTGTAGCGAATATGCGTCGGGAACATCGCGGGCAGCGACGAGGCCATCACGCCGGTAAAGGCGTTGAGGATCACCGCCAGCAGCAGCAGGCCGGCAAAAATCAGGCCCAGCACGTTACTGTTAATCAGCGTAAACGCCGGGATCGCACAGAAGAACAGCGCAATACTGCCGAGGATAACAAACGGACGACGGCCGAAGCGGTCGCTCAGCATGCCCATGATCGGCTGTACAAACAGCATACCCATCATGATGGCGATGATAATCAGCACCCCATGATCTTCTGAGTAGTGCAGGTTGTGCGACAGGTAGCTCGGCATGTAAGTCAGCAGCATGTAGTAGGTCACGTTGGTGGCAAGCACCAGACCGATACAGGCCAGCAGGCTTTTCCAGTGTTTGGTGGCGATCTCTTTAAACGACACTTTCGGGCCATCGCGCAGGCCGTCACGGTCGCCCTGCTCCAGACCATCAACGTGCTGCTGGAAAGCCGGGGTCTCTTCCAGCGCATGGCGCAGATAGAGGCCAATCAGGCCCAGCGGCAGCGCCAGGAAGAACGGCACGCGCCAGCCCCACTCAAGGAAGTTATCTTCCCCGACGATGGTCGAGAGCAGCACCACAACGCCTGCACCCAGCACAAAGCCGGCAATAGAACCAAAGTCGAGCCAGCTGCCCATAAAGCCGCGTTTACGGTCCGGGGAGTACTCTGCGACAAAAATCGATGCGCCGGTATACTCACCGCCGACCGAGAAGCCCTGGGCCATTTTGGCCAGCAGCAGCAGAATCGGTGCCCAGATGCCGATAGAGGCGTAAGAGGGGATCAGGCCGATACAGAAGGTACTGACCGACATAATAACAATGGTGATAGAGAGAATTTTCTGGCGGCCATACTTATCGCCCAGCATGCCGAAGAACAGACCACCCAGCGGACGGATCAGGAACGGAACCGAAAAGGTACCCAGCGCCGCGATCATCTGTACGCCTGGAGATGCATCCGGGAAAAAGACTTTACCCAGCGCATAGGCAACAAAGCCATAGACACCAAAGTCGAACCACTCCATCGCATTACCCAGCGATGCCGCAGTAATAGCCTTGCGTAAGCGGGCGTCATCGATAATGGTGACGTCATCCAGCCCGATAGGTTTTACACGCTTCCTACGTAATTTCATGATGTTACCCTGTATTGGAATTCGAAAAATCCTCAACGCCGCCGGCTGTCTGCTATCAACTCAGTCCGCGGCGTTGAGAAAATTAAAGCATAGCCGTGAAAACGGGTTTTTCCCTGGCCAGCCATAGCAATTATTACCCGGGTAATTATTGCGAACCGCGACAGAGTATACCGTTTTTATGTGATATTTGTCATGTTTTAGCCAGTAAGTGGTTACTTTTTAGCTAATTATATGGTCGTAAAGCGGTGTCAGAGGGGTAAAAATATTTTACTTTTTTGACATAACCCGCATGTCATGCGGGCTGTGATGAGGTCAGTGCGATGCAGAGACAATACCGCTCAGCGGCTGGCTGCCATGCTCTTCCAGCCAGCGCAGAAAGGTCTGACTGGCGACAGGACGGGCATAATAATAGCCCTGAATAAACGTGACCTGACGCTGCTGCAGATAGGCGAGCTGCAGCGCGGTTTCCACCCCTTCGCCCAGCACCTCCAGCTTCAGCTTATGGCAGAGAGTGATAATCGCATCCAGCACCGGCGTTTCGATCTCCAGCCCCTCAATAGCGTTGATAAAGCCGCGATCGATCTTCAGGTAGTCGAGCGGGAAGGTCATCAAATAGGAGAGGGAGCAGTGGCCGGTGCCGAAATCGTCGATGGCGACTTTCATGCCCTGCGCCTGCAGAAAGCGCAGCTTGCGCGCCACCGCTTCGCCATCCTGAATCAGGCTGCGCTCGGTAAGTTCAAGCGTGAGCAGCATCTGCTTGTCGCGGATAGCGTGCGCAAATTGCATGATATCCTCAGTAAATTCTGCATGTTGCAGATGATCTGCCGCCAGATTAAACCCGAGGTGAAAACCTGGCATCACCGGCCAGCGGGCGATATCTTCACTCATCAGTTCCAGCAGATGGCGGGTGAGATCGACAATCATCCCCTCTGACTCCGCATGCGTAATAAAAATATCGGGTCGTACCATCTCCCCATCGGGGAGCTGCCAGCGCAGCAGCGCTTCTGCGCCTGAGCAGCGCGCCAGGGTGTTGCTGTACACCGGCTGATAGTGAACCGAGAACTGACGATTACGCATGGCGCGGCGGATTTCATCGGCCCAGGAGATACGCCGGCGCAGCCAGTTTGCCGTCAGTATCATCAGCATGATTGAGAAGATTGAGGCCATCGGCAGGAAGATAAACAGCGCCTGTCGCCAGGCGGCGATCAGCTCTGCCGGCGGCACGGTTACGCTGACGCGAATAGGGTAACGCGGCGATTCACTCTGAAACAGAGTGCTCTGCATATAGTGTTCAGCTGGCGTTTTAGAGTTGCCGCTGGCGATAATTGCGCCTTCGCTGAACTGCAGGCTCATCTGATAGCCGCGGGACTCTCCCATGGCATGCATAAAGTCCATCAGATACTGGCCATCAATAACGGCCCAGAAGCCGCTGCTGTCCGGTAGCTGACGCACGAAAATCACCGCCGGACGATGCGGTACGCCCGAGGTGCCGGGCAGTGAGAGGCTCCAGACGGCTTTATCCGTCACCGGCAGCGGACGCATTATCATCGATTCAAGCGCGCCGTGATTAACGCCGTAAGCGGAGGAGCAGGTGATGTTATCGCCCTGCAGCATCCCCACCGAACGAAAGTAGGCGTTAAGCGTGCCGATGCGCTGCAGATGCTTTTCGATATCGCTGCAGGTCTGATGCTGGTATTGCTGCAGTTCGGCGATCATACCCCAGGCGTTGTCGCTCATTTTCTCCGCCTGAGCCAGCAGAATATTAGCTGTTGCCACCTGCTGCTGCCTGACCATATGGCGCGCTTCAATCGCCGTACAGACGATGCCCAGCACCAGCGGCAGCAGTCCGGCGCAGACAATATAGAGCCAGCCAAAATCACGACGTTTTTTACGCAGAGGCACCAGACTCTCCTCGGTGGGGTTAGGCATTCATCAGCCGCGCCAGCAGCATAGCATCTTCTTTACGCTCTGCAGGGCTGTGAATCGTCTGCGATGCCACCCGCTGGCGTTAACGATCGCTGCCCGTTGCGCTTATCGCCCGCTTTTTCCCGCTCAATTTGCGTTTATCCAGCGGATAAATCGTGGTTTTGCGGTTAAAAGCAGCGATAAAGAGGTATTAATCGCTAAAAGCAAAACGGTGACGAGGCCGGATGCTATTTGATCTGCCGCTGCGGCTCGCGTCGCTTCAGGCGCGGCCTGCCGGTGCCAAGCATGATCGCCAGCCGGCTGCCGCCCGGCGTGGTTTCCATCAGAATTTTTGTGACGCTGGTCAGCGGCACCGACAGCAGCATGCCGACCGGCCCCAGCAGCCAGCCCCAGAAAATCAGCGACAGAAAAACCACCAGCGTAGAGAGGCCCAGCCCGCGGCCCATAAGACGCGGTTCCAGCATATTGCCAAATACCATATGGATTGCGCTGAACAAAAACGCGACCAGCATCGCATCGTAAATATCATTCAGCACCAGCGCCTGAATAAACGGCGGGATACCGGCGATAATCGGGCCGATATTAGGGATAAAATTGAGTATAAACGCCACCACGCCCCAGAAGAGCGCAAACTTCACGTCCAGCAGCAGCAGAACCAGCCATACAGAAAATCCGGTTATCAGGCTTACCAGCGTTTTCAGAGCCAGATAGTGGGTGACGCCTTTTAGCGCTTTATGCAGGCCCGCAATACGGATCTGCGGGTTTGTCAGGGCGTTGCGCATTTTATAAGGCAGGTGGTGCACTTCAAACAGCATAAACACCACCGTCAGGATCAGCAGCACAATATTGGTCATCGCGCCGGAAAACTGCGCCAGTACCGTGGTTGCCATGTTCATGATCAGATTCGGGTCAAAGTGCTGCGCCAGCGTTTCGGTTGAAATATTAATATGAAAACCCGCCGCCAGATGCTGGATGACCATCAGCTTCTGCTCCAGCATGGTGCGGATCTGCGGATAGGTATCGCTGAATTCACCGACTGAGCTTGCCAGCACGGCGACCAGCAGCAGCATCATAATAAAGATCACGGTAATCACCAGTGAGATAGCGACGCCGCGGCGTAGCCCGCGACGCATCAGCGTGCTGACCAGCGGGTTCAGCACGATGGCCAGAAAACTGGCGAGCAGAAAGGGGACGAGTATGTCTGACGCGGCGCGGATGCCTGCCAGAATAATGACTAACATCGCCAGCTTGACCAGAATGTTCTGGCCAATTCTCTCCTGTGGCTTTTCGTTCATTGCTGCTCCTGCGGGGAATTTTTCTGATCCAAGTGTAGCTGAAGGCGGGTAAGAGATTGTTTATACACGTGCAGGCAGGGCAGACGCCAGGGCACAGCGCCAGAAACAGGAGCGCGATCCAGGGCGTTCAGCAGATGCATACCCTCTGAAAAGGCGTATAGTTAATTTTTTGTTATCAAATGCCTGTCGTGAGCGCGTTTATCTATGCCTGACCTGCCTGCTGCTGCGGAACAGAGCCGTCTCCGGCTGAATCTGCAGATTCTCTCTATTGTGAAGTTTAATTTCGCCACCTATCTGACTATCGGGCTGCCGCTGGCGGTGCTGCCGGGGTTCGTCCATGACAATCTGGGGTATAGCGCGTTCTGGGCCGGGGTGGTGATCAGCCTGCAGTATATCGCTACGCTGCTCAGCCGGCCCTATGCCGGACGCTTTGCCGATAGCTGGGGACCCAAGCGCGTGGTGGTGCTGGGGCTGGCAGGCAGCCTGCTGAGCGGACTCTGTATGCTCTTCTCCGCCCTGACACAGCAGCAGGCGCTACTCAGCCTGACGCTGCTCTGCCTGGGGCGCATTATTCTCGGCGTCGGTCAGAGCTTTTGCGGCACCGGGACGTCGCTGTGGGGCGTGGCGAAAGCGGGTTCTCTGCATATCGGGCGCGTTATCTCCTGGAACGGCATTGTCACCTACGGCGCCATGGCGCTGGGTGCGCCGCTGGGCGTTGCGCTGTTTCGCAGCGGCGGGCTGCTGCAGCTCTCAGGGGTAATTGTGGCCATCAGCCTGCTGGCGATGGTGCTGGCGCTGCCGCGTGCGGCGGTTAAAGGCAGTAAAGCGCGCCCGCTGCCGTTCCGTGCGGTCCTGGGAAAAATATATGGCTATGGCGTGCTGCTGGCGATGGGGTCGGCCGGATTTGGCGTGATTGCGACCTTTATTACCCTGTTCTACCGCGAACGTGGCTGGGAAGGGGCGGCGTTTGCCCTGACGCTGTTCAGCAGTGCGTTCGTGGGCATGCGCCTGCTGTTTCCGGATGCGATTAACAAATGGGGCGGGCTGCGCGTCGCCAGCGTCTGCTTTGCCATTGAGGCAGCGGGCCTGTTTCTGGTCGCAGGTGCGGCCGATCCGTGGATGGCGAAGCTGGGGGCTTTTCTGACCGGCGCCGGCTTTTCTCTGGTATTTCCGGCTATCGGCGTCGTCGCGGTCAAAGCGGTGCCGCAGCAGAATCAGGGCAGTGCGCTGGCAACCTATACCGCTTTTATGGATCTGGCGCTGGGCATTACGGGACCCCTTGCTGGCCTGATCATGAGCTATGCCGGCGTGTCGCAGGTCTATCTGCTGACGGCGCTGCTGGTCTGCGTCGCGCTGGGCTGCACGCTCTATATGCTGAAATCCCGCCAGCCGGACAGCGCGGAGACGCCATAAAAAAAAGGCCCCGACCGGGGCCAGCAACGGCAAAAGTATCCCTGAGGGACACAGATAAGGATCGCTGAGCACCTCGTGCAGGCAGAGATACTGATGGAAAGCAGGAGAACATTTGTTTCAAAATAAGTAAATAATGAAATGTAAAACAGTAGATCCGCTTCGCAAAAATGCGCCGTTAACATTATCTGCAGTAACCAAAACGTTGGCTGATGAGAGTGATCAGCGCCCCGTCAGCCAGAAAAAATGCGATCCAGCCCGCTAAAAGAAAATCTTCCAAAAAAGATTATTTGAAAAATTTATTTCATTGTAATAGCTTCATAGCACGCTTTTCATCTCACCTGCCCGGGTAGCCTGACGCTAACCCTTTGCTGCCTGCAGGGCCCTTTACATCAATGAGGCATCGACATGACTATTATTGGAAACTTTATCGGTGGCAGCATCACGCACAGCGCCAGTAATGAAACCATTCCGGTTTACGATCCGGCAACCGGCAAAGTGGTGCGTGAGCTGACGCAAAGCACCGCTGCAGAAGTAGAGCAGGCGATTGCGGTAGCGCACGCTGCCTTTCCGGAATGGTCGAAAACCGCGCCGCTGCGTCGTGCGCGCGTCATGTTTAATTTCAAAGCGCTGATGGAAAAGCACCGTGATGAGCTGGCAGCCCTGATCGTCTCAGAACATGGCAAGGTCTGGTCAGATGCGCTCGGTGAGCTGACGCGCGGTATTGAGGTGATTGAGTTTGCCTGCGGCATTCCGCACCTGCTGAAAGGCGAAAACTCGCCGGGCGTAGGCACCGGCGTTGACAGCTACTCATTGATGCAACCGGTGGGCGTGGTGGCAGGCATTACGCCATTTAACTTCCCGGCGATGGTGCCGCTCTGGATGTTCCCGATCGCACTGGCGTGCGGAAATACCTTTATTCTCAAACCACCGGCTCTGGATCCGTCCGCATCGGTGCGTATGGCGGAGCTGCTGAAAGAAGCGGGCCTGCCGGATGGCGTATTTAACGTTGTGCACTCATCTAATGATGATGCAGAACAGCTGTATAAAGATCCGCGCATCGCGGCCGTCAGCTTTGTCGGCTCGTCCGGCGTTGCGGAGCACATCTATAAAACGGCCAGCGCGCACGGCAAACGCGTACAGGCGTTTGGCGCGGCGAAAAACCACGCTATCGTTATGCCGGATGCCGATCTGGATGCCACCGTCAATGCTATCATGGGTGGTGCGTTTGGCTCAGCGGGCGAGCGCTGCATGGCGCTGCCGGTAGTGGTTGCCGTCGGCGATGATACTGCGGACAAACTGATCGCCCGCCTGACGCCGCTGATCAAAGCGCTGCGCGTGGGGCCAGGCATGCAGCAGGGCGCGGAAGAGAATGAGATGGGTCCGGTGGTCTCTGCCGCTCATCAGAAAAAAGTGCTCGGCTACATCGATAAAGGTGAGCAGGAGGGAGCGAAGCTGGTGGTCGATGGCCGCACTATCCGGGTCGCGGGCCATGAAGAGGGCTACTATGTAGGCGGCACGCTGTTCGATAATGTCACCTCCGATATGGTGATCTGGCGTGAGGAGATCTTTGGCCCGGTGCTGAGCATTATGCGCGCCAGCGACTTCAGCAGCGCGCTGCAGCTGGTTAACAGCCATGAGTTTGGTAACGGCAGCGCCATCTTTACCAGCAATGGCCACACCGCGCGCGAGTTTATTCAGAACGTCGAGGCGGGCATGGTGGGCGTAAACGTTCCGGTGCCGGTTCCTATGGCGTTCCACAGCTTTGGCGGCTGGAAACGTTCCGTGTTTGGTGCGCTGAATGTGCACGGCCCGGATGGCGTACGTTTCTATACGCGGATGAAAACTGCCACCGTACGCTGGCCCAGCGGCCAGCAGACCGTATCGGAATTCAGTATGCCTACGCTGGGTTGAGGCGGTCACAGGAGGAAAGCATGTCCCTGATTTCAAAAGCACAGCAGCCTGACAGCAGCGGTCGTATTCAGCACGTCACGCCGCAGAGCGCAGGCTGGGAATATGTTGGCTTTGCGGCTTACCTGCTAAAGCAGGGCGAGACGCTGACGCTGCAGAGCGGTGAGAAAGAGCTCTGCCTGGTGCTGGTCGCCGGGCGGGCGTCGGTTAAAACCCGTCACGCTGCCTTTGCCGGTATTGGCAAGCGCATGTCGCCGTTTGAGCGGACTCCCCCGTGGTCAGTCTATGTGCCGCACCACGATCAGGCGGAGATCACCGCAGAAACCGATCTTGAGCTGGCCGTATGCAGCGCGCCGGGACATGGCGACCTGCCGGCCCGGCTCATCCCGCCGGAAGACGTGGGCATTGAGCATCGCGGCAAAGGACGTAACCAGCGTCTGGTGCATAATATTCTGCCGGATAACAAAGCGGCGGACAGCCTGCTGGTGGTGGAGGTTTATACCGGTGAAGGAGCGACCAGCTCCTGGCCAAGCCATAAGCATGATGATAAAGCGAGCCCGGATGAGACCTATCTGGAGGAGACCTATTACCATCGCTTTGATCCGGAACCCGGTTTTGCTATGCAGCGGGTCTATACCGACGATCGCTCGCTGGATGTTTGTATGGCGCCCGGCAATCGCGATGTGGTCATGGTGCCACGCGGTTACCACCCGGTCGCCACGCTGGCGGGCTATGACAACTACTATCTCAACGTGATGGCGGGACCGGTACGGCAGTGGAAATTTACCTGGGAGAAAGATCACGCCTGGGTAAACAGCGATAGCTATCCACGCAGCCGCTGAGTCGCGGTATGGAGGGTAAAAGGGCAGCCAGTGCGCTGCCCTTTTTTATGGGTGCAGTTATTCCGGCTCGCTGCTGTTAGTCAGCGCCAGCGACACGGCCAGCGTCTGCGCCAGGCAGAGTGAAGCAACCTGAGAACGGAATCCATCGACCTGCGCTTCACGAACCACAAAACAGACGTCGCTGAAGGCGGCCAGCGGGCTGACCTGACTGTCGGTGATAGCGATCTGATGCGCGCCGCGTCGGGCGCCCAGCTCGACCAGCTCAACGGCTTCGCGGGCGTAGGGCGAGTAGCTGATAGCGATCACCACATCTTTGGGATTCACCATGCTCAGCTGCTCGGCAAACATGCCGCCGAGACCGTCAATCAGGAACGCGCGGCGCTCAAGGTGACGCAGCGCATACACCAGATAAGAAGCCACACTGAAGGAGCGGCGCAGGCCAATAATGTAGATATTCTCCGCCTCATTCAGCATCTGTACCGCTTTGTTGAGCTGTTCAGGGTTTATCTGCATCGCCAGCTGCTGCAGCGCCTGACTGTTAACCATGGTGAAGACGTTGAGGATCTCCATCGGGCTTTCCGGCGAGCTGGCGCTGTCATCGGTGGCCGTCTGGCGAAACAGGCGCGCGCGCTCGGTATAATTAACGGTCTCTTCCATCAGATGCTGACGAAACACCTGTTTCATTTCATTGAAGCCGCTGAAGCCAAAAGCGTTGGCAAAACGGATCAGCGTGGAGGGCGGTACATCAGCCTGCTGAGCGATAGAGGCGACGGTATCAAAAGCGATGCTGTTGCTGTTATCGAGAATATAACGAGCCACCTGCTTCAGACGCTTGCTCAGCGTCTCGTAGCGACGACGGATATCGTCCTGTAGCAGAGTGAGCTGGGTTGGATTATTGGTCATTGCTTCGGCCCGTTAACAAAAGAAAAATGGCTGGATAATGAGCGCTATAGTACCAGATGGATGGAAAATTTCATTCAATTGTCATCAGCAGCGCATCTATTTCATTGGATTATGCAATACCTCACAAAACCGCGTGGCGGCAGTACGGTTTGCGGTGAAGTTATCGGAGGCCGGAAAGAGAGAGGCACGGGAAAGAGCTAAAGCAGAGGGTTGCACCCTCTCCGCCAGGGGAGAGGGTGTGCGGAAACAATGCCCGCCGGATCTAACCGCGCGCCGCGCGCCAGTAGCCAATCAGGCGCAGATAGTTGCCTTTTACCGTCTCAATCAGCGTCTGGTCATCCAGCTCGCCTTTCAGCCACTGACGTGAAGGCTGACCAAAGATGGTGCGCCCGACGGCAAATCCTTTTACCCACTCAGCCTGCGCCGCCGCGGCAAAGCCCGCCTTGAGCTTATCTTCCGGCGCGTCCAGGCCAAGCAGCAGTATGCCGCGACAGTACGGATCCTGCTGTTCAATCAGCGCACCTATCGCCTGCCAGCTCTCTGCAGAGAGCGGCGGCAGTTTCCACCAGTCGGGCTGAATGCCGAGGCTGTAGAAGTGGCTCAGCATCTCATGATAGTAAGACTCGTTGTGATCCGGATTGCTCTCCGGCAGGATCACCTCTACCAGCAGCTCATGCCCGCTCTTGTTACAGCCGCGCCAGACATCCAGCAGCAGCGCATCCTGCTCATCGCGCAGCTCAGCGCTGTCGTGCGGATGGTAAAACACCAGGCACTTCACCACGTGCTCCGCCGGCCAGTCGATCAGCTGCGAGCCGATATTGCCATGCTCCAGGCGCAGCGGCCGCGATCCGGGCTGCTCAATCGGCCGACCAATCCACCACTTTTTGCCGGTAATTGCGTTCAGCGCTTTCTGCCCGTAGGTGGTATCGGCCAGAATGCCGCTCTTTTCATTCAGGCCTGCTTCTGCCGCCGCCTCCTGCGCCGCCTGCAGCAGCAGCAGTTTCAACTGCGGAATGCGCGTCTCGCTGACGCCCGCTTCCAGCGCCATATCGGCCAGCTGTTTACGGTGGTCAAAGGCGAACACATTCAGCTCCGGCCACTGCTGCCGGCGCGTGGTGACCCGGTGCAGGTGAGTAAGGCGCGTATCGCGATCTGGTCGTTTAACCTCACGGTCGCGGCTGAGGAAATCATCCAGCTCCGCTTTAGTAGGCATTGCCGGCGCGCAGCCGTGCCGCGACACCACCAGCGCGCCACAGGCATTCGCGTAGCGACACGCCTGCTCCCAGCTCTCATCGTTCAGCCAGCCGCGCAGCAGACCGGACATAAATGCATCGCCCGCACCCAGTACGTTCAGCACTTCAACCTGCACGCCGCTCTGCAGCCGGGTCTGTTCCCAGCTGTCCGGAATATCGCCCTCAAACACCACGCAGCCCAGCGGACCGCGCTTGCACACCAGCGTGGCCTGGCTTGCCTGGCGCACATTTTTCAGCGCCGTCAGCGTATCGGTACTGCCGCCGGCAATGTGAAACTCCTCTTCGGTGCCGACGATAAGGTCAAAATAGTGCAGCACTTCCTGCAGCTGGCGGGTCACCTGGCCCGATTCAATAAAGCGCGTCTCACCGTCGCCCAGTGAGGTCAGGCCCCACAATACCGGCCGATAGTCGATATCCAGCGCGGTACGCAGCCCGTTGCGACGGGCAATATCCAGCGCTTTCAGCACGGCGGCGCGGGTATCCGGATGGGAAAGGTGCGTGCCGGTAATCGCGACCGCGCGTGAAGAGGTAATGAACGCCTCCTCAATATCATCCGGCACCAGTCCCATATCCGCGCAGTTATCGCGATAGAAGATCAGCGGAAAGGTCTCTTCATCTTTAATGCCGAGGATCACCAGTCCGGTCAGACGCGTTTTATCGGTGATCAGGCCGTCAGTGTTACAGCCGACGCGCTGCAGCTCTTCACGTAAAAAACGGCCGTTATGTTCATCGCCGACGCGCGCCAGCATCGCAGATTTCAGCCCCTGGATGGCTGTGCCATACGCCACGTTGCCTGAGGATCCACCCAGATATTTATTAAAGCTGGTCATATCCTCTAAGCGCGAACCGATTTGCTGACCATAGAGATCAACGGCGATGCGTCCGATACAAATCACATCAAGCCGCTTCTGTTGTGTACTCATACCTATAGTTTCCTTCTGTGATAAGCAGGCACGAACATCATCACCCGTGTCGGGTGCGCTGCTGTCGGGTTCTCAGAATGCCTGACTGGCTGGAAAATCAGTATGAGGAATGAATATTTCATAAACAACATAAAATGAAACATACATCTTTATTTTGTGAGCCAGGTAAAATTACCGCTCTGCGCAACAGAGCAGGGGTAACGTCGTAAACAGGCGCGGCATCTCCGGGCTGTGAAGCCGATCGCAGGAAATATCAGGTAAATAGCAGAAGCTCTTTGGGTGAAACAAAAGTTCATAACCGCGCCACGCTTTCTGGCTTCGTTCCACTTTAGCCACGCAGAAACGGCTGCTCAGCCACTTTACTCTGCTGAATTTGATCTCCATCGCAAAATGAAATGTTTCTTCTGTAATTTTATTTTATGGAAAAAATATTTGTTTATAATCGCCGCATGTTTCACTTATGCGCGGGGCAGCCAGACAACCTGCTCCGGGTCGCGAGGCTCCTCTGCGGATGCCGGCAAGTAAAGGAAAAGAGATATGGGCACGATCAGACTGACAACGGCACAGGCGCTGGTGAAGTTTCTCGATAATCAATATCTGAATGTCGATGGCGCAGAGAGCAAGTTTGTGAAAGGCGTGTTCGCTATTTTCGGCCACGGTAACGTACTCGGTATGGGTCAGGCGCTGGAGCAGGATAGCGGCGATCTGATTGTGTATCAGGGACGCAACGAGCAGGGTATGGCGCATGCTGCGACCGGCTTTGCCAAACAGTCGCTGCGCCGTCAGATTATCGCCTGTACCTCGTCGGTAGGCCCGGGCGCGGCCAACATGATTACCGCTGCGGCAACCGCCACGGCCAACCGTATTCCGCTGCTGCTGCTCCCCGGCGATGTGTTTGCGACCCGTCAGCCCGATCCGGTGCTGCAGCAGATTGAGCAGAGCCACGATTTAAGTATCAGTACCAATGATGCTTTCCGCGCCGTCAGCAAATACTGGGATCGCATCAGCCGCCCGGAGCAGCTGATGTCCGCCTGTATTAACGCCATGCGCGTGCTGACCGATCCCGCCGAAACCGGTGCAGTGACGCTCGCCCTGCCGCAGGATGTACAGGGCGAAGCGTGGGATTTCCCGGACTACTTCTTTCAGAAGCGCGTGCATCGGCTCGATCGCCGCCTTCCTTCTCCTGCGCAGCTTGAGGCTGCGCTGGCGCTGATTGCGCGCAAGCACAAGCCGCTGATTGTCGTGGGCGGTGGCGTCAAATACTCCGGAGCGGGCGAGGCGCTGCTGAAATTTGCTGAGCGCTTCGCGATTCCGTTTGCGGAAACGCAGGCGGGCAAAGGCACGCTGAGTTCCGAACATCCGCTGAACCTGGGGGGCGTGGGGGAAACCGGCTCTCTGGCCGCTAACCTGCTGGCGAAAGAGGCCGATCTGGTTATCGGTATCGGCACCCGCTATACCGACTTCACCACCGCGTCAAAATGGATTTTCCGCCATCCGGAGGTCAGCTTCCTTAATCTTAACGTCAGCAACTTCGACAGCTACAAGCTCGATGGCGTGCAGCTGCTCGCCGATGCGCGCGAAGGGCTGACCGCGCTGGCGCAGCAGCTGCAGGGCTTTGAAAGCCACTGGGGCGATCAGATAGAAGAGGCGCAGCGTCAGCTGCGGCAGGAGACGCAGCGCGTCTATGCTGCTACCTGGAACAGCGATGATTTCGTTCCGGAAATTGCTGACCATATCGATCGCGACGCGCTGTTTGCCGAATTTCAGCGTCTTACTCAATCCGTGCTGACGCAGAGTAGCGTGCTCGGCACGCTGAACGAGCAGCTGCCGGATGACGCGGTCATTGTGGCCGCAGCGGGCAGCCTGCCGGGCGACCTGCAGCGCGTCTGGCGCACCCGCAGTTACAACGACTATCACGTGGAGTATGGCTACTCCTGCATGGGTTATGAAGTCAACGCCGCGCTGGGGGCAAAGCTGGCCCAGCCGCAGCGTGAGGTCTATGCCATGGTCGGTGATGGCTCTTTCATGATGCTGCACTCAGAGCTGGTGACGTCGATTCAGGAGGGCGCGAAGATCAACGTCATCCTGCTGGATAACATGACCAACGGCTGCATTAACAACCTGCAGATGGAACACGGTATGGACAGCTTTACGACCGAATTCCGCTTCCGTAATCCGGAAGGGGGGCGGCTCGATGGCGGCTTTGTGCCGGTGGACTTTGCGGCCATTGCCGCCGGGTACGGCTGCAAAACCTACCGCGTCACCACGCTTGAGCAGCTGAAGGCGGCGCTGGCCGACGCACAGCAGCAAAGCGTCTCCACCCTGATTGATATCAAAGTGCTGCCAAAAACCATGGTGCACAAATATTTCAGCTGGTGGAACGTTGGCGTGGCGCAAACCTCTGAATCTGAGCGTACGCAGCAGGTCGCTGACAAGCTGAATCAGCACATTCAGCAGGCACGTAAATATTAACGCTTCTGGCCGGCGCAGATCGGCCGTCTTATCTCTTATCTGACTCTACAGGTGTAATCATGACGCTCAAACTCGGGGTAATCGGGACCGGTGCAATTGGTCAGGAGCATATCCGTCGCTGTAACAACGTACTGCAGGGCGCAAAAGTGGTGGCGGTTTCCGACATCAACGTTGAGGGGGCCCGGGCGGCGCTGCAGCGGCTGAATATCAGCGCGGAGGTTTATCAGGATGGTCATCAGGTGATCGCCTCGCCGGAGGTTGACGCCATTCTGGTGACCTCCTGGGACCCGACGCATGAAAAGTTTACCCTGGCGGCTATCGCTGCCGGCAAGCCGGTATTCTGTGAAAAGCCGCTGGCGATGAGTGCGGAAGGCTGCCGCCGTATTGTGGATGCGGAAATTCAGCATGGCAAACGGCTGGTGCAGGTGGGCTTTATGCGCCCGTATGACGCGGGCTACCGCGCCCTGAAAAAAGTGATTACTGAAGGTGAAATTGGCGAACCGCTGATGCTGCACTGTGCGCACCGTAATCAGAGCGTGGGTGAGAACTACACCACCGACATGGCCATCACCAACACGCTGATCCACGAGCTGGATGTGCTGCGCTGGCTGACGGAGGATGACTATAAATCGGTGCAGGTGGTCTTTCCGCGCGTAACGTCAAAATCGCATGCGCAGCTGAAAGATCCGCAGATTGTGCTGTTTGAAACGCAGAAAGGGATCCGCATCGATGTGGAGATCTTCGTGAACTGCGCCTATGGCTACGATATCCAGTGTGAAGTGGTGGGAGAAGAGGGCATCGCCCGTCTGCCAGAACCGTCGGCGATCCAGACGCGTAAAAATGCGCGCCTCGGTACGCCGCTGCTGACCGACTGGAAAGATCGCTTTATCGACGCCTATGACGTCGAGCTGCAGGCGTTTATCAACGATGTTAAAGCCGGTGAGCTTACCGGACCTTCCGCATGGGATGGCTTTGCCGCTTCAGTAGCAGCTGACGCCTGCCTGAAAGCACAGAACAGCGGCGCGATTGAGCCGGTTGAAATGCCACCGCGTCCGGCATTCTACAGCAAATAACCTGCTACTTTTTTTGCGGCGGCGCGGCTGCTCCGCCGCCCTGATTCCGGGATCTGAAGATGAACAAAGAGAATGTAAAGCTGGCGATAGCGCCGATCGGCTGGACCAATGACGACATGCCCGATCTGGGCAAAGAGAACACATTCCAGCAGACGGTCAGTGAAATGGCGCTGGCCGGTTTTACCGGCAGCGAAGTCGGCAGTAAATACCCGCGCGATCCGGCGATTCTGAAACCGATGCTCGATATCCGCGGCATTGAGATCTGCAACGCGTGGTTCAGCACCTTTTTTGCTAACGGCGATAAGGCGAAGACCATCGATGAGTTCATCAACCATATGAACTTCCTGCATGCGATGGGCGCGCGCGTTATCGGCTGTTCAGAGCAGAGCAAAAGTATTCAGGGTACCACGCTGGCCGTGTTTGAGCAGAAACCGGTGTTCAGTGACGAAGAGTGGCGCCTGACGGCGGAAGGCTATAACGAACTGGCGCAGCTTGCCGCAGAAAAGGGCATGCGCGTGACGCTGCACCACCATATGGGAACCGGGATCCAGACGCCGGAAGAGATTGACCGTTTTATGGCGCTGACCCACGACAGCGTAGGCCTGCTCTATGATACCGGCCATATTTACTACTCTGAAGGATCGCAGCAGGCGATGCTGGACGTACTGACCACGCATCTGCCGCGTATTTTCCACGTGCATCTGAAAGATGTGCGCGACGAAGTGGTAGCTGAAGTGCGCGGGCAATCCCTGTCGTTTCTTGATGGCGTGAAGAAAGGCACCTTCACCGTGCCGGGAGATGGTGCGATCGATTTCGCGCCGGTGTTTAAAATTCTCGACGAGGCAGGCTATAAAGGCTGGATGGTGGTAGAGGCGGAGCAGGATCCGGCTATCGCCAACCCGTTTGAATATGCGGTAAAAGCGCGCAAATATATCCGCGAACACGCCGGACTCTGATTGCTGCTCTGTGCCAGCGCCGCTGCCGCTTCTGTGGGGCAGCGGCGCTGTCCTGTTATCCCTGCACGCTCTTCCTGAATCGGTTATCCGGCGACATAAAAAACCCCGCAGCGGGTGCGGGGTCGGTAAAGCGGGAAGCAGACCTTACGATGCGAGCGAAAGCGCCGGCTTTTGGCTGTTGCGCGCCAGCCATTCGCTGATGCGCGCCTGCTGGGCCGTGTTCAGCCACATACCCTGCTTGGTACGGCGCCAGATAGCATCATCCAGTTCACGTACCCACTCGTTTTTGACCAGATAACGCAGTTCAGCTTCATAGAACTCATGACCAAAATTCTCGCCCAGATCGGTCAGGCTGGTGGCACCCTCAAGCAGCATTTCGGTGCGACTGCCGTAGGTGCGGGCATAGTGCCGCGCCATGTTTTCGCTGATAAAGGGATAGCGGCGACGCAGACCGGCAGCGTAGTCCTCACGCGTACCGGAGAAATCACCACCCGGCAGCACGGCATTTTTTGTCCAGGCCGGGCCGGCGTTCGGGTAGTACTTCGCCAGTTTCTCCATCGCATGCTCTGCCAGCTTGCGATAGGTAGTCAGCTTGCCGCCAAACACCGACAGCAGCGGCGCCCCGCCGTTATCATCACGCACGTCCAGCGTATAGTCACGGGTGATCGCCTGCGGTGAATCTGACTCATCATCACACAGCGGACGCACGCCGGAGTAGCTCCAGACGATATCATCTGAGGTCAGCTGCTTTTTGAAGTGCGCGTTAAACACCTTCAGCAGATAGCGCGTCTCTTCCTCATCAATTTTAACGTTTTTCGGATCGCCTTTGTACTCAACGTCGGTGGTACCGATGATAGAGAACTCATCCATCCACGGAATAACAAACACGATACGGTTATCTTCGTTCTGCAGAATATAAGCCTGCTTTTCGGTGTGCACGCGCGGCACCACGATATGGCTGCCTTTAATAAGGCGAATGCCATAAGGGGATTTCAGCTTCAGGCCGTCGTCAAACAGCTGTTTAACCCACGGGCCGGCCGCATTAACCAGGCCTTTAGCGCGCCAGGTCAGAATTTTGCCGGTATCGACCTCTTCTGCCTCAACCATCCACATGCCGCCTTCACGCCATGCGCGGTTAACGCGGGTACGGGTGCGCACTTCGCCACCTTTACGCTCAACTTCCTGCGCGTTCAGCACCACCATGCGGGCATCATCCACCCAGCAGTCGGAATATTCAAAACCGCGCGTAATTTCCGGCTTCAGCGCCGACTCCGCGCCAAAGCGCAGACCTTTACTGCCCGGCAGCGTAGTGCGCTTGCCGAGGCGGTCATACATAAACAGGCCCATACGGATCATCCACGCCGGACGCAGGTGCGGGCGGTGCGGCAGGCGGAAGCGCATCGGGAAAGCGATATGCGGCGCCATTTTTAACAGCACTTCACGCTCGGCCAGCGCTTCGCCAACCAGACGAAACTCGTAGTGTTCAAGGTAGCGCAGGCCGCCGTGAATCAGTTTGGAACTGGCGGAGGAGGTGGCACACGCCAGATCCCGCGCCTCCAGCATCAGCACAGACAGTCCGCGTCCTGCAGCGTCCACTGCAATGCCGGCTCCGTTGATGCCGCCGCCGATCACGATCAGGTCTTTGGTTTCCACGTCATCTCCTCCGATGTTCGGAATAGTTCTAAAATGTTCGTTTTCGAGCGTAATAATAATCGGAAACCAACATTTTCGCCAGTCTTTAACGCAATAAAAACATTCCTGCGTGATGCAGCTAACATTCCGGCAGGAAAAAAAACAGATAACCCTTTTCTTTATCAGGTTATGGCACCTGTTTCTCAGGGTAAACTAGGCGCAAACAGAACAGCTAAATGAGAGATAACGATGGAAACCTTCGAGTGTATTAACGTTCAGCAGGCAAACACGCAGCTGGCGCAGGGCGCGCAGTTGGTCGATATTCGCGATCCACAGAGTTTCGCCCTGGGACATGCCGCTGGCGCGCAGCATCTCTCCAATGACAACCTGGCGGACTTTATCGCGCAGGCGCGCCGCGATCTGCCGGTGCTGGTGATGTGTTATCATGGCAACAGCAGCAAAGGCGCCGCGCAGTTTCTGCTGGGGCAGGGTTTCAGTGAGGTGTACAGCATTGATGGCGGGTTTGACGCCTGGCGTGCAGCGTTTCCTGCGCAGACCGCGACCGGTAGTCTCTGACCCGCCACCTTAAGGAGAGCGCAGCATGATGCGTATTACCCGGTTCAGCCACGCCCGCACCGCGCAGGCGTTTGTGGATTATATGGCGACGCGCGGTGTGACGCTGCGCATAGAGCAGGAAAGTCACTTTGTGATCGTGCTGGATGACGAGAGCCAGCTGCAGATGGTCGAAAACGAACTTGCGCAATTCGTTCGCGACCCTAATCACCCGCGCTATCAGGCGGCCAGCTGGCGCAGCGGCAGCACCCGCAGCGGGCTGCACTATGAGCGCAGCAACGTCTGGGCCACTATTCGCGAACGCGCCGGACCGCTGACGCTTTCGGTGATGGCGCTCTGCGTCGCGGTGTTTATTCTGATGCAGATTGCGGGTGATGATGTCGCGCTGGCCTGGCTGGGCTGGCCGGCTGACGCCTCGCAATATTTTCAGGTCTGGCGCTGGTTCAGCCATGCGCTGCTGCACTTTTCGCTGCTGCATATCCTGTTTAACCTGATGTGGTGGTGGTATCTCGGCGGAGCGGTCGAGAAGCGACTCGGCAGCGGCAAGCTGTTTGTGATTATGCTGATCTCTGCGCTGCTCAGCGGCTGGATGCAGGCCAAATTCAGCGGCGTGCTGTTTGGCGGTCTTTCGGGTGTGGTCTATGCGCTGATGGGCTATTGCTGGCTGCGCGGCGAGCGCGATCCCGAAAGCGGTATTTATCTGGAGCGCGGACTGATTGGTTTCGCTATTGTATGGCTGGTAATTGGCTGGTACGGCGCATTTGGTCTGGCAATTGCTAATGCCGCGCACGTGACCGGCCTGCTGGTCGGGCTGGCTATGGCGTTTGTGGATACGCGCCACGCTGCCCGTCATCAGAGATAAAAAGAACACGGCTGCAAGCCGAGGAGAGAGATGTGAAGCAGACGCAACGTCATGACGCCATTATCGATCTGGTCCGGCGTCAGGGGTATGTCAGTACGGAAGAGCTGGTTGAGCATTTTGCGGTCAGTCCGCAGACCATCCGCCGGGATTTAAACGATCTGGCCGATCAGAATAAAATTCAGCGCCATCACGGCGGCGCGGCGCTGCCCTCCAGTTCGGAAAATACCGCCTGGCAGGATCGTAAAATGATGTGGTCGGCAGAAAAGGCACGCATCGCCGCACGCGTGGCCAGTCAGATCCCGGATGGCGCAACGCTGTTTATTGATATCGGTACTACACCCGAAGCGGTTGCCCATGCGCTGCTGAACCATAACGATCTGCGGATTGTCACGAACAACCTTAACGTTGCCATTCTGCTGATGGGCAAGCCCGATTTCCGGGTGATCATCGCCGGCGGAGAAGTGCGCACGCGTGACGGCGGGATCATGGGCGAAGCCACGCTCGACTTTATCTCGCAGTTCCGCCTCGACTACGGCATTCTCGGTATCAGCGGCATCGATATGGATGGCTCGCTGCTGGAGTTTGACTACCATGAAGTCCGGACCAAACGAGCCATCATCGACAATTCGCGCTGCGTAATGCTGGTTGTGGATCACTCAAAGTTCGGGCGTAACGCTATGGTCAATCTGGGCAATATGGGACTGATTGATTACATGTTTACCGATCAGAAGCCTCCCGCCAGCGTGCTTAAAGTGATTGAGCAGCATGAGGTCCATCTCGAACTCTGCTGATCCTGCGCCGGGCCACGCGTCCGGCAGCTATTTTTTCCCTCTCCCTTCCGATCCGGTCGCTTTTTTCACCAGGCGCGACTTTACTTATCCTTTTGATCTCTATCCGCCAGCCCGGACGCGAAAGGAGCGTTGATGTCTCTCAATAAACTGGATCAGGCCGCAGAAGCGGCGGGAATTGCCTTGCGTTTTGTGAATGCCAGAGGGGAAAAGGAAACCATCAGCGATGAGACCAAAGAGGCGCTGCTGGCGGTAATGGAGGCGCCGGCAGGTAAAGCGCCGCCGGTGCCGCCGGTGCAGGTCTTTGTGGCACGCGCCCGGCGCGAGCTTGCGGTGGGTGGCAAAGGTGAATTTACCTGGCAGCTGACCACTGAGCAGGGCAAAAGCCACAGCGGCACGGTACAGGGTGGCGAGATGCTGACGCTGCCGCCGCGTCTGACGCAGGGCTATCATCAGCTCAGCCTGCGTAAAGGGCGTCAGGAGTGGCAGTCGCGCCTGATTATTGCGCCGCGTCGCTGCTACCTGCCTGAACCGCTGGCACAGGGAGAAAAACGCTGGGGTGCGCTGGTGCAGCTCTATACGCTGCGCTCAGAGCAGAACTGGGGTATCGGTGACTTTGGCGATTTAAAACGGATGCTGGAGCAGGTAGCGGCGCACGGCGGCGACTTTATTGGCCTTAACCCGCTGCATGCGCTCTATCCGGCTCAGCCCGATCTCGCCAGCCCCTACAGCCCGGCGTCGCGCCGCTGGCTGAATATTCTCTATATTGACGTCAGCCAGGTGGCAGCATTTCAGCAGAGCGCCGCGGCACAGCGCTGGTGGAAGAGTGCGAAAACCCGCAAGGCGCTGGAGAAGGCGCGCGCGGTGGAGGCAGTTGACTATGCGGCAGTGGCGGCACTCAAGCTGGAGGCGCTGCGTCTGGCCTGGCAGCAGTATCAGCTGCAGGCGGCAGAGGAAGCGGATTACCAGGCGTTTCTGACGGCGGGCGGCGACGCGTTGCGTTATCAGGCTGCGTTTGATGGCATTCTGGCTGAGCGCAGCGGGCAGGATGAGCAGGGGTGGGGCTGGGAAACCTGGCCGGAGGGTTTACGCAGTGCCGCGCAGCCGGAAGTCCAGGCCTGGTGCGCGCAGCATGAAGAGGAGATTGGCTTCTGGAGCTGGCTGCAGTGGCTGGCGCATCAGCAGTTCAGTGACTGCTGGCAGCGCAGTCAGGAGCTGGGTATGGCGGTGGGGCTTTACCGCGACCTGGCGGTAGGTGTGGCTGAACATAGTGCCGAAACCTGGCAGGATCCGCAGCTATATAAACTTGGCGCTTCGGTCGGCGCGCCGCCCGATCCGCTGGGACCGCTGGGACAAAACTGGGGGCTGCCGCCGCTCGATCCGCACGTGCTGCGCGCGCGTGGCTATCAGCCGTTTATCGACCTGCTGCGCGCGAATATGCGCGACTGCGGCGCGCTGCGCATCGACCATGTGATGTCGCTGCTGCGACTGTGGTGGATCCCGCATGGGGAAGGTGCGGATAAAGGCGCCTACGTCTCCTATCCGGTAGAGGATCTGCTGGCGGTGCTGGCGCTGGAGAGCCAGCGGATGCGCTGCATGGTGATTGGCGAAGATCTCGGCACCGTGCCGCAGGAAATTGTCAAACTGCTGCGCGACAGCGGGGTTTTCTCCTGGAAAGTACTGTTCTTCGAGCAGGAAAAAGAGGGGCGCTATCGCCTGCCCGACAGCTATCCGCCGCAGTCCATCGCCAGTGCCAGCACGCACGATCTGCCGACGCTGAGCGGCTTCTGGCAGGCGGAGGATCTGGCACTGGGCGAGAAGCTGGGTATGTATAAAGGCAGTACGCTGCAGTCGCTGCAGGCGCAGCGCGTGGAACAGAAACAGGCGCTGCTGGATGCGCTGCATCAGGCCGGGGCCATGCCGGCGCGCAGTGCAAAGCAGGCGGAAAAACAGGCGCTGACGCCAGCCTTTAATCAGGCTATCCATCGCTTTCTGGCGCTTACCCGCAGCACGCTGCTGGGCCTGCAGCCGGAGGACTGGATGGGCATGACAACGCCGGTTAACGTGCCGGGCACAACAGATGAGTATCCTAACTGGCGACGCAAGTGGAGCTTTACGCTGGAAGAGGCGTTTGCGGATAAGGGCGTGAAGAAACTGCTGAAAACGGTAAGCGAGGCGCGTAAAGCGTAGTAAAACCGCGGCAGCGCAGGGCGCTGCCGCATAAACTATCAGTAGTAGGAGTGTTCGCCGCGCTGGTGTTCAGTGAGATCGCGAACCCCTTTCAGCTCCGGGAAGGCAGCCAGCAGCTCTTTCTCAATGCCATCTTTCAGCGTGACATCAATCATCGAGCAGCCGTTACAGCCGCCGCCAAACTGCAGCACGGCGATGCCGTCATCGGTGATCTCCATCAGCGACACGCGGCCGCCGTGGCTGGCCAGCTGCGGATTGATCTGCGCCTGCAGCAGATATTCGACCCGCTCTGCCATCGGCGCATCGTCAGAAACTTTACGCATTTTCGCGTTTGGCGCTTTCAGGGTCAGCTGAGAGCCGAGATTATCCGTAACGAAGTCAATTTCTGCATCTTCAAGATAGGGTGCGCTCAGCTCATCCACATAGGCAGAGAGTTTATCAAACTTCAGTTCGGTATCCGTTGCTTCTACCGCGTCAGGCGGGCAGTAGGAGACGCCGCACTCGGCGGTTGGCGTACCCGGGTTAATAACGAATACGCGGATCTGGGTGCCATCTTCCTGTTTTGACAGCAGTTTTGCGAAATGCTCTTGCGCAGTATCAGTAATACGGATCATGGCGATTGCTCAATAGTTGACTAAATTACCTGGTTATAATACGCCCAACACCGACGCTCTACAAGGTACGGCACAGGCAGCCAATATGGATGCTGGCGGCGCCCTCAGCCTGCAGCAGGCGGCTGATCTCCGCTACGGTGCTGCCGGTGGTGACCACATCATCAATCAGCAGGATATGGCGATCCTGCACCGGCATTTCAAGGCGGAACGCGCTGCGCAGATTATGACGGCGCGCGCGGGCATTAAGCTGATGCTGGGTGCTGCCGCGACGTATCCGGCTGACACCTTCACGATACTCACACCTCAGCCAGCGTGCGAGCGGCTGCGCAAGCAGCGCTGACTGATTAAAGCCGCGCTGCCAGGCGCGCTGATGATGCAGCGGCACGCTCAGCACCAGATCGAACGCTGTAGCGGGTTCATTCCGGCGCGTTGTTAACAATTTTAACAAAAGCAGCCGCGCCAGCATCACCCTGAGTGCGATCGCGCCGGAAAATTTCAGCTGCTGTACCCAGTCACTCAGCGGCGGAGTGTAATCGCTGACGCAGGTTAAGCGATGCCACGGCGGCGGCTGACGCAGGCAGCGACCGCAGCGCTGCGCTGCAGTGGCTGGCAGGCCGCAGCAGGGGCAGAGCGCCGGCAGGAGCGGCAGCTGATGCAGACAGAGAGTGCACAAGCCGTGGTGTGCAATCTGCAGCGGAAGATGGCATAGCCAGCAGCGGGCCGGGGTTGATAGCATAGCGACCTCTTTTTCACTTTTCGGGAGTGTAACCGATGAGTTCGCTTTACTGGCACACCACGGGCGCGGGCGATCGCGATCTTGTGCTGCTGCACGGCTGGGGACTGAATGCCGAAGTGTGGCAACACATTGTTCCGCGACTCAGTCCCCATTTTCGCCTGCATCTGGTGGATCTGCCCGGATTTGGCCGCAGCGCAGCGGCCGGTCCGCTGACGCTGATACAGATGGCGCAACAGCTGCTGCCGCAGCTGCCTGAACGCGCCACGCTGCTGGGCTGGTCACTGGGCGGGCTGGTTGCCAGCCAGCTGGCGCTGCTGCAGCCGGCGCGCGTTTCTGCATTGATCAGCGTAGCCTCCTCGCCCTGTTTTACCGCGCAGGCGGAGTGGCCGGGGATTAAGCCCGACACCCTGACCGGTTTTCAGCAGCAGCTCAGTGACGATTTCCGGCGCACCGTTGAGCGCTTTCTGGCATTACAGACCATGGGGACAGAAAATGCGCGTCAGGATGCGCGTCAGCTGAAAGAGGTGGTGCTGTCGCAGCCGATGCCGTCAGTTGCGGCGCTGCAGAGCGGGCTGGAGATTCTGCGGCAGAGCGATTTGCGCCCGACGCTGGACACTCTTAGCGTGCCGTTTCTGCGCCTCTATGGGGCGCTGGATGGGCTGGTACCGCGACGTATTGCCGCCGAGCTGGATGCGCGCTGGCCCGGCTCCCCGTCAGTGGTCATGGAAAAGGCAGCGCATGCGCCGTTTATCTCACATCCTGAGGCGTTCTGCGGGCACGTGACGCAGTTTATCCACGCAGCCACATAAACTGCCAGGCAGCGAGCGTCACCGGCGCGCTGCCGTCCACCTTTTGCCCGCTGACGATATCCTGGTAGTGGCGCGCCTGCGGCAGCGTGGCGGTAATTTCACGGCTGCTCAGGTTAAACAGGCACAGCAGCCCTTCTTCATCTGGCGCGTGGCGGCGAAACAGCAGGACTGCATTGTCGCTCTCCAGCAGAGTCATGGCGTTATCGGGATGAAAAGCGGGCTGGCGGGTGCGCAGCTGGATCAGCGCACTCAGCCGTTCAAACACCTGCTGACGCAGCCAGTCGCCGCCGCTGATCCACTGCTCCATTTCACGCAGGCTATATTTTTCGCGATTGATGGCGCGGTTGTGGCCGGCAGCGCGCACCCCTTCGTTATCGTTACGCGAGCCGAGGATGCTCTGAATATAAATCGCGGGCACGCCCGGAAACGCCAGCAGGATGGCGTGCGCCAGCAGGAAACGGCGCAGGCGCGTCTCATCATCATCGGTCTGATGGTTAAGCGCATCGAGATAGGTAACGTTGATTTCATAGGGGCTGGTGGTGCCGTCGGGGTTGTTTTTATATGACACCAGCGCGCCTTCCAGCGCCAGCTCACGCACCAGGGCAACAATTTCAGGCTCTGACAGAATGCCACGCGCCGGATTCAGGCCGATACCGTCATGCGAGGCGAGAAAGTTAAAAAAGGTGGTGCTGCCGCTGCCGGGCGTCAGCGAGGCGGCCCACTGACGCAGCGCGCGCGCTGAACCGGCATGGATCGCCTGCAGCACCAGCGGCGGCAGAGAAAACTGATATACCATCTGCGCTTCATCATCCCCGCGGCCAAAATAGCTGATGTTATCCTGGTGCGGCACGTTGGTTTCCGTGATGATCACCGTGCCCGGCGCAACAACATCGGCGACGGCGCGGAACAGCTTCACCAGCAAATGGGTTTTATGCAGGTGAATGCAGCGCGTGCCCGGCGTTTTCCACATATAGCCAACCGCATCCAGCCGCACATAATCCGCACCTTTTTTCAGGTAGTCGAGCAGCACGCCGATCATACGGATCAGCACATCCGGGCTGGCGAAGTTAAGATCGATCTGATCGGCGCTGAAGGTGGTCCAGATATAGCGCGTGCTGCCGTCGGCCAGGGTAAAAGGCGTAAGCAGCGGCGAAGTGCGCGGGCGGGTCACGGCGCTGAGATCGGTGGCCGGCGGCATACTGATAAAAAAATCATCCCAGCCCGGGTCCTGCGCCAGATAGTGACGAAACCAGGCGCTGTGCGCCGAGATATGGTTGCAGACAAAGTCGAACATCAGCCGCGTCTGGCTGTGCAGCGCCGCAATCTGCTGCCAGTCACCGCAGATCGGATTGACTTTGTGGTAGTCGATAACCGAAAAGCCATCATCGGACGAGTAGGGAAAGAATGGCAGCAGGTGCACCAGGTTAAAAGCAGACTGCAGGTGCTGCTGATAAAAGCGTGTAAAGCTGGCGAGGGTGGGCTGCTCCGGCTCACGAAACTGATCGGCGTAGGTGATGAGCACCACATCTTTCTCATCCCAGTGCGCTTTGCGTGGCATTTTCACGCTGTCGCGCGCGGCGCGAATATGTGACAGCAGACGCTCGCGCGCGATGGCGGGCAGGTCTCCTTCATAGATCTCATCGAGCAGGGCGTTGATTTTATCCATCAGATTGTCAGGCCACGCGGAAGGTCAGTGGATCACACAGATTTTTTCAGCGTAGCCTGACGGGACAATTTCGCAACCTGTTACCTGCAGCCATTTGCCGGCTGCAGGCAGATTAGCAGGCTAAAATCAGCGCTTTTTACCAAAAGCCGCAGCCAGCGCATCACCCATGGCACTGTTGCCTGCAGGCGCAGGCTTGCCGCGCCCTTTGGCCGGATTTGCGGCGCGCACCGGTTCTCTGGCAGCAGGTCGGCTACCGCTGCGTGCATTGCTCTCACCCGGCTGTTCATCCAGACGCATAGTGAGCGCAATACGTTTACGCTGCAGATCCACTTCCATGACTTTGACCTTCACGATATCGCCTGCTTTCACCACCTGATGCGGATCTTCCACGAAGCGATCGGAGAGAGAGGAGATATGCACCAGCCCATCCTGATGCACGCCGATATCCACAAAGGCACCAAAGTTAGTCACGTTGGTCACGGCGCCTTCCAGAATCATGCCGGGCAGCAGATCGTTCATGGTTTCCACGCCTTCGGCAAACTGCGCGGTTTTGAACTCAGGACGCGGATCGCGGCCCGGCTTTTCCAGCTCTTTGATGATATCGGTCACGGTAGGCAGACCAAAGCGTTCATCGGTAAAGTCGCGCGCGTTCAGATTGCGCAGGCTGCCGGGATTTCCCATCAGCGCATCCAGCGCCTGCTCAGTGGCAGAGAGAATACGCTCCACCAGCGGATACGCTTCCGGATGCACCGTAGAGGCATCCAGCGGATTGTCACCGTGATTGATGCGCAGAAAGCCGGCGCACTGTTCAAACGCTTTTGGTCCGAGGCGGCTCACTTTCAGCAGCTGCTGACGGTTCTGAAAACGTCCGTTTTCATCACGCCAGCCCACAATATTCTGCGCCATCATGCGCGTCAGACCCGCTACGCGCGTAAGCAGGGCGACCGAGGCGGTGTTGAGATCGACGCCAACGGCGTTAACGCAATCTTCAACCACGGCATCCAGCTTTTTCGCCAGCTGACTCTGACTGACATCATGCTGATACTGGCCCACACCAATCGATTTAGGGTCAATTTTGACCAGCTCGGCCAGCGGATCCTGCAGGCGACGGGCAATAGAGACCGCACCGCGCAACGATACGTCGAGGTCAGGAAACTCCAGCGCCGCCAGTTCCGAAGCGGAGTAGACGGAGGCGCCCGCTTCACTGACGATCACTTTTTGTGCGCTGACCTGCGGAAACTGTTTCTGCACATCGAGGAAAAAGCGCTCGGTTTCGCGCGAAGCGGTGCCGTTACCAATCGCCACCAGCTCAACCTGATGCTTTATACAGAGCGCCGCGACGGCCGCCGCCGCTTTCGCCGCCTGACCGGTGTGCGGGTAGACCGTATCAGTGGCCACCAGTTTGCCGGTCGCATCAACTACGGCAACCTTCACACCGGTGCGCAGGCCAGGGTCAAGCCCCATTGTGGCGCGCATACCGGCCGGAGCGGCCATCAGCAGATCGTGCAGATTGCGGGCAAAGACGTTAATCGCTTCATCTTCGGCCCGTTCACGGATGGTGCCCATCAGTTCGGTTTCGAGATGCAGCAGCACCTTGATGCGCCATGTCCAGCTCACCACCGCTTTACGCCAGCTGTCAGCCGGCGCATTATTCAGGCGCAGACCCAGGTGATCGGCAATCAGCGTTTCGCCATAGCTTTCACGCGGCGCCTCTTCAGACTGCGGATCGGCATTCAGCGACAGCTGCAGTACGCCTTCGTTGCGGCCGCGAAACATCGCCAGTGCGCGGTGCGAAGGCACGCTGCTCAGCGCTTCGTGATGATCAAAATAGTCGCGGAATTTAGCGCCCGCCTCTTCTTTGCCCTCAACGACACGTGCTACCAGATGGGCGTTTTTCCACAGATAGTCGCGCACTTTTGCCAGCAGCGCGGCGTCTTCGGCAAACCGCTCCATCAGGATATAGCGTGCGCCATCAAGCGCGGCGCGCGTATCCGCCACGCCTTTATCCGCATCCACAAAGCCTGCAGCTACCGCTTCCGGCTGCTGCGAGGGATCGTTCCACAATGTGTCAGCCAGCGGTTCGAGGCCCGCTTCAATGGCGATCTGGCCACGCGTACGGCGCTTCTGCTTGTAAGGCAGATAGAGATCTTCCAGCTCGGTTTTACTCAGCGTGCTGTTGATAGCCTGCGCCAGTTCCGGCGAGAGTTTGCCCTGATCGTCAATCGATTTCAGAATCGACTGGCGGCGATCGTCCAGCTCGCGCAGATAGCTCAGGCGGCTCTCCAGCGCGCGCAGCTGGGTATCATCCAGCCCGCCGGTGACTTCCTTACGGTAACGTGCAATAAAGGGGACGGTATTCCCTTCATCCAGCAGGCGTACGGCGGCATCAACCTGTTCGGCGCGTGCCTGCAGCTCACCTGCGATAATCTGGCTCAGCGAATCTTTCATCATCAGTAACGATCTTGCTTATCCGGGGTTAAAAACAGGGGACAGTTATACGGACTGAGGGCGTAAATTGCCAGCCAGCCGGGCGGCAATCCATCTTTTTCTGAATCGCGCCCGCATCTTGCTGCCTGCGGCAGCGTCGCTTATCAATTTGCGCGTAAGACCTCGCCCAATCGGACGGGGATATAAGCGCGGTAACTGCGTAACATTCCTTGATTTTCTTACATAATGCGCCGTATTATGTAAAGCATGAAACGCGCATATAAATACAGATTCTATCCAAC